>NZ_OY763408.1:2400000-2700000 GCF_963667405.1 uncultured Sphaerochaeta sp. | reverse complement strand
AAGAGGGGTGTTCACCAGTACCTGCTGCAGGCCGCTCAATTGGCCGATGATGGATGAAATGGCTCATAAGGATCTCGATTTCCTTATGGAGCAGATAGAGCCCTACCTGCGGGTGAGGCTCTGAGAGAGGAGAATGAGAATGGATCAGATTCAGCGTGCGTATGCACTGCTACAGGATTGGAAGGGAAGTTCGTATGTTCATGGCCTTGGTGTTTTGGATCAGGTTGGGGCCTTGGCTGGGCAGTATGGCAAACGTGTCTTGGTGGTGGGCAACATGACCTATCTCAAGCCCGTGACCGAAGCAGTAGTCGCTTCCCTTGGGAAAGCTGGCTGTACACTTGCCGGTTCGGTGGTTGCCCCCGATGCCAAGCCCAACGCCCCCAGGGAGGATGTCTATCGTCTTGAGACATACATCCTCCACACCAAACCCGATTGCGTGGTTGCAGTCGGTGGTGGTTCCACCATCGACGCCTGCAAGTGTGCCATTGCTCTTGCTGTGTTGGGTGAGCAGGTAACTCCTGAGGTGGATCACTACTTCGGCACCGGTGTCGTAAGCGAGGCGCTCAAGCAGACCGGGCTCTCCATGATTCCCTTGGTAGCGGTGCAGACCTCCGCTTCCAGCGGGGCCCATCTGACCAAGTACAGCAACATCACCGATCCGGTGATCGGACAGAAGAAGCTCATCGTTGATATGGCTGTCGTTCCCACTTCAAGCTTATTCGATTATTCGGTGACTGCCTCAATGCCCCTTTCGGTGACCATTGATGGTGCTCTCGATGCCATCGCCCATACCTTTGAGGTGTTCTGCGGGGCGAAGGGTGAGACCTATGCAAAGGCACAGGAGCTTGCCGAGTGTGCGATCAGCCTGTGTGCTGAGTATGCCAAGGTGCTCGTCTCCGATCCGACGAACAGCAAGGCACGTGAGGCCATCGGTCTTGCCACCGACCTTGGCGGCTACGCCATCATGATCGGAGGCACCAGTGGTGCCCACCTGACCAGTTTCTCCCTTGTCGATGTCACCGGTCATGGGACTGCCTGTGGTATCATGAACCCGTACTATGCGGTCTTCTTCTCCAAGGCCATTGAGGCCCAGCTGAAGGTGGTGGGGAAGGTGTTCAGGACCTATGGGTACACTGATGAGCAGATAGAGGATCTTGAGGGTAGGGCACTTGGTGAGGCTGTGGCCAAGGCGATGATCGCCTACGGCAAGAGCATCAACGCCCCAACCACCCTTGGGGAACTGAAGGGATTCGGGGAAGCTCACATCCAGCGGGCTTTGGCTGCAGCAAAGGATCCTCAGCTTTCGATGAAGCTGAAGAACATGCCCGTCCCGATGGAGAGCAAGGATGTTGATGTGTACATGGAGAAGATCCTGCGCAGTGCACAGACTGGCGATCTCTCCCTGATCAAAGAGATGTAAGGAAACAGCTATGGAACGTTTGAAAGTATTCATTGGACAGGAAGTGTCAGACTCTGGAATCAACTACCTCAAGGAGAAGGGCTACGAGGTGGTCTATGCTCCCTCCAAGAATTTCGAGGATTGGGCAAAGAACATCGCCGATGCGAGTGCAATGATGACCCGCAGCAGTGTCGGCTGTCCTGCCTACGTACTCGAAGCAGCCAAGAACCTCAAGGTAATCGGCAATTACGGGGTGGGTGTGGACAAGCTGGATGTGAAGAAGGCCACTGAGCTGGGTATCCAGGTCACCAATGGCCCGCTCTCCAACATGATTTCAGTTGCCGAGTATACCATGACCCTGATCCTTGCCCTTGCCACCGATCTTGCCCGTCTCGACAGTGAGACGCGCAAGGGCAACTGGACCAAGGTGCGTGACACCACCAAGGCGATGGAGATCAACCAGCGGGTGCTGGGTTTGGTGGGTATCGGGAATATCGGCAGTCGGGTTGCCGAGTATGCCCATGCATTCGGCATGGAGGTTATTGCATATGACGCCTATGCAAAACCAGGTTCGCAGCATGCGTTCATCACGATGAAGGATACGGTGGAAGAGGTGTTCAGCCAGGCCGACGTTGTCAGCCTGCATGTTCCCTTGACCAGCGAGACACGTCACTGGGTGGACAAGCGCTTGCTTTCCCTGATGAAAGAAACCGGTTTCATCATCAACTGTGCCCGCGGGGGCATCATTGAGGAACAGGACCTGTACGATGCGCTGAAGGCTGGCAAGCTTGCCGGAGCAGGCCTCAATTGCTTTGAACAGGAACCGATTGACCTTGCAAATCCGCTCCTGACCCTTGAGAATGTCATTGTCGGGCCGCACAGTGCCGGTCAGACCAAGGATTCAATCGAAAGGATGAGCTTGCATGCTGCCATCGGTATCGACGAGGTGCTCAGTGGCAAGAAGCCCTCGTGGCCGGTGAATTTTCGCTAGGAAAGGGGAGAACCATAGCTCTTTCGGGGGTTTTGGGTCTTGCTCGTGGCACTGAAATGCCGTACTTTGGTACAGCAGTCTGTATGTGTTTGGTGCCTATGAAGATAGGCACTATGCACCAAAGGCGCTTTGTCTAGGAAGATGGGGAGTTGGAATGAAGAAGATTGAAATGTCCGTGCCGATGTCAGCCCAGGTTGCCGATGAGATTCGCAAGGGTATTCTTAGCGGTGAGTTTCGTGCTGGTCAGAAGATTTCCGTCAACTCCCTGTGCAAGGTCCTTGGGGTCAGTGCAACCCCGGTAAAGGAAGCGTTCAAGATTTTGCAGGCCGAGGGCCTGCTGGTGGTGGTTCCCCGTTCGGGAACGATCATCAGCAGCCTTGCCCGCGACAACCTGCAGAACATTGAGTATATCCGTGCCTCCTTGGAGGGGGTGGCGGTCTATCTTGCCACGAAGATCATCACCGATGAACAGCTGGAAGCGTTGGAACAGTTGTTGCAGAAAAGCACTGCTGCCGCAGAGGCCGGTGACATTGAGACGATGGCTTCCTGCAATACGGAGTTCCACAAGGGTTTGCGACATGCTTCGCGAAACCACTATCTCATTGCTCTCATCAATCAGGTTGTGTCAGTGGAATATTCGTTCCGCAAGTCTGCCCTCAAGACAGCAGAGGAACGTATCCAGGGCATGAAAGAGCACTATGAGATTCTCAGACAGATGCAAGCACGTGATGCAGATGGGGCTGAGCAGGCCATCATCCGCCATATCCGGCGTACTGCGAGTCATGTCATCAGCGAGAAGTTTGAAAAGTAGCATCCAGAAGTATCGGATTTTACAAATACTCGCAATCTGACTTTACAAACACTCGAATATTCTGAGGAACTTATCAGAATATTTGCACTCTCTTCATACTTTCCTCATACCACTGTGGTGAAATGAGGCCAACAAACCAAGGGAGCTGGACAAAGTCCACAAGATCCCTGGAATGGGAAGAAGCGATTCTGAGACTGCCTTTGCAGAGGCGGAGCAGGGAGATACCAAGGAGAGAAATCCCTTGTCCTGCATCCCTAGACCTCCAGCAAGGATCCAGGGTCCCTTCCCAAGAAGCGGGAGTGATGTCTCGCTCTCTGCTTTATCTGCCGGAATCCGATTCCTCTTCACCAAGAAACTGTGCATAGGTGGCAGGGGTAATGGTGGCAAGGCTTGCCTCGGGATAACGGTTGCTGAATGCTTTTGTGACCCTGCTTTGCTTTTTATCGTTCCATTTGCATTCGTATGCAGAGAGCTTGGAGAATGTTCTCTCAATATAATCAACTACCATCTGATCTGTCGTTCTCCAGAAAAACTGCTCACCAGATCCACGATACATCAAGAGCTTTCTTCTTTCCGCAATGAGGTAATTCTCCCACAAAGCACCCACATCGGGGCGGCTGGCGATCGGGTCGAAGCCACGAATCACTGCATTGCGGATACCCGTATCCCAGAAGTAGTATTTGCGTCCTTTCTTGATCTCGTTTCGTTGGTTTGTGCTGAATGCCTGGAGGCAGAACACAATCTGGGCTTGTTCAAGCAAGCTTAGGTAGCTTTCGACCGTTCCTCTGGAAACCCCGAGCAAGGAAGCCAATTCAGAGGGAGTGACTTCATTTCCTACCTGATATGCCAAAGCCTTGAGCAGGTCCTCAAGGAGTTTCGGTTTGCGAATGCCCTCATATGAGAGAAGATCGCGATACAGGTAACTGTCACTCAATTGCTCAAGGTTCTCCTGAGCATGGGAAAGATCGGTAATAATCTGGGGATATGAGCCATACAGCAATCGACTTTCCAGCAACTTACGCTCTTCCAAGACACCATGATGGGCACTCAATTCGCTGAAACTCAAGGGGTACAATAAGTACTCATACTTTCTCCCGGTCAGAGGTTCTTCGAGGAGATTAGCCAATTGGAAGGAAGATGAACCACTAAGAAACACTTGGACATCGGTTCTCTGGTCCAGCAACAGTTTGATACTTCGCCCGATATGGGTAATCCGCTGTGCCTCATCGATGAATACTGCCTTCTTGGATCCAAGAATCTGGTTCCACATATCTCGACGTGGAGTGGCAAAAAGCTCTACATCAAAATCATCATCCCCTGTAAGATATACCACATCAAGGTTCTCCTCCTTGATAAGGTTTCTGATCAGGGTAGTCTTTCCTGTTTGTCTAGCACCCAAGAGTAGGATTGCTTTTCCTTTTCCCAATTGCTTGAGCATGTTGTCGTGTATATGCCTGTGCAGGTATTCCATAGGATGAGTATAGTGCAAGGAAGTGAAAAGTCAATGAAATGCGAACACAATGACGTTTTATCCGGATAATTTGTCATTACGTTGGCATTTTACCGAGTTTTTCTCATTGAATAGATTGCTTCTTCGTCTTCAATTTCACTCTTTTTCCAGAACTTTCCAAAAAATCTTGACAAAAATGGATTTTCGGATAGATAATTAATTCATTGAATGAAAAAAAGGAGTTGTACATGAAGAAAGTTGCATTGTTCGCCCTTGTGCTTGTACTCAGCATGTCCTTTGTCACTGCAGCAGGAACCAAAGAAGCTGCAAAAGACGGCAAGGTAGTGCTTACCGCCTACATGCAGATCGATCCCGCAAACGACCAGTACGCCGGACACAACGCCGTCATGGCTGCATTCGCCGAGAAGTACCCCAACATCCAGCTCGACATCGAGTATGCCAGTGGGGAAGCCTTCCACCAGAAGTTCCAGTCCATGGCAGCATCCAAGAAGATCCCCGATCTCTTCACCTGTTACGGTGGCGCAAGAACCGCCTATGTGACCGAGACCGGACTTACCTTGGACCTCACCCCGTACCTTGACGATGCCTTCAAGGGCCAGTTCGCCTCTGCAACCTGGCTTCCCCAGGGTTCGGCCGGTGCTCTCTACATGGTTCCCCCCTCCTTCGCCGTCTGCCACAGCATCTACGCCAACACCGCTATCCTGGACAAGCTTGGCCTGAGCTACCCCGAGACCTTCGAGCAACTCGTTGCCCAGATCCCGACCATCCGTGCAGCTGGCTACTATCCCATGAGCATGGGCAACAAGGACCCCTGGGTAGTCAACTCTTGGCTGCTGGGTACCTTCATCGAGCGCTTCGGAGGACGTGAATGGATCCTCAAGGCTGCCAAGGGTGAAGCTTCCTTCACCGAGGAGCCCTTCGTCAAAGCCTTGGAAGTCATCCAGGCCATGAGCAAGGAAGGCCTCTTCTCCCCCGGCGTGAACCAGATGTCCAACACCGAAGCTGACCAGGAGTTCTACCAGCAGAAGTCCGTCTACCTCATCGATGCAGCATGGAGAACCAGTGCCATGGACAGCCAGCTCCCTGAAGAGCAGCGCAAGGCCATCGACATGCGTGTCTTCCCCGCCCTTCCCGGCGAGAACTACCACAACACCAGCAGTGCAGTTGCCTCCGAAGGCTTCGGCATCGCCAAGGCAGTGGAGAAGGACCAGGCCAAGCTTGACGCAGCACTTGCCTTCGTGAAGTTCTATGCAGGGGAAGAAGGTGCTTCCATCCGCGCACAGTTCGGTGAAGTGCCCTCCTACAACCTCGACCTCAACAAGTTTGCCGTCGATGTCATGCAGGGCAAGTTCGTCCAGTTCAGCGCCACCTATCCCATGGGGTACGTCTTCGACTCCATCATGGACGGAGAGGGCGTGAACCTGCTCAACACCGACCTGCAGGCCATGATGATGGGCAGCGGCAATCCCAAGGATATCGCAGCCAAGTACGAAGCCTGGGTCGCCAAGAACGATTCAAACCGCGACTGATGTTTCTCGTGCCGGTACGCTTTCGGCCTACCGGCACGATCATTCTGACCTAGGAGGAGTCCAGCATGCCAAGACTGAACAAACGCTCGAGCTACTATGTACTGCTGCTGCCCGCGTTGCTCATCTATCTGGCGATCATCATTTTCCCGATCTTCATGAGCCTGGGACTGTCTTTTACGGAGTGGAGACGCTTCCGCATGACCGGCTTCATCGGACTTGGGAACTATGTGGACATCCTCAGTGACCCCGTGTTTCATCGCTCCCTCTGGAACAACATCCAGATCATGCTCATCAGCGTCCTCGGACAGATCCCGCTGGGCATCCTGCTCGCGTACCTCTTGCACCGCAAATGGGTGAAGGGTACCAAGTTCTTCGAGTTCATGATCTTCCTTCCCATCACCATCAGCTCGGTGGTCATCGCCCTGTTGTGGAACCGCGTTTTCAGCCCGGTTGGCATCTACACCACCTTTGTCCGTATGATCACCTCCAATCCCGACTACGTCGTCAGGATTTTCGAAAGCGAGAAGTTTGCCATGCTGCCGGTGCTGGTGGTGCTGCTGTGGCAACACACCAGCCTGTACATGGTCATCTTTCTGGCCAATTTGCAGCGCATCCCCAGTTCGGTTTTTGAGGCAGCGGTCATCGATGGGGCGAAGGAGACGACGATTATCACCAAGATCGTGCTTCCGGCCCTCAGCCCGGTCATCTTCACCTGCTCGGTGCTTGCCATCAGCGGGAGCCTGAAGAGCTTTGACCTGGTCTATGCCATGACCGCAGGAGGGCCGGTCAACTACACCTACGTCATGGCCCTCTACCTCTACCAGCACACCTTTACCTTCCACAACTACGGAAAGGGCAGTGCGGTATCGATCATCATCGTCATCCTGAGCGTCGGCCTGATCTCCCTGGTACGGGGAATCTACGCCAAGGCCCAGAAGAAGTTTGAGTAGGAGAAAACGATGTCAGGAAGAACCCAAACCATATCCAAAAACTGGACCATCATCTCCTATATCCTGCTCATCCTGTTCACCCTGGTCACCGTCCTGCCGGTGGTCTGGATGCTCTACTCCTCATTCAAGCCGATGGGTGAGATCATGCTGCACCCCCTGCGCCTTCCCACCGCCCCCACCTGGGAGAACTATCAGAAGGCCTTCCAATACGGGAACCTGGTCGTCTCGTTCCTCAACAGCATCTTCTACTCGGGCCTGAGTACCGTCAGCACCGTCCTGCTTGCCTTGGCCGCAGGGTTTGCCCTTACCAAGTTCGGCTTTAAAAGCAGCAGCGCCTACTTCGGTCTTTTCACCCTCGGCCTCCTGATCACGGTGAACTCGGTCATCACCCCGCTGTTCATCATGGAAACCAGCGTGGGTCTCTACAACACCCGCCTGGGGGTCATCCTGCCGTACATCGCCTTCGGCCTGCCGATGGCGGTCCTGCTCTCCACCAGCTATATCCGGGGCATCCCCGATGCCCTCATCGAGGCTGCCGTCATTGACGGAGCTTCCTATATCCAGATCTTCTGGAAGATCGTCCTCATTGTCTCCACCCCGGTGCTTGCCACCATGGCCATCCTGAACTTTCTGGGGAACTGGAATGAGTTTCTGATGGTCTTCACCCTGACCAGCGGGGAGAACATGCGAAGCCTTCCGGTTTCGATCAACTCCTTTGCCGGCCGCCTCAACGAGGACTACGGATTGCAGTTCGCCGCCCTGGTGGTGGGAACGATCCCAATGTTCGTTCTCTACCTGGTTGCCCATGAGTCGGTGATCAAGGGATTCGGAGAAGGGGCCCTGAAAGAGTAAACCGATACATTTTCTCACCATGAGCCTTGATATAATGTTACCATGTCAGAAGGAGTGTACACTGTGCTTGAAAACGATGTGACCATCGAAATATGCCTCGATTCCGTCCAATCCATCATCGCTGCCGAACAAGGTGGTGCGAGTAGGGTGGAGTTTTGTTCCGATCTCTTCGAAGGGGGCCTCACCCCCACCCTGGGTTCTTTCCTGGTGGCAAAAGAGAAGACTTCCATCCCCATCAATGTCATGATCAGGCCGCGCGGAGGCGACTTCTGCTACTCGGATGTGGAGTTCGAGACCATGCTTGCCGATGCCCGTCTCTTTCGCGAAGCAGGGGCCAATGCCCTGGTCTTCGGTATCCTCACCCCAGAAGGGGAGATCGACAAGGAACGAAGCCGTGCCTTCCTTGATGCCGCCCGTCCCTTGCCGGTTACCTTCCATCGTGCCTTCGACATGACACGCGACCCGTACAAGGCCATTGAGGATCTCATCGAGCTCGGTGTCGACCGCATCCTGACCAGCGGTCTGGAAGCCTCCGTCCCCGAAGGACTGGACCTGCTTGCAGACTTGCTCAAGCGCTATGGCGACAAGATTGTGATCATGCCGGGAGCCGGTATCAACGAGCGCAATATCGAGCGCATCCACCAGACCCTCCAGGCCAAGGAGTATCACATGTACCTCCATCGTGAGTACCAGAGCATGATGGAGTACCGACCCGACCATATCTACATGGGTGGCCTCTTGCGCCAGCCTGAGTTCATGGTCCAGCACACCGACCCCAACCGGGTCTCGCATATGGTGGGCAAGGTGAGGTCCTGATGAGGAAGGTGGTGGGCAACAGCCAGTACCAGAAGCTGGCAAACGCACTCTTGGTCCTGCGCCTCCTGCGCAAGGGATCAACGACGCGTGTCGCCATCGCCCGTGAACTGGGCTTGCAGCCCTCTACGGTCACCTACAATATCAACCGCCTCATCGAGGCGGGCTTGGTGCGCGAGAGTCTTGAGGAACCTGAGACGGGCAAGACCACCACCCTTGGCCGCAGGGCAGTCATGCTTGAGCTCAACCGGGATATTTTCCGTGTCATCGGGCTGGAGTTGCTTGCCGACTGTGGCTGGGCCTCCGTCCTCGATGCCAAGGGGGCGGTGCTCTACTCACAGAGGGTGGAGTATCCTGCCCTTGGGGACTTGGAGCCAAGAGCTCGCTTCGAGCACTTGGTCAAGGATGTGGTGGACAAAATCTCCCCCTTCTGTGATGGTTTTCCCATCCTGGGAGTGGGTATTGCTCTTCCCGGTATCGTGGAGAGCAACGCACAGGCTGTCAGGGATTGCTGGACCCATGCCCTGAAGGGCCAGGACTTCTCCGCTTTCTTCCAGAAGACGTTCTCCTTTCCCATCATCATGGAGAACGATGCCAACTGCTGTGTCCAGCGCTACCTCTTTGAGGGAGCGGAGGAACGGCGGGACAACTTCCTGTACCTGCTTGCACGCCGCTATCCCCGCACCCATGTGCCTGAGGGTGTCTCTCCCTTCGGCATCGGGCTTGGCCTGGTCTTCGGCGGCACGCTCTACCGCGGTTCGGAAAGCCGGGCAGGGGAGTTTGTCAGTGCGATGATGAACCCCTCTGAGCAAGGCAGGCAGCTTGCCACCGCCTTGGAGGACCTGGAGAAGGATGCCTCCATGCGCCGCGCCCTGCTCTCCGAGTTGGCTGCCAACATCCGCAGCATCGCCTCGGTACTCGATCCCCAGACCATCTACCTTGGGGGTTTCCTCACCGAATACTTTGCCGAGGTGCAGACGCTTCTGTCCGACGATGTGCGCGACAAGGTGGTCTATGCCAATGCGCATAATGATGCTTCCGAGGGGGCGGCGGTCAACGTACTCTCCCTCTTCTACCGCATTCCCCAGGTAGGGGACACCTCCTCGGGTGCATGGCGGTGGAGCTCGCTCTTGCAGAGCGCAATCGAATAAGGAGATCCAACCAGATGAAACGCGTCGTAGTCGGTGGTATGCACCACGAGTCCAATACGTTCAACCCCATCCTTGCCGGTTGGCAGGATATCCGCATCAGGCGGGGTGCTGAGATGCTCAGCCCCATCCAGGACGACAGCATCGGCGGGGTGGTCTCCACCCTGCTCGAGGCTGGCTATGAGGTCATCCCGACCCTCATCGCCCGTGCAGTCCCCAACGGGGAGTGGGAGCGGGAAGTGTATGAGACGCTGAAAGAGGAGCTGCTCACCGCTCTTAAGAAAGCTGGGAAGATCGATGCGATCTGTCTCTCCCTCCATGGCTCGATGCGTGTGCACGGGTTGGGCGAGGCTGAGGGCGATCTGCTCTCCGCCATCAGGAAGATCCAGCCGAATGTTCCCCTGATCACCTCCCTGGATATGCATGCCACCATCACCGATGCCATGCTTGCCTCCGCCGATGGCTTTGTCGGCTACAAGTGCGCCCCCCATACCGATACCTTTGCCACCGGAAAGCATGCAGCAAGCATGATCATCCAGACCCTGGAACAGGGTGCGAAGCCGGTGATGGAGATGGTGCGCATCCCCATGATCGTGGCAGGGGAGCAGAGCGAGACCAGCGTCGAGCCGATGCTCAGCCTCATGCGTGATCTGAAGGAGTTGGAAAAGGGTGAGCACATCATGGCCGCTTCCTACCTTCTGGGCTTCCCCTGGGCTGATGCCGCTCCGAACAGCATCGTTGCCTTGGTGGTGGCGGATGGGAGGAGAGACCTGGCAAAGGATCTTGCCCTCGATCTTGCCAAGCGTTTTTGGAACAACCGGCAGAAGTTCTGTTTCTACAATGAGACCCATGAGCCGAAGGAGGCGCTGAGGGTATGCCTCAACCGTACCAAGGACAGCGCTCCGGTGGTGATCAGCGACAGTGGGGACAACCCCACTGCAGGTTCCAGCGGCGATGTCACCAACTTTCTCAAGCTCATGCTCGCAGACCCCAAGGCTTCCTCGCTTACTCCTCCAGCGCTCTACCAGTGCTTCTATGACCCTGCCTTGGTTGAGCGTGCTTTTGCAGAAGGGATTAATGCTTCCTTCTCCGGCTCGCTTGGTGCAGCCTTCGATACGCAGAAGAGCACACCGGTGGTGGGGAAGATGACCGTCAAGGCGCTGAAGCTTGACTGGGATGGGAACAAGGTTGACCTTGCCCTCATCCATACCGGAGGCATTGATGTGGTGGTCACCAGCAAGCATGTGGGTGCCTACGACCCCGAGATGATGAGAGCCGTGTCGGTGATTCCCGAAGAGCGGCTCCTGATCGTGGTGAAGCTGGGGTATCTTGAGCCGGAGATCCGGGCGATCAGCCGCTACTCGGTGATGGCCCTGACCGACGGCTCCACCAACGAGGTGCTCTCTTCCTTGCCCTACCACCAGCTACCCCGTCCGGTCTATCCGCTTGATACGGATGTATGTGCTGAATGGGAGTGATTGCCTGATCCCAAAAGAACATCAACGAACAAGATATTGGCTTGGGGTGCTGGTTGTCATAACCATCTCATCAAAAACAAACGCTGCAGGATCATCCTGCAACGTTTGATTTATTCATTGGGTATCCCCTTACATCATGATGGCCGGAAGCGTCATTGTGATTGCGGGGATGTTGGTGATGAGAAAGAGGGTGCTTAGTAGCCGTTTCTCTGTGTTGCCGAACTCATGATTCTCACGAAACAATACTGAGCATGGGCACGAGCTTTTTCTTCTGCTCTTTTTGCATCCTTGGCGATGATGGCATCCAGGATTTCCATTCTCTCCGGTGCTGATTCATCAGGAAAGAGTGGGATGCTATGGGTTACCTTGCTGAAGTTTTCGACCAAGGTGGTGATGGAGCTCGAATATTTTGCCAACATGGGGTTCTCGCAGTTTTCCCGTAAGGCTCTGATGAACTTTGCTCCGAATGCATGCATCGCGGTTTCCCTCTCCTGGAAATTCTCGATGGTCATGATTTGCTTGAGTTCCTCACGCATCTCAATAAAAGGTTTTGTGCTGATATGTGGCTTGCAGCAGATATTCGCCATCATCCCTTCCACAGCTTCCCGTGTTTCGTAGAGGCTGCACAGTTGGGCAAAGTCGACGGAGGCTACAAAAGCTCCCAAGCGAGGTCGGATGATGACAACCTGCTCATCCTCCAGCTTATGCAAAGCTTCCCTGATAGGAGTTCGACTCATATTCAAGGTCGCAGAAAGCACATTTTCCGGAAGAGGGTCGCCAGGCTTGAATACCTGTTCTTTTATGAGTTTCTTGATTCCCTGATAGGCACTGTCACTTAGCTTTTGCTTTTTCATCGAAGCATCACTCCTCTTCCACCCGATAGGATGCACGAGGAAAAGATGAAATGCAAGAGTAAAAATACAAGATGTGTACACATTGTTTCTTTTGTAATGGATGTACTGAGAATTGACTTGGTACAAAGAGAAAACATTTGACATCCAGAAAAATACAAGCATAGTATTAGTTGTATACAGCAAAAACTCAGATTGCATTTATGAGGTATTTCCCTATGAAAATCACAGACTGCACCGTCAGATCGTATTCGGCAAAGCATCCGACTCCCATTGCAAACGGGAAGTATTCCTATGCTTCAACAGATATTGTATTCATCAGCATCAACACTGATGTTGGCATTGAGGGACATGGATGGGCTCATGGGACGAACGTAGTGGTGGATACCTTGCTCAGTCTGAAAGATCGTATCATAGGAGAAGATCCCTTCAATGTCGAGCGGATTTGGGAAAAGATGTACCTGCCGAAAGTCTATGGGAGGAAGGGCTTTGAGACCAGGGCTATAAGCGCTGTTGATATTGCTCTTTGGGATATCAAAGGGAAATCCAGTGGCCGTTCTGTTGGCCAGCTTCTGGGAGGTTTTCGTGAAACGGTGCCTGCTTATATTGCGGGTGGATATTATGAGATGGGCAAGGATCATACAGGCTTGAGAAAGGAGATGGAGGCAAATCTCGCTTCCGGGGCCAAGGCGGTGAAGATGAAAATCGGCGGAGCCTCCCTGGAGAAGGACATCGAGCGTATCGAGGTCGTCCGGGAAGTTGTCGGCAAAGAGGTGAAGATTCTCGTTGACGCGAACAATGCCTACAACCGTATTGATGCCTTGAAAATGGGTCGGGAGCTCGACAAACGCGATATCTACTGGTTTGAAGAGCCGCTATCTCCGGATGATATTGAAGGGTGCGCAGAACTTTGCAGGAAGCTGGATACCCCGATAGCAATTGGAGAGAACGAGTATACCCGCTGGGGATTCAAGCAATTGATGGATGCCCATGCAGCTCATATCTACAATGCCGATGCCCAGGTACTGGGCGGGATTACCGAATGGAAGAAAGTCGCCGACTTGGCTATGGCCTACAACGTACTCGTCGCTCCCCATGGGGATCAGGAGATCCACGCACAGTTGGTGCGTTCAATCCCCAATGGCTTGATCGTTGAGTACTACGACAACAATACCAATGCTCTGAAAGAGGCAATGTTCTCCTCATCCATGAAATTGGATGGACAGGGCAATGTCACACCCTCTCAGGAACCGGGGTTTGGTGTTGATTTGCGGTTTGAACGGATGGAGCAGTTCAAAACCTATAGTTCACGGTAAATTGCGGTTTTTCCGCATAAAAAAAGGAGACCTATATGAAACGAGTCATTATTGTTGCTTTGGTGCTTATGGCCCTTGGTTCTGCGATGTTGTTCGCAGCAGGAACCCAAGAAGCTGCCAAGCAGGAGCCAGCTGCCCAGTTGACCGGTAAACTGACAATTTGGTCGACGCTTACCCAAAAGGAACGAGCGGTGGAGTTTGAGAATCTTGCCCGTGCCTATGAAAAAGATCGTCCAGGTGTGACTGTTGAGATCACCTTGATGCCTTGGTCAGGAGCAATGGACAAGATCATGGCATCCATCATGGCAGGGAATCCCCCTGATATCATGGTAACCGGAAATGGATATCCCCAAACCTTGTCGGCAACCGGTGGGCTGATGGAGCTCAGCAGTGTGGTTGACCAGGTTGGTGGGAAAGATGCTTTCCTAGGAACCTCTTTGTCCGTATTGGGCTCTGCAGAGGATGGTGGAATGTACTCCGTTCCTCTCTATGTAACCCCGTATGTTGCATACTACCGGAAGAGTTGGCTTGCTGACGCAGGCATCACCAAACTCCCCACCACTTGGGAAGAGTACTATGAAATGTGCAAGGCCGTGACAGATCCCGCGAACAACCGCTATGGGTTTGGACTTCCCCTTGGTGACCTTCATGGCTGGAAAACCGTGTGGTCCATCCTACAGACACAAGGCGTGGACCTGGTGAACCAGAATGCAAAGGGTGATTGGATTGTGGATGTCAGTGATGAAGATTATAAGGCCATCGTTTGGACGTATGACTACTTGTACAAGTTGGTGCGCGACTGCTCACCTGCTGGTATTGTCAGCTACACCCAGGCCAACGTCCGCGAGTTGGTTGCAACCGGTGCCATCATGAGCAGAATCGACACCCCTGAGATCTACTACAATGTGAAGGCTATGGCTCCTGAGGCAATGGATGATATGGCATTCTTTGAGATGCCCAAAGCCAAGCAGGGTGGTGGTGGAACCGGTTGGGTCGGTTTGTCTATTGCTGAGAAAGGCAACAAGGCTCTTGCAAGTGATTATATCAAATATATCTACACGGGAGAGCGGATGGTTGACTTCTTTGCAAGCTATCCGTATGCAATGTTCCCTGCGAAAGCTGAGCTGTTCAACTCCAAGAGTTACCAGGATAAGCTTCCTGCCGAGCTGAAGGGTATGGTACCTGAAATGGCCCTGAGTATCCTCAAGGATGCTACCGGCTTGACCATGGCAAACGGCCCCTTCCCTGCTGCTGGAGAAGTGGAATCGAAATCGCTTCTGGGCAACCCGCTGGCGAATATGTTGATCAAGGGTATCAATGCCAATCAGGCTGCAGATCAGCTGATCGCAGATTTGAAGGCATTGCTCTAGGTTTCACAGAAAGGATGGATACATGAGAACGATGCGGACGATCCCAAGACATTCGATGGCAAATAGGCAGGCTCTTGTCGGAATCCTGCTGTATGCCCCGGCTATTCTGATTATTCTCGCCATAGTGATATACCCGATGGTATATGCCTTGCAGATGAGTTTTACCAATTATCGGCCAACCCTTGCAAAGGTGTCCCTGGTAGGGCTCAAGAACTATGTCGACTTGTTCAGGGATGTCAAGTTCTGGCAGTCTTTGGGACGTTCGCTGGTTTTCACGTTCGGTTCCTTGTTTCCGCAAATTATTCTTGGCCTCGCAATGGCATCGCTGCTCAATCATCCATTGCTTCGTTGGAAAATGCTGTTTCGAGGCCTTGCAATTACTCCCTGGCTCATTCCCACGGTTGCCGTGGCAATGATTTTCCGTTGGATGTTCCACGATCTCTACGGAATCATCAACTATATGTTGGTCGACCTTGGCATCATTGCCTCCCCAAAAGCTTGGATTGCCCAGCAGGGTAGTGCCATGTTCCTCCTTATCATTGCAAACGTATGGAGAGGAACCCCATTGATGATAACGATGTTTCTTGCAGGATTGCAGGGAATTCCTGCTGACTTGTATGAGTCAGCACAGGTTGACGGGGCGAACGCTTGGTACCGCTTCAGGAAGATCACCCTTCCGCTCTTGATGCCTGTGGTCATGGTGTCGGGAATCCTACGTTTCGTCTGGACTTTCAACTTCTTCGACCTTCCTTGGGTCATGACCGGTGGTGGTCCTTCCGAATCAACGCAAACCACTCCCATTTACGCGTTCAGGAAGGCTTTCTCAAGTTATCGTATGGGTGAAGGCTCTGCCATTACCATCGTACTCTTCCTCATACTCGTCGTGTTCTCAGTCTGTTACTTCAGGCTGAAGAAGTATCAAGAGAAAATCTACAATTAGGAAGAGAATATGAACAAGAACAGAAGAAGACGCAATGAGAGCATTCTCGTGCACAGCTTGGCAATCCTGTCGATGATCTTCATCCTATTCCCAATCTATTGGTTGGTGATCAGCGCATTGCAAAGTCCCCAGACTATTATCAGTATCCCGCCTACGCTATTTCCCCGTAGTTTTTCACTCTATTTCGTGAAGAAAGTCTTCTCCCAGTTCGGTATTGGGCGCTTTCTGGCAAACAGTGTGTTTCTCTCCCTCGGCTCTACCTTCCTTACTCTTTTCGTAGCCTGTTTTGCTGCATTCAGCTATACCGCGTATCGGTACAAAATGAAGGAGAGCTTCTCCAAGCTGGTGCTTTTCGTCTATATGTTTCCGCAGATCCTGATCATCATCCCCATTTACCTGCTGATGTCGAAGGCTGGACTGATCAATACCTATAGTGGCCTTATCCTCTGCTACATCGCCTTTGAGCTTCCCATTTGCATCTGGACGATGCAGTCCTACTTTGCCACGATTCCCAAAGACTTGGTTGATGCTGCCGAAATCGACGGACTGAGAAGACTCAGTACCCTCTGGTATGTCTTCCTGCCTGTTGCCTTGCCGGGGCTTGCCGCCTCTGGAGTCATGACGTTCATTGGGATCTGGAACAACTTCCTATTGGCGAATACCCTGCTCATCGATGAGGCAAAGAAGACACTTCCGGTGGTAATCGCCGATTTTGCCTCCCGTGACAGCATGATGCAAGGGGATGTCCTTGCTGCTTCCCTGGTGGTGTGTATTCCCTCATTCTTCTTTGCACTCTTTGCACAAAAATACCTCGTCGGGGGCCTGACCTCCGGTGCGGTGAAGGCGTAAACCCTATGAAAATTACTGATATCCAGACCAAATTGATCGATGCATTCATGTTCGTAGAAATCCATACCGATGAGGGAATCACCGGGCTGGGAGAATCTGGCTCGTGGGCTTTCCTTGAGGCATCCGCCCAAGCGGTTGAGACCTTCAAACGATACCTGCTGGGAAAAGATCCGCTGTTGAGGGAACACCACTGGCAGTATCTCTACCGGTGTTATCACTTTCGGGGTGCCGCAATCATGGGAGCACTCTCGGCCATAGATATAGCTCTCTGGGATATTGCCGGCAAGTATTTTGGTGTTCCTTGTTATCAGCTGATGGGTGGCAAGACACGAGATGCTGTGCGCGTGTACTACCATGTTTTTGGTAAGGATCGATCTGAACTGGTGCAGGGTTGCATTGAGGCGAAGAAACAAGGGTTTACGGCGATAGGGCATTTGACTCCTTTTGCTGATGAGCCTCGCGAGATGCGCTATCAATCCTCTTATGCAAGCAAGATAGAGCGCGCAATCGAGAGTGTGCGTCAGTACCGAGAGGCGGTTGGCAATGATGTCGATCTCTGTATTGAGATCCATCGCCAGCTTCCCTTGCATGAGGCAATTGCACTGGCCAAGGGGATTGAGCAGTATCGTCCTATGTTCTACGAGGACCCGGTACGCCCAGACAGTTTTGACCTTATGGCCCAGGTACAGCATGCCATTCCCATTTCCATTGCTACCGGAGAGCGGCTCCATACCATTGAGGAATTTACCATGCTGCTTGAGCGAAGGGCTTGCCATTTCATACGCCCCGATGTGTGCATGTGCGGAGGACTTACCCATGCAAAGAAAATTGCTGCGGTTGCTGAAGGATTTGGGGTACAGGTCATCCCGCACAACCCGCTCAGCCCGGTGAGTACGGCAGCGTGTGTGCAACTGGCAGCCTCAATTCCCAATTTTGCCATTCAGGAGTTTCCTCTTGGTGAGGATGCACTGCCCAAGGCAGGTATCGTGAAGAGTTCACTTGTCCTGAAAAACGGATATCTCTCCGTACCGACTGCTCCTGGAATTGGGGTGGAGTTGTATCCGGATGCCGAAGAACGTTTCCCTTATGTACCTCGGGCATACACCACACGACTCCATGCTGATGGATCAGTGATGGACCAATAGAGAGGAGCAGATCATATGAAACTTCCACAGACTTTTGCCGAGGTGAAGCGACAGGTACAGATGCAGGAAGGAACTTCCTATCCTGGAAAAGCATTGGTAGCCATGGAGCTGCAACCTGGATATGACCGGGCAAAGAGCACGATGATCGGCCATATGCTCTCCATCAATGAAGCTCATCTACTCATGCTCATCAAGCAGAAGATTGTGGATGAGGAGCAGGGAAAGATCATCATGCGCGAGCTTGAGGCGATCGACTACGCTTCGTACAAGGAGAAATCCTATACTGGCCAGTACGAGGACTTGTTCTTCGAGATCGAAGCAGAACTCATTCAGAGGACCGAAGGGCTTGGTGGCAACTTGCACCTTGGAAGAAGCAGAAATGATATGTGTCTTTGCCTTTCCCATATGGTGATCAGGGAAGACCTGCAGCATCTGCTTGAGCAGCTCATCACGGTAGAGAACACAGTCTTGAAGTTTGCCCAGCAGCACAAAGAGACGCTTTACGTCGTCCATACGCACACCCAGCATGCCCAGCCAAGTGTTCTTGGTCACTATTTTCTGGGAGTGTTCGATATGTTGCAGCGGGATGAGCAGCGTTTGCGATCTGCCTACCTTCAGGTGAATCGCTCTCCGATGGGTGCTGCTGCCATCAATACCAGCGGTTTTCCGCTGGACAGGGCTATGGTCAGCGAACTCATCGGTTGTGATGACTATATCAGCAATGCCTATGACGCCATCGGTAACAGTGATTTTTTCACTGAGACAGCCTCGGCAATGAGTCTGGCAGCTTTGAACTTGGGAAGGGTGGTGACCGATATGACGCTCTGGGCAACAGAAGAGCTTCATATGATCAAGGTGGCGGATGGATATATTTCCACCAGTTCCATCATGCCGCAGAAACGTAATCCCATCGCCTTGGAACATTTGAGGTCGAGCCTTTCCCTTACCAAGGGATTGGCGGACAGTATTCTGTTGGGTTTCCTGAAGTCTCCCTATGGGGATATCTCCGATTACGAGGATGCTGAGGACCCGATGGCCCAGGCTACCAAGCTTCTATCGATGAACTATCGTCTGTTCAATGCTGTTTTGGCGACGCTTGAGGTTGATGAGAAAACACTGACCAATCGTGCGTATGAGAGCTTTTCTGTAGTGACGGAGATGGCCGATCAGCTCTACCGAGCTTACCAGATCCCTTTCAGGAAGGCTCATCATCTGGTTGCAACGTTGGTCAAGGAAGCTGGCAAGCAGAACCTGAACCTGAAAATGTTGGACGAGTCCTTCTTTGCCGAAGTCTATGAGCAGGTGATGGGAAAAGCGTTTACGCTCGACTTCACACCGATAAGGGAGAGTCTCGATCCTCTCGCATTCGTAGCAAAGCGGGATGTTGAGGGAGGTACGAGTGCACGTGCCATGCAAACGATGCTGGATGAGGCACATCAGCATTTGGATGAGTCTGTTGCGTGGTTTGGTGGCATCATGGCACAGCAACAAACAGCGGAGAAGAAGCGAAAGGCTCTCATTGGTCAGTTGCTGAATTCCTAAGAGTATGGTTCGAACAAACTATCATATGATGTGAGGCCTGGTTTCCAGGCCTCGTTCTATGGGGTAGTCAATTGTCTCGAACGTATTGGGGTTTACATTCCAAGACAGTTCTGAAGTGCTTGCAAGAGAAGAGTATAGTACGGTGCTCTTTGGGGTTTTAATTGTCGACAATTAAATTGTATTTATGCAATAAAACTAGAATTACTTTCCTTAGGTACAGATAGTATTGGTTTTAGTGATTTATAAATCACTATAAATAATGAAATAAAAAGTTTGACAACTGAAAATAAATTGTTTACAATTCCGAATGAATGGTGAACAATTAGTTCAGAACCACACAAAAGGAGTGTCACATGAAGAAGAAAGGATTCAAAGGAGCATTGGCAATCATGCTCGTGCTTGTCTTCACTTCTGGTATCATCTTTGCTGCAGGAAGCACTGAAACAGCTGAAAAGCCAGCACGAAAGCTTTCCATTGCCCATGTCTTTGCAACAAACCACCCGGTACATATCGCATTGCTTGAAGCGAATGAGCAACTGAAAGAGAAGAGTGGAGGAAGGCTTGAGCTGAACATCTACCCTAATGGAACTTATGCAAACTACAACGATGCAGTGCAGGCGGTAATCATGGGGCAGTTGGATATGGCTCCGCTGGACAGCGCATCGGAGTACCTTCCTAAGTCTGGGGTGCTTCTGGGACCCTATGTATTCAGAAGCTATGGTCACTGGACCAATTTCAAGAACAGCGATTTGTACGAGAACCTGAAAGATGATATCAGTAAGGCTGTCGGAGTGAAGCAGCTTGACCTGTACAATTTCGGATTCAGGAACATGACCGGAAACCGGCCGCTTACCAAGCTTGAGGACTTCCAGAAACTGAAACTTCGCGTCGTCAACTTCCCGCCTTATAGCGAGATCGCCACAGTCTTCAACGCAATCGGGACATCCTTGCCCATCGGTGATGTGTATATGGGATTGCAGGCAGGCGTTGTTGATGCACAGGAAAATCCGTTGACACAGATAGTCACGATGAAGTTCTACGAAGTGCAGAAATACCTGATGATTACCCAGCACATGCTTGCTGTGGCCGGTACCATCATGAGTGAACAGACCTGGAATTCGCTCTCCGCCGAAGATCAAGAGATTGTAGAGGAAGTGTTCCGGTTCGAAGCCGATCGCATTGACCAAATTGTGCGCGACAATGAGAACGCTCTCATTGATGAAGTGAAGAAAGCTGGTATGACGGTTGTTGACAAGATTGATACCAAGCCCTTCAGGGATCGTGTTGGTCTGGTTCTTGAGCGCAATCCTTCCTGGGTTGAGTTGTATAATCAGATTCAGCAGATTCCCGACTGATTACACGCTTCTCTTGGCAGCCTCCCCAAGAAATTGGAGGCTGCCTGCTCATTCTTCAAAAAGGAACCATACCTATGTATTACACAACTTTGCAGAAAGGGTGCGGTAAAGCGCGTAGAATCCTGCAGAAAGGGGAGATGCTGATAGGATCAGCCTGTCTGGCTGTGATGCTTGTCATGATGCTCTTGAACATCTTTTTCCGTTACATACTCTCCAAGCCTATCTACTATTCGGATGAATTGAACAACTATCTCTTTATCTGGATGAGTTTCCTCTCTGCAGCATATGTAATGGGAAATGATGGGCATGTCCGGGTTACCGCAATAGTCTCGCTGCTCCCGAAACGAGGACAGCTTTGGATCAAGGTGGTCATGGATCTTATCATGGTCGTCGTCTTCTTCCAGTACATCGCCCCCTCACTGCGAATGCTCAGCCGTCTGAAACTCTCAAACATGATGCGTATCCCCTTGAAGTACGTCTATGTCATCATGCCAATCGTCTTTCTGCTCATGTGCATTCACATCTTGGTGAATGTCATTGAGGAATTCACGCGCTTGGCATTGCTCAAACACGATGCTCTCCAAGCAAACGGGGGTGTGTAATGTTGCTGGCAATATTCCTCCTCTCATTCTCTCTGCTTTTTATGTTTGGCATGCCCATCAGTGTTGCAATGATCTCCTCCTCACTATTGTACATCGGTATGAGGGGAATGGACCTTGGGTTCATGGCAATGCAGATGTTTTCTGGCTTGGACAACTTTGTCCTCATTGCCATCCCGATGTTCATTCTGACAGCCGAAGTTATGAATAAGACCTCGGTTGCTGACAAGATTTTCCGCTTCTGCAATTCACTTGTGGGCTACATCCCAGGAGGTCTGGGTCATGTGAACGTCGTCACCAGTATCATCTTTGCCGGTATGTCAGGCTCAGCTGTCGCTGATGTGGGTGGAATTGGCCGCTTGAGTTACCAAGCTATGGTTGACGAGGGCTTTGACAAGGAGTTCAGCGCATCGGTGACCATAGCATCCTCAACCATTGGACCGATCATTCCACCCAGCATCCCCATGGTGGTGTATGCCATGGTCACCAATGTGTCCGTAGGAAAGCTCTTTTTCGGTGGGGTATTGCCAGGTTTGATCATTGGTCTTGTGCTCATGGTGTATGTGTATGTCATCAGCCTCAAGCGACACTATCCCAAGAATTCCATGACCAGTGTCAGGGTGTTTCTCAGGGATCTGTTCTTTGCTTTCCTCAAGGGCTTCTTTCCCTTGCTTACCCCGCTGATCCTTCTCGGAGGCATCTACCTTGGTGTTGTTACCACAACTGAAGCCTCGGTGCTTGCTGTTCTCTACTCGTTTATGCTCGGGTTCTTTCTCTATAGAACCATGAAATTGAAAGATTTCGTCGAATGCTTGAAGCAAGTGTTTGCAACCTGCGGTTCAATCCTGCTTCTTCTGCCTGCTGCAAAAGTCTTCAGTTTTGTCATGACGGCAGAAAACCTCCAGGACATCATCTACCAGGGGATGATGGCATTCTCAGGGAACAACCGTTGGCTGATCATGCTCAGTGTCAACATCCTGTTCCTGATTTTGGGCATGCTCTCCGATCCCACGGTGAATATCATGCTCTTCGTTCCGATGGTGATGCCCCTCATTGCAGCATCTGGTTTCGATCCAATCCATTTCGGCGTGATCATTGTCATCAATGCCATGATTGGCAATACGACTCCGCCTGTTGGCCAGGTACTGCTTGCTGTTTGTGGGATTGAGAAGCTGAGTTTTGAAAAAATACTACGGGAACTCTGGCCTATGATAGTCCTGCTGCTGGTCGCCTTGGCCATCATCATCTTGGTGCCACAGACCGTACTTGCAATTCCCAATGCGTTATTTCGTTGATTAAGATTTAGGAGATATACTAGATGAGTCAAAACATGAAAGGGTTATCCTTGGCATCCGATAGGCCGATAGTCGGTTTCGATATCTGTTTGGGAAGTGAACGAGTTGCTGAAATGGTAAGTGGTACAGCATTCGATTTCATCATGGTCGATTTGCTTCATAGTCATTTCGACAAGACAGCAGCTACCGGAGCCATCCGCACGCTTGCCTCCAGTGATGGGCCGGTTCCTTTTGCACGTGTTTCCGATAACACACCCGGTACGATCAACAGCTATCTTGACGCTGGGGCGATGGGAATTGTCGTACCCATGGTCCAGTCGGCTGAGGAGGCGAGGCAGGCTGTGCTTTCCACTTATTACCCTCCTGTCGGAACACGTTCAAAAGGGAGTCTTGGCTCCTTCTTCTACGGCAGTGACTATTTTTCAAAATTCAACGCACTGGTTTCGCTCATCGTGATGATTGAGACACCGGAGGCGGCAATGAATGCTCAGAGCATTCTTTCGGTTCCTGGAATTACCGGTTGTTTGATCGGTTCGGGTGACTTATCCTATATACTGAAAGAATCGAATCGGAGCCATGAGTTGCATGATCTCATCCACCGGGTCCTTTCAGCAGGCAAGGAAGCGAATGTACCCATTGGCTTGGCAGTCAGTTCCCCGGACGAGTTGAAGAGTTGGTGGAATGAGGGTATCGACTTCTTCCTTGTCTCCCATGATATGGGAGTCTTGTCTGCGGCATTGAAGAATCATGAAAAGAAGTTTACTGGGATTGAGGTAGCAAAGCGCATATGAGCAAACCAGCATTGGGCATTGATCTTGGTACCAGTTCAATCAAGGTATGTCTGCTTGATGAGCAGGGGCGTACCTTGGGAGTGGCCTCCCAACGATATCCGACCCATTCGCCACAGGCGGGATGGATGGAACAGGATCCCCAGGATTGGCTGACTGCATTCACCAAGGCAATGGCCGAACTTTCTGAGATGCACGAAAAAGCACTGGCATCACTGGGGAGCATTTGCTTCACCAGTGCTGCTCATATCGGAGTGCTCCTGGACTCAGAGGACAAGCCGGTGCGAAAAGCAATGCTTTGGAGTGATCAGCGTTCTACTGACCAAGTGAAGGAGCTGTTGCAAGCAGAGGATGAAATCTATGCAATCTCGGCAAATAGGCCTTCCACCTCCTGGACACTTCCTCATTTTCTTTGGGTGAAGGAGAGGGAGCCTGAGCTCTATGCACAGGTTAGGCGAGCGTGTTTTTCAAAGGACTATCTGCTCCACTGGCTGACCGGTTTGTGGGTAACCGACCCAGCAACCGCAGTGTCATCCATGCTGTATGACTGCAAAGAGCATGTCTGGTCATCTCGGTTGCTTTCCTATCTTGACTTAAGCTCTAACCAACTTCCCCACATCATGGGCCCCTGTGAAGTGGTTGGTACACTCCTCCCTGAGATGGCAACGCTCCTAGGATTGCCAGAAGGGGCTGCAGTGGTGAATGGATCACTCGATAGTGCCACGGAAACCTATGGATCCGGGGCCCGGAAAGCTGGTGATGTAGTGATTCGTATTGGAACTGCAGGAGGTATTCATAAGCTCTCTGAAAAGCCGATGCAGATTCGATCCCTTCTGACCTACCCCTTTCCTCTTGATGCTCTCTGGTACTCACAGGCGGGGACCAATGCAGCGGGATCGGCAATTGGGTGGGCAACCGAGCAACAAGGTTTTCCCCTTGATGAAACTGGCTTTGCGCAGTTTGATGAGCTTGCGGAAAAGGCTCCTGCGGGTTGTGAAGGACTTCTGTTTCATCCCTACCTCAATGGGGAGAGAACTCCTTACTGGAATGCCTCGTTGCGTGGAACCTACTCAGGGCTTTCATTCTTACACAAGCGTTCTCATATGGCTCGTGCTGTGTTGGAGGGTGTTTGTTTCTCACTCAAGGATGCCTTGCTTGCATTGATGAAGGAAGATGAGATTCCCCCACACATCATGGTAGTGGGAGGAGGGGCCAAAGACCTTTTGCTCATGGAGATCTTGAGCTCGGTGCTTAACACAACGCTGCATTTGGTTCCCCGTATTGATTCTGCGTACGGTTGTGCGAGAATTGGGCAGTTGTCATTGAATGACCCCACATCATTGGCTATGCTGGATACCGTACAGTCATCCTCCGTGGTTCCATGCAAGGAGTGGGTGGAAGTCTATGCACATGCCTTTGTGCAGTATGCCAAGCGTAGTGATACACTGTTAGGCATGTATTCATAAGTAGGGTGGAGATGATGGATAACAAGCAGAAGAAAATGCAATTGGAAGAACAGATACGAACCTATATCCTGAAGAGTACCAATGGCCCGGGCAGTCGCGTGGAAACCGAAGAACAGTTGGCTGAGAGATTCCAAGTGAGCAGATATCAGGTGAGGAATGTGTTGAATGTATTGGTGCAACAGGGTGTCATCACCAAAACACCGCGTCGTGGGACGTTCATCAACCACTTTGATAGTGATGTCATTTCCGATGCAATCAAATTCAATTATCAGGTTTCCAATTTCAACTTGTATGAATCCATCGAAGCTCGTATTGTCATCGAGCTTGCCAGCATCCCCTTGGTGGTGAAACGGATCACTCCGAACCAAATCTACGAGCTGGAGATGATTGTGGAGAAAATGCGCAACAACAGCTCTCTGCCCCAGGTTGCCGATGAGGCTGACCTTGAGTTCCATGCCGCGATGCTCCGCTCCAGTGGAAACCAACTGTTGAACTCATTCAGCCAGATAATCGCCCAACTCTTCCATCAGGTCGACTACCGCAGGAAGTACTGGAATACCGAGACCATCATCCGTCTTGCTGATGAGCACCGCCAGATTCTTGAGGCCATTCAGGATGGTGATGTTGACCTGAGTGTCTCACGCCTTAAGAAGCATCTGAACTATACCAATAGGATTGAGATGGATGGTCTGAGAAACCAGCAAAAGGAAGAGCCAGAGCAGAGCTGATTGCTCATACGTTTGTCTGTTCAATTACTGAACAAGCCAATCCAACAGATTCTTTTGCTGAATTCCCTCATGATTGCTTCCTGCTCCAATCTCATCCAAGCTTAACAGTATCTTTGGATAGTTGTCCCCTATTGCCTGAAGAGGAGCCATCTCTCGTTTCAGGGTAGTTTGATCAAGCACTGAGGCTGATACCTGTAGGTAGGTGATTCCCTCTGCATTCTGGGCAACAAAATCGACTTCCTTGTCAGCAAGCTTCCCGATGGAGACCTTGTATCCGCGTCTTCTGAGTTCAAGATAAACGATGTTTTCAATCTGGTGGCCGATGTCTGACTCACGATTGGATAGAAGATGATTACGCAGTCCCATGTCGACAATATAGTATTTTCCCAAGGTTTTCAGAAAATTCCTTCCCTTGATATCATAGCGATTGACCTTGTAGAAACAGTAACTCTCCTGCAAAGCCTCGAGATATGCATCTACCGTATTGATGGATACTTTCCTGCCGCTGGAAGTAAGGGTGTCACAGATCTTTTTGGCAGAAATGGGACTTCCGATACTACTTCCCAAAAACCTGACGATTCTCTCGAGCAGTGCTACATCTCCGATTGCCTTGCGTTGTGCAACATCCTTGATCAGGATGGAGGCATAGATTCCCTCGATGTACGTCCTGATGACCGAGTCATCTTGGCCTAGCATCGGTACATAGGGAAAGGAACCATGGTTCAAGTATCGGGTGAAAGCTGTCATACGCGATACTTGTTCTGTGCTGGTGAAATCAAGATATTCGGCGAAGGAGAGCGGTAGCATCTGAATCTCGACATATCTTCCTGAAAGCAGGGTTGCAAGTTCGCTTGAAAGCAGATATGCATTTGATCCTGTGATGTACAAGTCGACCTGCTCATTGATGAAGAGACTGTCCACGGCCTTTTCAAAGCCTTTGCATTGCTGGACCTCATCGATGAAGACATAGGTAAAGCAATCGTCTTGCAGCAGTCCTTTGACATGCTGATGCAGTGCTCGGTAGTCCTGAAGATGTTCATTGGCAAGATCCTCAAGATTGATCGAGATGATCTGCCTCTCTTGTACACCTTGCTTTTTCAGATACTCTCTGTAGAGCTGCAACATCGTCGATTTCCCACATCTCCTGACTCCAGTAATTACCTTGATCAGGTGTTTTTCACGCCATGCTATCAATTGTGAGAGGTATTCCTTCCGTTGCAACAACTTTGTTTCTTGTGGTCCCATACATTCAGTATAGCATGGAAAGAAAGGCAATCAATTGATTTTTTTCATTGGAGAGAAAAAACTATCTTACAAATCATACTTTTTTCTCTCCAGAGAAAAAACTTTTGCCATTATACCCCGTTTCGAATGCGAAGCAGCGAAAGAGAACGCATCAGGGTGTAGTAGCGTTCGTCTCTTCCTTGTGCCAGATTCTTGAGGCTATCGGGATCCTCGCACCAGTCGCTTCGTACTCTTCCTCGTTCAATCAAGGCATCAAGCCCGGGGACGGTTGCCCCCTTCTTGTACAAGGCAAGCACCAGATCATCGGCAAGCTCGTCATAGACGGGGTGGATGAAGTGGTCGGTGTAGGAAAGATACCACTCCTCCACCAACTCAAGGCCCTCATCCAGCAGATTGGCATCCTCAACGGTGTTGCCCAAACAGAGATAGAACAGACTTGCTTTGAGCTTGCCCTCCTGGCGCCTGAGGATCCTCCCCAGGCGTTGGATGCGTTGGCGCTGCTCACTGGTGGAGGAGAGGATGATGCCCACATCGGCACTGGGGATGTCCAACCCCTCATCCAGGGCCTTGCAGGAGACAAGGATACGGGCCTCCCCACTGCGGTAGCGCTTCAGGGCCAACGTGCGCTCAGTCTCTCCCAACTCACTGTGATAGTGAACCACCTCCTTGGGATAGCGGCGCTTGAGCAGTGCATAGAGCTCCTCACTTTGGCTGATCCGTTCGCCGAAGATGATGATCTTGCTCCGTGAATCGAGAAGCTTGACCAGATCGACGGTGCAGGTGATGCGTTGGGGAGCTAGGTTTACCAGAGCACGACGCTGGTGGAAGAGGGCTATGAGCAGTCGCGCTGTTTCGGCAATCGATTCATGCTTACTGGTGCAGAGATTCTGGATTTCCAGGAAGAACTCTGCCCCTTTGAGCTTTTTCAGATAGGGCACCAGGTTGGTCAGGCGGTGGAGGGTACTGGTTACCTTTGCGCAGAGCTCGCCATACAGCTCATCCTGCTCCTGTGTCATTGCCAGCTCCACGTTGTGGATGACCACCTGGTTGATCACCCCATCCCGAATCGCCTCGGTAAACCCGTAGGTGTAGAAGAGCGGGCCGAGGGCGGGCACCAGATGGGTGGCAAACCCATGGACTTGGGGAGTAGCGGAGAGGCCGAAGGAGTGAAAGCGCTTCCTGGTCTTTGCATCGAGGGTATCGAGGAAGGAGAATATCTTGCGGTTCTCCGCACTTGCATAGTGATGACACTCATCGGCAATGACCAAGACCGTCTTGCCTGCAGTAAGCAAGGAGTGCAAGGTGGAGGAGAGGGTATACCGGGCGGAGTTCACCACGTAGATCATGACTCGCCTGTTGTGCACCTGATGGTGGTTGCCCTGCACCCAGCCGATATCCTCCCGCTTGATCCCCAGGTCCTGCTGATGGGAGAGTATGCTGGCTTTCCACTGGGTGACGAGGAAGGTCTTGGGGACGATGATCACCAGTTCCACCGGCTTTCCCAGCTTCTCCTGCAGGGCTTTTGCCGCGTACAGGGCTAGGATGGTCTTTCCCGCGCCGGTGACAACCTGCACCACACCTCGGCTTCCGATGGAAAGCCATTCCTTGATGCATGTCTGCTGCCATGAGTAGAGGGAAAAACCCATCGGTAGGTACACTCCTCTTGCCACCCTAGCACACCTCGCTGGTGCTGACAATCCAACAATATTCCCATTCTCGGGATTGCACAGGTTTCTCTCATGCCGTATGATTTTTCTGATACGCAGAGAAGGAGCAGTCATGGATTACGAAACGCTGTACAAAGACTATAGTGCCTTGGAAAAGAGCTTGAAGGACAAGCTCAAAACCCTGAACAAACTGCAGAAGAGCATAGCCAAGGAGATGGAAAGCGGTGATGTGCTGCGTGCCCTCTCTGATACCGCTTCCCTTGACCAGGTGAGCGCGGAGACCGAGGCTGTGGTCGATCAGGCCCATACACTGCTCGCAGGCTTTGATGCACACCAGTACCTTGAAAGCGGGTTGTTTGCCCAGCAGCTGCTCGAGATGTGCTCCCTCAAGGGCGTCGATGTCATCGGGACCTTCCCTGTCTTTGAGATGTTCCCCTTCACCGTTCGCATTGATGTGGAGAACCTTGAGGTATACCTCGACCGCAAGAAGGTTTCCTGCCTTCGTCCCGAAGCCTTGGTCGACCTGATCAAGACAGGTCAGGAGAAGCTGTACAAGGCATCGTTCAATGCAACCCAGTTTGCCAATGAGCTTGCAGTGGCATATGACCTTGCCAGCATGAAGCAGGGCAAGGGAAACAGCAATGACATCTACCTGACCACCCTGTACAAATTCCTTGTTCCGATGAGCCGCTCCCGCAAGGAGTACGACCAGCAGAGCTTTGCCTTCGACATAGCCCGGCTTTTCGATACCGAAGCGGTTGAGATCAAGGGAGGGCGCTCCTACCAGTTCGGGCCAAGCAGGAACAGCAACAAGTGCCTGCGTATCCTGGACCGATCTGGACGCGAGCACTTTTTGGCTACCATCCGGTTCTATTGATGAGGTGAGGCATGGAGACAGAGACGAGAATCAATGCAACAATCGCACAGCTTTCGCAAGGCAAGGTGCCTGAAAGCGAGCAGTTGCTCTCCGAGCTCTCGGTGGGGATCCAATTCCTTACCGATTTCTGGAAAGAGCGCTATCTGGATGAGTTCATCCTTTCTGGAGGCAGCAAGATCAAGTTTCTTACCGGTGGAAAGGGCAGCGGCAAGACCCACTGCCTGCACCTCTTCCAGTCGGTGGCAAAGGATGCTCGCTACATCACCGTCAACCTTTCGGCACGGAACCTCTGGCTCCATGATTTCCGCGAGTTCTATCTGCAAATCTTTGACCAGGTGGATATCATGCACCTGCTTGGCTGCTGCAGCGAGCGCATTGTTGAGGCGATGGGCTTTTCCAGCGATGACATCGAGGAAGGGACCACCTTTCTCGACCATCTCGCCATCCAAGGCTTGGCTGATGGACTGACCCGGCGGGAGATGCGCAACCAGCTCAAGCAGATGTTTCTGGACAACCGTCGGATGGACAACAACTTCAGTCTTGCCTGCAGTCTTCTCTGCGGTTCCTTGCTTGGCCACCCTGTGCTGGAAGATGCGAACAAGGAGCTGGTGCTTGCCTGGATGCATGGGGACAAGAAGATCCGCATGACCAGCCTCAGGCCATTGGGCATGGCTCCGAGCAAGATCACCAAGTACAGTGCCCGCACCATGCTCCGCTCGCTTTCGGAGCTGGTCCACCTGGCAGGGTTCTCCGGCCTTGTGGTGTTGGTTGATGATCTTGATGTCCTGGTCGATGGTTCGGGGATGAACCCCTTCCATTACACCAAGATGAAGCGCGAGGATACCTATGAGAGCATCCGCCAGCTCATCGATGACATCGATACCTTCGGTCACTTCATGGTGGTATATGCCTTTGGTCGGGAGCTTCTGGACAATGAGAACGCAGGACTGAAGTCGTATCAGGCGTTGTGGATGCGTATCCAGAACGAGGTGGTGTCACAGCGCATCAACAAGTTCTCCGATATCATTGATCTCGACGCCGTTGCCCAGCAGGTGTACACCCCACAAATGCTGATCCAGATGAGTACCAAGCTTGCCCAGATCGTACAACATATCAATGTGGAGACCACCGTGCTTGATGAGCAGACAGCGAAAAGCCTGATCTTGCAGGCAAAGCTGGGAGGGGCATCCCTCCCACGTTTGGTGAACCAAGCCACCTTGGGCTTGCTTGGTGGCGTACAGGACGAGGAGGGGCAGTATGAGTTGGGAGTATGAACAGCGGCATATGATCGAGGCGTTGCGCTCCGGAATACCCTCCAAAGCGATCGGCCACCATTTCTCCGAAGCCCGCAAGGAGCTTCTCTCTGATCTGATCTCCCGCCTCGATGCCGTTTCCAGTGAAGGCATCAGTGATGGCATGATCATCAGCGGCAAGTACGGGGAAGGGAAAACCCACCTGCTGAACACCGTGTACACCCTTGCCCACGCCCGCAACATGGTCGTTTCGGTGGTGTCGCTGAGCAAGGAGACTCCGCTCGACAAGCTCTATCTTGTCTATCCCAAGTTGATAAGCAACACCTTTCTTCCCGGTCGCCTGCAACCGGGGTTTACCCAGGAATTGGACAAGCTTACACCCAATGCCCCCCTTGCCAACGACCTGCTTCTCTATGCTGCCACCCAGTTGGAGACCGACCGGCTCTACTATCTGCTTCGCTCCTATCTTCATACCGACGACCAGGAGGAGCAGTTCCAGCTGCAGACTGATTTGGAAGGGGACTTTGTCTCCAATGTCCAGATCAGGAAGATGTACCGCAGGATTTTTGCAGAGAAGGCGAACTTCAACCAGAACTTCGTCAAGTCCCGCCACACCCAGGACTATCTGGCCTTCCTCAGCCATCTGTTTGTGCAGCTTGGTTACCAAGGCTGGGTCATCCTATTCGATGAGTCCGAGCTGGTTGGCAGGCTGAGCAAGAAGGCCCGTGCAAAGGCATACCAGAATCTTGCCCGCTTCCTCTTCCCCCCGAAGATGATGGAGTCGACATTCAGCCTGTTTGCATTCAGCGCTTCCTATACCGAGGATGTCATTGAGGCAAAGCATGAGTACCAGAACCTTGAGGAGCTCTATCCTGAGGACCAGATGCCGATGAAGGCGGTGCTTGATGCAATTCTCAAGGCACCCCAGCTCAAGCCCCTCACCCATGAGGAGATCCGCAACATCCTCTTGAAGATGGTGCAGTTCCACGCCCAGGCGTATGACTGGGTTCCTTCTGTCGATACTGAGAAACTGTTGCAGCAGGTTGACCGCAGCGGCTATCTGCTGCGTTCGAAGATCCGTACGGCTATCGAGTACCTGGACCAGCTCTATCTCTACCAGTCAGAGGAGACCAGTACGGTCAGGTCCCTGGAGAGGGAGCAGTATGAGGAGGAAGCGGTGGAAAGCACCCCAACCTTTGAGGAGTTGTTTGAAGGGGAGGAGTAAGCTACTGCTCCTTCCTTTCCTTGATTTCCCAATAGTTGTGTTAAGTCCAAAGTTCAGCCCAAAGTCCAAAGTTCAGCCCAAAGTCCAAAGTTCAGCCCAAAGTCCAAAGTTCAGCCTAAAGTCCAAAGTTCAGCCTAAAGTCCAAAGTTCAGCCTAAAGTCCGGACTTTGGAACTTTGGAAATGAACATGCATTCGATGGTGGCTAAAAGAAAAGTGCAGCCGGCTTTCAAAGAAAACCGGCATGCACAGGAAGTGAATGAGTAGATCAAGCAAGCAGAAGTTCACCCCCTCTCAACCTTTGACACCCCCAAGCATCAACCCGGAGACAAAATGTCTTTGGACGAATGGATAGATGACCAGGACCGGGAGCATTCCCAGCACCATGACCGCCATCTTGAGGTTGTTGTACACATATTGTCCACCACCGAGGGATTCATCGGATTCGAACATCAACGAGCGCAACACCACCTGCAAGGTGTACTTGCGGCTGTCGTTGATGAACATGATCACCTCGAAGTAGCGGTTCCAGTAACTGACGAAATAGAAGAGCGTAACAGCGGCAATGATGGAAACAGAGAGCGGGAGCACAATCCTGAGCAGGATCATCATATCGTTGCACCCATCAAGGGTGGCGCTCTCTATCAGGGAGACGGGGATGCTAGCCATATAGTTCTTGATGATGATCAGGTTGAAGGTGGAAATCGCCACCGGGAAGATGATCGCCCCCATGCTGTTGATCAGGCCCAAGGAGCGCACCACGATATAGAAGGGCATGATACCGGCATCGAACACCATGGTGAAGACGATCGCCTTCATGATGACGGACCTTCCCACCAGATGCTTCTGTGCCAGGGCAAAGCCCATGGGGACGGTGATGAGCATGGAGAACGCCGTTCCCAGGAAGGCGACAAAGAGTGAGTTCTTGAACGCACCCATATACCCGCTGTTGAGCACCCTCCAGTAGTTCTGCAGGGTGAACGAGCGCGGCATGAGCAAATAGTCGGTTCCCATCACATCGATGTCCTTCGCCACCGACGTGATCAGTACGTTCCAGATGGGGATGATGAAAATCAGGCAGATGAAACCGAGCAGAAGCGCATTGAGGATATGAAACAGCTTGCGTGATCTGCTTTCGCGAATGGTAGTGGTCATGAATTCCTCCTAGAGAATCGGTTCGTCGAGGAACCGGGCGCTGATCTTGTTGGTGGTGAGCACCAACGTCAGGCTGACGATCGAGGTGAACATACCCACGGCAATGGAGTATCCCAGATCCCCTGCAAGCACCCCTTCGCGGAACACATAGGTCTGCAGCACATCCGCCACATCGTAGACCGCTGCATTGTACATGACCAACACCTGCTCGAAGATCAGCAGCACATGGCTGAGGTTGAGCAGCAGCATCGTCACGATGGTACTGCGGATACCAGGCAGCGTCACATGCCACAGTTGGCCCCAGTGGCCCGCACCATCAATGGTGGCAGCCTCGTAGAGCTCAGGCTGGACAGTCGTAAGACTGGCCACATAGATGACAGCCCCATAGCCCATCTGCCTCCAGATGTAGGAGCTGACCAACACCGGGCGGAAAAACTTTGCACTGGCCATGAAGTAGACGCTCTCACCCCCAAGCTTGGTGATGATGTTGTTCACCAGGCCCGAAGAAGGGGAAAGCAAGTTCACAAAGATGCTTCCCACCACAACCCAGCTGAAGAAGTAGGGGATGTAGATCAGGAACTGGATGAAACGCTTTGCCTTCAGGCTCTTCAGCTCGTTGATCAGCAAGGCCACGATGAGCGGGGCCGGGAAGTAGAAGACGATGTTCGCCATGCTGATCACCAGCGTATTGCGAAACGCATTCCAGAAAATGGTCGAGCTGAGCAGGCGGGAGAAGTTCTCCAAGCCTACGAACGACACCTTTGAACGGAAGCCGTAGTCGGTGAACCCGAGGGAGAGCCCCAGAAGGGGAAGATACTTGAACAGAAGGTACCAGAGAAGGCCGGGGACGAGCATCAGAAGCAGGAACTTCTGTGCCTTCATCCTTGCCCAAAGCGGTGGTTTCGTCCTGATTACCGTACGTTTGTCTGCCATCGCATGACTCCTAACGAATGAAAGTTGTGTGTGAGACCGGCGCAGCGCCGAGCCTTTGGCTCAGCTCATCGCCTTGGCTGCCACCGAAGGAGAGGTGGAACCTGCCCTTGACGGCATATCGCTGACCCTCTTGGTTGACAGCGGTGAACTGTGCTTCCTTGAGGAGAAAGGTATGGGTGAGTTCCTGTCCGGCAGGAAGGAAAAGACTCGCAAATCCTGCCAATACCGGGTGGGGAGGAAGATCGGGGCACTCGCCCGATAGATAGAGCTGGACCACATGGCGGCTGTCGACCGAGCTGGTGTTGCGCACCCGGGCGGTGACCAGCACCGATCCATCTCCTTGTATTTCCGGCTCCTCCAGCGCATAGCTGAACGAAGCATAGGAGAGGCCGAACCCGAAGGGGAAGAGCACCTGGTCGTGCGGTACATAGCGGTACGTCCTTCCCTCCAGGGAGTAGTCGGTGAAAGGGGGAAGGGTGGCATCGGCCTTGTAGAATGTGATGGGAAGGACCGCCGAAGGACTGTACTGGCCGAAGAGCAGGTCTGCAACCGCCCTTCCTCCCGCTTGTCCTGGATACCAACCCTGGATGAGTGCTTTTACATTCGGATGGGCTTCGATCTGGGGATCGAGGGCCCCACCGCTGAGCAGCAGCACGATGACGGGCTTGCCGGTGGAGGCAACCGCCTTGAGCAGCTTCCTCTGGCACAGGGGAAGCAGAAGATCCTTCTTGTCCCCTGCCCAGCCGCCGTTGCCATCGTCGTGCATCTCTCCCTCCACCGACTCATCAAGACCAAGGCAGAGCAGCACCACATCGCTGGCCTTTGCCAGAAAGACGGCCTCAGCGAGGCGGTCGTCTTCCTTTGCCAAGCGCTCCACACGCTCCTTGGTCAGTGAGCTCCCCTCGCCGTAGAGAATCTGTGCCCGCCCCTGGAGATGGTCACGCAGGCCTTTGAGGATGGTGGTATAACGGCTGGAAGTCCCATGGTAGTTCCCCCAGAGGGCACGGGTGGAGTCGGCATTAGGTCCGATGATTGCAATCTTGGAAAGTTTTTTGACATCAAGGGGCAGTAGGTGGTCATTCTTGAGCAGTACCAGGGAGCGGCGGGCGGCTTCATAGGCATAGTCGGCATGCTGCTCGCTATCCAGGTTTTCCAGCCCAAGCGTGTCATATTCGGTTTGCTTGTCAAATAGTCCAAGCCTGAAGCGTGTGGTGAAAACCCTGCGGGCTGCTCTCTTCAGGTCCTCTCGGGTGATGAGCTTCTTCTGGTAGGCTTTCTCCAACGCCTGGTACTCACAGCCGCAGTTGAGGTCGCAGCCGGCTTTCAGCGCAAGCGCTGCCGACTCCTCCTCAGTTCTGGTCACCTTGTGGTTGAGATGGAAGTCACGGATGGCCCAGCAGTCGGAGATGTACATCCCCGTAAAGCCCCACTTCTGTCTGAGCACCTTCTCGATGAGGGTGAAACTGCCGCAGCAGGGTTCGCCATTGAGTGCGCTGTACGCTCCCATCACCGCATCCACATCCGCTTCTGTAACTGCAGCTTTGAACGCAGGAAGATAGGTCTCCTCAAGATCTTTTGCACTCACCTGTGCATTGAAGCTGTGCCTGATGGGTTCCGGGCCGCTGTGGGCGGCAAGGTGCTTCACACAGGAGGCGGTCCTGAGGACCTTGCCCTCTCCCTGCAAGCCCCTGATGAAAGCGACTGCCAAGACAGAAGTGAGATAGGGATCCTCCCCATAGGTCTCCTGTCCGCGACCCCAGCGGGGATCGCGGAAGATGTTCACATTCGGGGACCAGACCGTCAGGCCCTTGTAGATATCCCGGTCCCCTTCCTTGCTGTACAGATTGTATTTTGCCCGCTGCTCGATGGAAATCGTTTCGGCGATGGTGAAGAGGAATTCGGGGTCGAAGAGCGAAGCCAGTCCGATAGCCTGGGGAAAGACGGTTGCCGTGCCGCTGCGTGCAGAGCCATGCAGACCCTCGTTCCACCAATTGTAGGAAGGGATGCCCAGCCGCTCGATCGCCGGCGCATCGTGACGAAGCTGGGCCATCAGCTCCTTGAGCTTGAGCTTCCCGACCAGGTCATGGGCTTGTTTCTGGGCGTCCTCTTTCATGCAACCTCTCAGCATCTCTTCAAAGAATCGGTTTCCGGGATAGCCCGGAAACCGATGACAACCAGGTTCGAATGCACCTTAGCGTGCAGCGTTCAATTCCTCCAGGATCTTCGGTCCGTTGATCGATTTCCAGAAGTTCCCGTACTCGGCCATTCCCTGATCCACAGAGACGGTGCCGACGATGATCTTCGTTGCGATCGATTCGCGGGTGCTCTTGATCGAGGGGGCAACGCGGTCGTAGGTGACCGAGACGCCTACCGGTACATCAGCAGCATGGTTGGGGCCAAGGTTGGCCTGCATTGCCTTGATGTGGTCAATCTGCTTGGGCAGGCCCTGCTGCAGTGCAGAAGAGTGTGCGAAGCTCAGATTGTTGATATCGATATCCAGGAACGAGTCGCTGAGGTAGTTGAGCGTGTACTTGTATCCGCTGTTGGAAGCCTTGGCGGTAGGTACGATCTTGCGATCGGCATCCAGGGTGTAGTGCTTGCCTTCCAGGCCGATGCCGAAGAATGCGGGATAGACCTCAGGATCGGTGACGATGGTCTCCAGTACGCGGACCGCTGCCTCGGGGTTCTTCGTCTTGGAAGAGACAACGAATGCAGTCTGGGTTGCCTCATTCAGGCTTCCGCCGTACCCGTTGGGTCCCACGATCTTGTAGATGAGGTGCATGTCGGTGTACTTGTTGGCGGCAGTGGTGTTCTGCACGTAGTTGATGTAGTTGGTGACATAGTCAATGGAAGAAGCAGCCTGGCCGGTATAGGTCTTCTCACGCATGCCGCTGTTCTCGGTGGTGATGAACTCCTGGTTGAGGATGCCATCGGTGTAGAGCTGGTGCAGGTAGGTGAGGGCCTGCTTCATCTCCTCGGTCTGGAACCCGTCGATGAAGGCTCCATCCTTCTGGTAGACGCCGCCCCAGGCACCGAAGGAGTTGTAGAAGAACTGGAAGTTGTCGACCCACTTGGGGAAGTTGAAGGGGATGATGCCCTTGCCGACAAACTTTGCCATCTCGGTCCTGAACTCCTCTGCGGTGGGAGTGGAGCTGAGGTTCACCCCATACTGCTCCATCAGGTCCTTGCGCAGGAAAAGAGCCTTGCTCTTGGGGTAGTTGTAGGGAACGAAGTAGGTCTTTCCGTCGATCTGCAGGTCCTTGAAGAGACTGGGGTCGAGCTTGGAAAGAGCGGGGCTGTTCTTGATGTAGTCGGTCAGGTCAAGAATCTGCTCACGGGCAACCATGGTCGGAATCTTGGTCATGGCCTGTGCGACGACGAACAGGTCGGGCACATCACCGCTGTTGACCAGGGTGGCGAGCTTGTCGGTGTAGGAAGCGAGCGGGGGGATGATAGCCTCAATCTTGGTCTGGGTCTTCGCTTCGATCAGGGCCGTGATGGCTCCCTGCAGTTCGGGGTCGGTGCTCAGGCCGTAGGTATTGTCGGCGGTGGCGAGCTTCAGGCTTGGAATTTCAGCCGCTGAGCTCTCCTTCTGACCGGCGGCGGACACGCTGGCAACAGAGAGCAACAGGATGGCAAAAGCAAGCAACAGGCGCTTGGTGTTCAACATGGTAATCCTCCTCATGTGGATGTTGGTTGTTGGTAGTATAGGAGGGCAGTTTTCTCCCGTCGTTAGCAGAAAGGGAAAAATAGTTATACTTTTTCGTAGATACGGACTTGTTCTCTTCTCCCCTTCTTTTATAGGATGATTGAAGGCAGGATATAGGAATCATCCCACCTGCACAAGGGAGCACAGCAGACCATGGATGTACGCATCACCTCATCAGGACGGTTCTTCTACAAGCTGGGGACAGGCAAGGAGGAGCACTACCACCAGGACGACTACCAGGTCCAGCTCGTGATCGCCGGAAGTGCCTGCAACTACTTCGATGGGGTCCCCTATGAGCTGCAGAGCGGAGACATCGTCTTCTGCCGGAAGGGGCGCTACCATGCCTTCAAGGCCACGAGCAAGGAGGGGGTGAAGATGCTGGAGGTAAAGTTCACTGCCGGCGATCCCTACCTGCAGGAGGTCCTTCTGGACATCGAGACCAAGTTCAGTGACCGGGAGAACCTGATCTACAGCCTCCTGAGCAGAATCGTGCTGGAAGGACAGCGCAAAGCCCTGCATTACAAAGCGATGTCCTCCGCCCTCTTGGCCGAGTGCCTGCTCTCCATGAACCGTCTCTGCCTCGAGCACTCCCTTCCCTTGTATGAGTCGAACCCCATCCACCAGCTGCGCGGAAGTGCCCTTGGGACCAAGAGCGAGGTCCTGGAGATGGTCGACTCCTACATCAACACCCACCTGGGATCATCCTTCAGTCTCCAGCAGATGGCCCAGGAGTGCGGCTACAACCAGGACTACCTCTATAGGGTGATCAAGAAGCAGACCGGCCTGTCTGCGATCAAGTACATCAACTTGGTGAAGTTCGAGCACTCCCTCTCCCTGATCCAGAACACCGAGCTCTCCCTCAGCGAGGTCGGCTGGCGCCTGGGCTTTGAGAACCTGCAATACTTCTCCCGGTTCTTCAAGATGCATGGGGGCATCTCCCCTTCGGAGTATATCTCCAAGGTTCGGCATACTACTCGTACTGACTATTGACCTACGAAAAAGGATAAATTCCATTGGGTTTCTGCCAACGACAACTGCTCGGTTTGGTCGTATACTTCTGTGCAAACAGCGAATGAATGGGAGTATGAACCATGGAAAAGAAGCGGTATGCCCAGGTCGGGACCGGTGGTCGGGCCCGGATGTTTTACGAGGCGATCGCCACACGATATCAAGAAAGCAGCAGCTTGGTGGCCTTCAGCGACATGAGCCGCAAGCGGATGGAGTATGCCAACACCATCCTTGTCACGCAGTGCGCTCATCTGCCTGTTCCCACCTACCACAGCAGCGAATTTGACCGGATGATTGAGGATACCAAGCCCGATGTGGTCATTGTCACCACCGTCGACCGAACCCATGACGAGTACATCATCAAGGCGATGGAGATGGGCTGTGATGTCATCTGCGAAAAGCCCATCACCATCGACAGCGAAAAGGCCCAGGCCATCCTTGATGCACAGAAACGGACAGGCAGAAGCATCCGGGTGGCGTTCAATTACCGCTATGCCCCGCATCACTCCAAGATCCGCTCCCTCATTGCCGATGGGACCATCGGGTCGGTCTTCTCCGTGCACTTCGAGTGGTTGCTCAATACCCAGCATGGTGCCGACTACTATCGTCGCTGGCACCGCAACAAGCTCAACAGCGGTGGCCTTCTGGTCCATAAGTCGACCCACCACTTCGACCTGGTCAATTTCTGGCTCGACACCCAGCCCAAGACGGTGTTTGCCTTCGGCGCGCTGAACTTCTATGGGCAGGCTGCTGCCCAGAAGCGCGGGGTGACCGATTTCTACTACCGCTGCCATGGCAGCGAGAAAGCCAAGGACGACCCCTTTGCCATCGACCTGGAGAGCAATCCCACGCTCAAGGGGCTCTATCTTGATGCAGAAGAGGAGAGCGGCTACATCCGTGACCGCTCGGTCTTCAGTGATGATATCAGCATCGAGGACACGATGTCTGTCCTGGTCAAGTACAAGAGCGGGGCGATGATGAGCTACAGCCTCAACACCTACCTGCCCTGGGAGGGCTTCAATGTGGCAATCAACGGCAGCAAGGGCCGCATCGAGTACTCAGCCTTGGAGAAACCCTACATCAATGCCGGGGGAAAGATGTGCGATGAGGGGGCGACGGTGTTTCACAAGATCCGCGTCTGCCCGCTGCTCGACACCCCTTACGAGGTGGAGATCGAGACAAAGAGCGGAGGCCATGGCGGAGGAGACCCCACCATGCTCGATGACATCTTCCTCCCCGATCCTCCCTTCGATCCGCTGAAGCGGAAAGCTGACCATACCGATGGGTTGCGTTCCATCCTGACCGGAATTGCGGCGAACAAGTCGATCGCCAGCTCGCTTCCGGTTGATGTCGATTCCCTGCTCACCTGGTAGTACCGCCCCAAGGAGTTGCTTGTGTACGAACATATCTTGCTTCAAGAGGATTTTTCCTTCTTTCCCCTCGGCCCATTCCCGTATGACCGGGAGCACTCTGCCATGGGAGAGTACCACTGCTATCCCAATCCCGGGTACACCGGCCTCTGGTACGACCCCATCGCCAACTATACCTACAAGGGTCCCACCTGGCTGGTGACCAACCCCCTGTTGGACGGCAGTCATCGGATGGAGCTCTCCCGCATCCAGGAGCCGGTTGAGAAGGGGTCGCTGCCCACCTTGGTGGCAGGGGATGTGGCATGGCAGGACTACCGCCTGGAAGTCTCGTTGCGTCCGCTTTCCAAGGACCTGTTCAGCGGCATCCTGTTCCGCTACCAGTCCAGTCTGCACCACTATGGTCTCTTTTTTACCGCAGGGGGGCTTGAGGTGCAGAGCGTGGAGCTCTTGGAGCGTACCACCCTCAAGAAGATTGCTCTCTCCTGGTCGACCGAAGGTTTGCAGCAGGTAGCCATCATTGTCCAAGGTGCTGCAATACGGGTGGAGTACGAAGGGAGGGAAGTGCTCTCCTTGCTGGACAAGCGCTATGGCAACGGGTGCATCGCCCTCTGCGGCTGCATGCCCACCCAGTATGCTTCGGTGGTGGTGCGCACCACCAGCTATGAGGGAGAGCGGTTGGCTGACTTGAAGCAGCAGCAGCAAGAACGCATTGCAAAGAAACAGGAATCCTTGCCGAAGATGCGCCTTGCGCGCACCATCGACCTCAAGGACTTTGGGGCGGGAAGGCAGATCCGCTTCGGCCACCTCGGTGGTACGGAGGAGCTGTTCTTCGTCATGGCCCAGAACCAGAGACGGGTGTACAAGGACCGCTATCCGGTGATCAGCTGCCTGACTGCCGTCAGCCTTGAGACGGGAAAGGTGCTCTGGCAGCTGGGAGAGCCTCGCGATGACGAGGAGGTTGAGCAGCTCACCACCGATCTTCCCTTCCAGATCTACGACATCGACGGGGATGGCTGTGATGAGGTCATCGCCAGCTGGGATTTCAAGCTCTTCATCCTTGATGGGGAGACCGGAAAAGTCAAACGACAGATGGATACTCCGCTGAATCTGGAGAAAGCGGATGATCTGTGCGGGGTGGAGTTCGGCCATCATGCTTTCGAGCATCTGAATGTGGATGCGATCAGGATCGTGAATGTCAGCGGCAAGGAGAGGCCGAGCGATCTGCTGATCAAGGATCGGTATGCGCGGTTGTGGATCTATGATGACCAGTTCAACCTTTTATGGCATTTCTCCCACAACAATACCGGCCACTTTCCCTATGCCTATGACTTCAACAAGGATGGCAAGGACGAGATCTTCAGCTGCTACAATATGATCGACAGCAAGGGAAAGCTTCTGTGGGAGCTTCCCATCTCCATCGACCATACCGATGAGATAGTCATCGGACCGATCGATCCGGATGAGGATGAGCTGCTGGCCATCGTCTCGGGCTGGGAGGGGTTCATGCTGCTGCGCAGCGACGGGACGATTCTCAAGCGTACGATCAACGGGCATGGACAGCGCATCAGTGTGGGCAACTACCTTCCCGACCAAAGGGGGCTTCAGATTTGCACCACCACCTACTGGGGGAGCCAGGGGATTGTGTATATGCACGATTGCAAGGGTGAGCAACTGTGGCTCCGTGAGCTTCGCTCAAACGGGGCGGTCATCGCTCCGGTGAACTGGGAGGGAACAGGACGGGATCTGGTCCTGCTCAGTACCGATCCGCGCGAGGGCGGGCTGATGGACGGGGAGGGGGACATTGTGGTCCCGTTCCCCGAGGACGGCCATCCAACCCTCTGCTGTGAGGTCCTTGATGTCTGTGGTGATGAGCGTGATGAGGTGGTGGTCTGGGACCGGCATGAGCTGTGGGTCTATACCCAGGACCGTGAGCAGCCCAAGCGGGAGCAGACCTACCTTCCGATCAAGTACCCGCTCTACAATGCTTCCAACTACCGGGGTGAGTTCTGCTTCCCAAGGTTTGTATAAAGAATAGTATGCCGGAGATTGTATGACGCGTATTGCAATCTCCGGCATTTCATACTCATGGAAAACCACTTCTTACCTACTCAATACCGCTTGAATGAGAGGATATGTTCAAGCAATTGAAAGACTGTGGTAGATGACTCCTCTTTCGCTGGGGACCTGTGGTCGAAAAGGCCATAGATTCTCTTCGCACGTTGGATCGCCAGTTGTGAGCGCTCTTTTCCTGTATCACAGTCATTGCTGAACATCAGATGAAATAGTGGACCATTGACCAGTTTGTCTTCTTTGGAATACGTGGCTCCCAAAGGATTGATCGCTTCATTGATCATAGCCTGATATGCTGTTCTCTGAAGAGGTCCTCCTGCATGATCATTGAAATGAAGCAAGATCCAGTGTAAGCGCACTATAAATCACGATTCAAAATCAATCTGAGAACTTCTATCCTCTAGTCCGGAGGCATAAGATGGAAATACGGTTTGAGGATTATGATTTCTACGTCAAACCCGGGGCAACCGATATGCGCAAATGCTCGCCTTCGCTGGCACTCATCGTGCAATATGAGATGAAGCTTGAGCCTTTTGCAAAAGCGGTATTCCTGTTCTGCGGCGGAACCAAGCGAACAATCAAAGCGATCGTCTGGGACCGAAACGGCTGGATTGAGATCATAAAGCGTCTCGAATGCGGCTCGTCTTTCAAATGGCCCAACACGGAAGAAGAAGCTTTGCAGATTGAAATCTCCGACCTTCTGTTGTTGCTCAAAGGCTATGATGTCTTCAGGAGGTTCCCGGTTCTCAGCCCGAGGTATGTAGGCTAAGATGATGGCCCAAAAGGCAATAATTCTTCCAGAACCATTGAGCAAAACTTCGTTATGTGCTATCATTACTCCATGATAGAGAAGAAGTTAAGGAAAGAAGATCTAGTAAAAATGCAGCCGGATGAACTGGCTGCGCTGGTGCTCAACCTTACTTCAATTGTCCAGACACAGAACGAGGAAATCGCAGAGCTCAAGGAGCTGGTCAAGCTCAAGACAGCCGAGCGCTACTGTCCCTCATCCGAACAGATGGGCTGGCTGTTCCAGGAGCTGGAGATCCTCGACTCGGTGCTCTCCAGCCAGCCCGAGCCGGATCAGACCACCGAGGTCGCAGCCCACAGCCGGAAGGTCCGGGAGAGAGTCAATGCCTGCAGCGCCCCCGCAGATGCACCGGTATGCGATGTGTTCCATACCGAAGGCGCCGCAGACACCTTGGTCGGCAAGGACGGCATCGTCCTGACCAGGGTCGAGGACAAGATCATCGACAAGCTGGCAATGATCCCGCGCAAGATGGTGGTCGAACGCCATCACTACCCCCAGTACAAGGCCTTGGATGTGGATGCGGGCAAGGACGGCAAAAGAGTCCTGCTGCCTGCCAAGACATCGGCCCTCGGGGCCTCACCGAGCCTGGTGGCCGGCGTGGTGGTGAGCAAGTTCGACGACCACCTGCCCCTGTACCGGCAGGAGGAAATCTTCCGCAGGGAAGGCTACTTCCTCTCGAGGCAGAAGCTGGCCTCCTGGGTGATAACCTACTATGAGCAGCTGCTGCCCTTCATGGGTTACTTCAAGAAACGGGTCTACCGCTCAGCCTTCCTGAGCAAGGACGAGACCAATGTGTCGGTGCTTGACGTAAGGGGGCCGACCGGCAAGGTCTCGAAGAGCGGGTTCATGTACATAACCATCGGGGACAGCTACGACGAGCAGACGCGCAAGACGCACAGCCTTGTGCTGCTGGACTACATCCAGGGACGTTCGCGTGAGGTCTTGTTCGAGGATATCGGCAAATACAACTACACATCCCACCTGATGACCGACGGTCTGAAGGGCTATCTCTCCTACGACAAGCATTGCGTCTGCTGGGTCCATGCGGTTCGGCAGCTGAAGAAGATACTCAAGATCAACAAGCACGACGTCAATGCGCTGAGGATAGTCAAGGAAGTGGCCAAGCTCTATGACATCGACGAGCAGTACCGGAAGAAGCTGCATAGCGGAGAACTGTCGGCCGACCAGTTCCTTGCCGCCAGGAAGCAGGAATCCGGGCAGGTCATAGACAGCGTGTATGCCATGGCCGATGAGACCCGCAGGCAGTACGCCCCGAAAGGGGCGATGGGCAAGGCCCTCGATTATCTGGATACCTACAAGCCGTACATGAGGACCTACCTGGATGTCGTCGAGGCGACCCCCTCGAACAATGCGTGCGAATTGGTTGCCAAGGCATTTGCGACAGGTCGCAAAAATTGGCTGTTCTCTCAATCCGTCGACGGTGCAGATGCCTCAGCCTTTTTCTATTCGATGATCGAGACTGCCAAGAGGCAGGCCCTGAATCCCCTGGATTATGTGGAGGCCCTGTGCACTTTCGGTCCCGGCTGCAGCACCGACGAGCAGTGGGAAGCCCTTCTGCCATGGAAGATAGATCTCTCACGGCTGGACGAGGTCCGCAAGCGGCGCTTGGCTGCCAAAGCCGATCCAGGGAGGATCTCCCCCTACAGCTTCGTCGGCGCCACTAGGTAGAACTTGCTTTCCTGATTCCCTTCAGCAGGGCAACCAGATCGTTTGTTGAACTTACCTCTATCTTCGACCCGTAGTACTCGACTATGAATGGTTGCTTCTCAACAGCAGAGGCCCTCGGTTTCCCGAGGTTCACCATGCCCCCATCCGATGCCTGATGCTCACTGGTATGGGTGGACCCGTATTCCCGTAACCATTTATAAAAGGCTGACCTGGAAATACCACTCCTCTTTGCATACGAGGCGAAAGAATCTTCCTTCTTTTCGACCCTAGCCTTAGCCCGCTCCACGTGCTCCTGCTTTTCTACCCTTGAATACTTCATCGCTTGCTTCTCCGTGATTGATGCTTGAAGTCAGTCTATCGACGGAGTTGTCGGTTTCAAATTGGGATTTATAGCCCGCTTACGATCCAGTACTCAAAAGCTTGATTGGAATATGCAACATGATATCCGTACTTTTTTGCTCTGGTTATGGCTTGGTTAAAATCTGAGTCAGAGAAGTCATCCTTGTCAAAGACGCACCAAACTTCTTCATATGTTTTCCTTTTTGCCAATACTGCAGCTCGTTCTACCAAGGAGACGGTATTATACCCTTCTCCAACAGCTTCAATTGTGGCAGATTTGAACTTCATTGCATTGAAATAGGATGGTTCTGTGTTTTTCCCTTCACATACGATCAGGATGGTTGGCAAGATGGCAAGACGTGGTGCTTTTCGTTTGGATGAATGCTTTTCTTGGCGTCTTCGTTTTTCTACTTCTCTGCTGGCCATTTCGACTCCTGCTCGCCTGCTTCTTCCCCAAAGGATTGTGCCAAATTCACCGAGGGAATCGCTCCATATCTGCCACGCAGGTAGTAATCCTCATAGTTGTCACGCTTTCGTGCCAATGTAGATTTGAAATCAGCAAGGCTGTAGAGGTGAGCAGCTTCAAATCTGTCTTTCTCCACAAACCAAACCTGATCCTTGCGTAATACGCCTGACTGCAACAGAATGGAATTCTGTGTAGTAATGACCAGCTGGGCTCCCTTCATGTTGATGGCAGGGTTATTGAATAGCGAGAATAATTGAAGGACCAGAATGGGATGAAGTCGGGCATCGAATTCATCAATGAAAAGTGTCTTTCCATTTTCAAGCGTATCAAGGATCGGGCCTGCAAGATAGAAGAATCGCTGGGTTCCATGGGACTCATCCTTATCCAAGGAGAAGTTGGTTGAACCTGCGATGTGATTATGCTGGTCATACACATGATGAATGGTTTCGCACGTGTCGTAGATTTTCGCATGTTCATGAACAAGCCTTTGGAGGATTCGCTCCTTTACCTCAGCAGGCATGTCCTCAGAGAGAGTCTCTGGATCGAGAGCCTTTGAACGGATGTCCTGGATGGAAAAATCAGCGACATTCATAAGATGCATAAGCTTCTGATGAAAATGCTCCTGATCATTTTTCATCATGGTATATCCCTTGTACCTGTCCTCAGCAATGCTGGAGACAACGGTGAGATGTTCTGCAAACCAGGTCACTACCTTGCTGCAAAGCTCGTCGTTGAACTGGGCTGCAACTGAGAGCATAAGGGCATTGTCCCGTACCAAGCTTTCTTCTTGAAGCAAGCTGCCTTTTCTGAAAAGCTTTGCGTGGGTTTCCAACGTGTTCTCTACGGTATCACGATAGAAAATCTGGATTTCGCGAGACTTTGGTTTCACGAAGAGCCATTCAGCAAGAACTGCTGTTCTGGTAACCTCAAATCCATACCTGTACACACTTCCATCATGGAGAAAAACGATTTCCAACTCAGTTGGTGCATCTTTGGTCGTATCAGACAACAGAAACGGTTGGATATCGATTGTTGTTCCTTGTTGACTCTCCTTGGAAGACTCGAGAACAAAACGCTTGAGAAATGCCAAGGATTCAAACAGCTTCGTTTTCCCCGATGCATTGGCTCCGTAGACAACCGCTGACCTGAGGATTCGCAGACTTTTTTCCTGATCAACGTACACATTGCTTTGTTCATGTGTCGCTTTGTCGTAGTTTGAAGCATGTAGGTTCAATTGTGCTGTTTCTTTGAATACCTTGTAGTTGGTAACTGAGAAATCTAGAAGCATAAAAACCGCCTTTTGAGCAATATAATGTTTAAAAACGCTTTTATATTTCACATTATCATGCATTCTCGGTAAGTATGCAACCGAAAATCTGCAAAAAGTACATATAGAAGTATATGGTTTGCTCTATGGACCATGAGTATGAATGGTAGAAAGAGTGTGATGTTCATACATAAGAAGTCCGGAGATTGTATGACGCGTAGTGCAATCTACGGAATTTGAAGTATGCTTGCATATACAAGGAAGTAACGTCATGTACATACATAGGGCCTTGGAAACTCATATCTTGGAATTGGTGCAGGAGTACCCTGTCATTACGTTGGTAGGGCCAAGACAATCGGGTAAAACCACCATGGCAAAGCATTTGTTTCCTTCGTATACATATGTAAATCTTGAGGATCCCCAAACCCGATTATTTGCATCTGAAGATCTCAATGGGTTCTTTCATCAGTATGGTACTCATCTCATCATCGATGAAGTACAACACGTTCCCGAGGTATTGAGCAAAATCCAAGTACTCGTAGATGAACACGCCCAAGAGAGTGGGCAGTTCATTCTGACTGGCAGTCAGGAGATGCATAGTGGAGGGATCGTAGCACAAAGCCTCGCAGGAAGAACTGCCATTTTTACCGTGCTTCCCCTATCGCTTGCTGAACTTCGGGAAGCGGGTGAGCCAATTCTTGATCGTGATAGTCAGCTTTTGCGTGGTTTCATGCCCAGAGTGTATCAGACACAGACAAGCCGAGTATTCGATTACTACGCAGGATATGTGGCAACCTATGTACAACGCGATATCAAGATGGTTACTGCGATTCAGGACGAAATGGTTTTTCAAAAGTTCCTTGTGCTGCTGGCTGGTAGGGTGGGGAGCCTTCTTAACTATACCTCACTTGCAAATGATCTTGGTATTTCCCGTCAGACTGTTGAGCGCTGGACATCCCTTCTGACATCGTCTCATATTATTCATCTCTTGCCTCCCTGGTTTCCCAGCCGCACCAGCAGTATTGTGAAGACACCCAAAGTCTATTTTCATGATACAGGGGTAGCCTCAATGTTGCTGGGTATTGAGTCAAAGGATCAGATGATGCGTGATCCTCTACGAGGAAGTCTGTTCGAAAATATGATAGTGATGGAAGCTTTGAAACAAAGGGTGAATATGCATCGACCACCCAATCTGAATTTCTTTCGGAACAGCAGTGGGCTCGAAGTCGATCTCTTGTACCAGCAACAACGGATGCTGATTCCCTATGAGATCAAGAGCAGTGAGCAGTTTCATAAGGATCAGTTCGCATCGCTGGAGAAATTCCGAAAAGCATATCCTTCACACCTTCATGAAACAGAGCAAGGCGGCCTGATTTATGCCGGGCATGATTCGTGCACCTTCTCTGGCTACCGAGTTACGCCATTCGTGCTTGCAGGGGATTTGTTTGGGTAACAGTGGGGGCTACCGAGCTTCAGGTTCCCGCTTCCTTCCCAGCTGGATATTGAACTGGCTGCGGTCCCCACGGTACCACTCCAGGACAAACTCAACACACACCTCGTTATCAATCTTCCAGACGCTGGTACTGTAAAGAACAGGACTTCCCGGGGCAATCTTAAGCAGCTCTGCCTCACGTGAAGGTGCTGGAATAGCCTCAACCGTGCGCTCAGCACTTTGGAGCAGATAGTGGTAGTCCTGTTCGATGATCGCATGCAGCGAGCGGGTTTCCAGATCCTTCTGCTTGGAAGCAAAGTCCGGGAACAAACGGTAGGGGAGGTAGGACTGCTGGATAACCACTGGCCACCCATCAACAAACCTCTGCCTCCTGATTACGACCACCTCTTCCTGTTTGGCGATGTTCAGCTGGCGAGAGACGAAATCCAGACTCTTCTCCAACGAGAGGGAGAGCACGATGGTCTCTGGTGCAAGACCATGGAACCGCATCTCCCGGTTGAAATCCTCCAAAGCCCAGCGGGTATCGCGGCTGATCTTTTTCTTCCTGACAAATGAACCCTGGCCTGGGCGACGGGTTACAAGACCATCATCCACCAGCTCAAGAACAGCCTGGCGAACCGTCTGCCTGCTTACACCGAACTGTCGGCAGAGCTCTTCCTCGGTAGGCAAGGACGTCCCGTTCTCACTCTCCTGGATCCATACCATCAACGCAGCCTTGAGCTGCTTGTACAGCGGGATATCCTTCCGTTTCTCCAGCACACTCTGTCCGATTACCATACTCATCAGGTAGTTTCCTCACCCTGCAAAATTCGTGTTTCGGTCATAAGTATACGGAGGCATGGGTGATTTTTCAATACCGTACATACAAAATGTATTTGACGCCATAACAAATAGGTGAGATACTGCAAAAAACAAAGGGAGGCAGTATGAAAAGAAAGGTTGTATATTCCAGTCTTGCCATGCTCATCATCGGATTGGTCCTTCTCCTTCCTGTAACCGCAGCAGGAACGAAGGAGCAAGCGCAAGAACCGCAGTTCGAAGGGGAGGTCTTCTGGACTGTAGACGGGTACGACTACGACAAACTCGTAGCTGCAGCACAAGCCGAGGGCTCACTGGTAGCACGATGGCAGTCAGGACGTGCCCCCCAAGCGGCACAAGCTTTTGAAGCAAAGTACGGTATCAAGACGGTGGCAAGCCCTCGTTTTGATGACTCTGAGAACATCGAGCGACTCAGAAGAGAAGTACAGGCAGGCAACGTCCAGGTTGATATCTTGGGTATGGATGACGGTGCCATCATTCTTTCCGAGTTCATCCCCAAAGGTATGGTGGTTTCCTGGACACCTCCTGACTTGGCCAAGGATATTGCGGATGCAGAAGAGTATCCTCAGGTAGTCTACTGGCAGCCTTGCATCATCGGCTACAACTCTGCAGTCTACTCTGAGTCCCCGATCAAGAACCTGTGGGAACTGACCGAAGAGAAGTGGAGAGGCAAGTTCGTTACCTGCGACCCGCAGATTCAGCCCTACATGTGGCACTTCTTTGCAGCAGTCATCGATCATGGTGATGAGTTTGCTCAGGCCTATCAGGATTTGTATGGTAAGAAGCTCGAAACCAAGTACGAGAATGCTGGCTGGGAATGGGTTGCACAACTTTTTGCCAACAACCCCATCGCCGTCGAGCATGATACTGAAGTTGCCAAAGCCATTGGTTCTCCTGGGCAGACCACCCCCCCGATCGGCATTCATACCCTCACCCGTCACCGGGACGCCAAAGAGCAGAACCTGCATCTTGGTTTCGATCCCAACGTAAAACCGGCAGTCGGTTTTGCTATGCCTACTTATATGGTCATCCCTGTTGATGCTCCGCATCCGAACGCTGCTCGTCTTTGGGCTCGCTTCCTTTTGACCTCAGAAGGCAGCTTCCCCTGGACCAACGTGGTGGGTGGCTTCTCCCCGAACCAGACCATCGCTGCAAGCAAGGACAACCCCTATACCTCCTCGTGGGGCGAGTGGCTCGATGTCCTCTTGATGTTCGATCCGATGCAATCGGCTGAAGTTCGCCGTGATCTCATCGACATGTGGCTGATGTCACAGAAGAAGTAGCAAAGACAGTTCGATATTTTCCCAAGCAGGGCGCATACACACCGTGTGCATGCGCCCAGGCTTAGGCTCGGAAAGACAGAGGGAGAAACCCGTGATGAGGCACATCAAAGAACTCTTTACTGCCAAAGGTGGCGGCAAAGTACATCGACTCATACGAACACGAGCTCAGGGGGGGTTCAACCCCACCATGGTCCTTGGCATCGTGCTGGCACTTGTCCTTACCTACCTGATAGCGATTCCGGTATTCATGCTGGTCATCGAGTCGGTACAGGTGCACTCCATCGATGCAGGCTACCTGCAAAAAGAGACCGGCTCGCTGACATTCAGCTATTTCAAGCGCGCACTTACCTCGAGAGTTTCCAGCGTCCTCTTTCTCGACCCGCTGGCAAACACCCTGCTCATTGCCACCTGCATCACCTTTTTCACCACCATCGTGGGCTATGTGCTGGCTTGGATCATCACCAGGACGGACATCCGTGCCAAGAAGATCTTTGCCACCTTGGCGGTTATTCCCTTCATGCTCCCCTCATGGAGTTATGCTGCTGCGTGGATCACTCTTTTCAAGAACCGAAAGCAAGCAGGTGCACCTGGCATTCTGGAAGTGATGGGTTTCACCATTCCTGATTTTCTTGCCTATGGGCCCTTGCCCATCATCATCTGCCTGACCATGCACTATTTCCCGCTAGCCTTTCTCATGTTCGGCAATGCATTCCAGCGAATTGACAGCCAGATGGAAGAGTCAGCCCAGATTCTGGGGGCCAACAAACTCCAGACAGCAATCCATATTCTCTTGCCGGTCATGAAGCCGGCCATCATGTCCACCATCCTCCTTACTTTCGCACGGACAGTCGGTACCTTCGGCACTCCCTATACACTAGGACGGCCAGTTCGCTTCAACACGCTCTCCACCTCGCTCTACTTCACCTACCAGTCAGGAGAGCCCGGAGTCATGGCTGTCATAGCCTTGGCCATGCTCATCATCGGAGCACTTCTTGTTGCGCTTGATGTGTACGTACTTCGTGAATACAAACGGTATGTGACCATGGGAGGAAAAGGCCAGATGTCACGCCCCTTTACCTTGGGCCCCTTGCAGGTTCCGATGAACCTCTTGGTCGGCCTCTTCCTTTTCATTGTCATTGTCCTGCCTTTGGGCGTTCTCGCCCTCTCCACCTTCATGGTTACTCCGGGTTGGTTTGTAAAAGACAATTTCACCCTGCAATTCTGGTTTGCAGAGGAGACACGGGTTCGTGAAGCGGTCCCCGGACTCCTGCGAGACCCACAGCTCCTGTCAGTAGCCTGGACCAGCATCAAGGTGGCAGGAATCGGAGCCCTTATCTGCGGGACGCTGGGAACCTTGGTCGGCTACGCAGTCGTACGTTTGCAGCAGTACAGGCTGAGCAAGTATCTCCGTCATCTCTCCTTCTTGCCGTACTTGGTACCAGGCATCGGGTTCGGAGCCGCGTATTTGGTGCTCTTTGCTACGGGTAGGGGACCCATTCCCGCCCTCTATGGCACCCTGCTGCTGATGATTCTGGCGATGAGCGTCATGTATCTGCCGCTCACCACCCGCTCGAGCATCAGCTCGATGGCGCAGATGGGTTCTGAGCCTGAGGAAGCTGCCATGATTCTGGGAGCCGGTTGGCTGACACGGATGTTCAGGATTGTCATCCCTATCCAGAAACGCTCGCTGTTCAGCGGCATTCTTCTGGCTTTCATCCAGGGCATGAAGGAGCTGAGCTTGGTGATTATGCTCGCGGTTCCCGGCCTGGAAGTCCTTACCACCCTGTCCATCCGCTATACCGACAATGCCCTGATGCAGATGTCCAATGGCGTGATTCTCATCATAGCCTTTGTCACCTTCCTGCTCACTGCACTTTCCCAGCGACTGACCAAGACCAACCTTGCCCAAGGCATCGGCGGTTGAGTACAAGAACACACGAAGAGGAACCATCATGATCGATATCAAGCTTGAGCACATTGTAAAGAAGTACGGCAGTGATGTGGTTGCCGTGGATGACCTGTCGTTGAATTTCGAACCGGGAAGCTTTGTCTGCCTCCTCGGTCCTTCGGGGTGTGGAAAGACCACCACCCTGAGGATGATCAGTGGCTTGGAACGGGCCAATGATGGGGTTATCACCATCGGTGGAGAGGTCTTTGACGCTCCCAAGCAGAATATCTTTGTCCGACCCGAACATCGCAAGCTGGGCTTGGTATTCCAAAGCTACGCCCTTTGGCCCCATATGACGGTGCAGGAGAATGTGGAGTTCGGCCTGAAGATGAAGAAAGTGGGCAAGGAAGAGCGGGGGAGGATTATCACCGAATCGCTCGACCTGCTGCGCATGGGAGCCTACCGCAAGCGCTATCCGGCAGAACTCAGTGGTGGGCAGCAACAACGCGTTGCCCTAGCTAGGATGTTGGCAGTACAACCTGACATTCTGTTGCTGGACGAACCACTCTCAAACCTTGATGCAGCCCTCCGCTTGGAGATGCGCTCGGAGCTCAAATCCCTGCACGAACGGTTGGGGAGTACCATCGTCTTCGTTACTCACGACCAGCTGGAGGCGATGAGCTTGGCTACCCATGTGGCAGTCATGAACGAGGGAAAACTCGAGCAGTATGCAGACCCCATGACCATCTACCTCAAGCCTGCCACTGAGTTTGTTGCAACCTTTGTCGGCAGTCCTCCCATGAATATGGTCAGTCTTGCTAACCACGTGCTACCTGCATGGAAGAAAGACTTGCGGATAGCAATAGCCGCTTTCCGCCAGCTGGATGCAAGCGATGAGCGTATCTGCAAAGTAGGATTCAGGAGTGAAACTGTGACACTCCACGCTTTGGACGATGAGACAGAGGTAAAACAGAACCAGACTTGCATAAAGGGTGTGGTGAAGGCTGTTTTGCCAACAGGAGCAGAGCAAGTGGTGAGTGTCATGGTTGATGATGAGCAGTTCTATGTCGTGACGCAACCAAACCTTGCATTTGAGAACGGCGAGACGATCCGTATGCACATCAATTTGGATACGGTCCATATCTTTGACCAGAAGGGATTGAGAGTCTGAAAAGGGGAGCGTGTCCGATGGATGAGATTTCTGTCATCGAAGCAGTACTGAAAGAACTCGCTGGGTATGTGGTGGATCGGTTTGCAGATAGGGAGCACCTTGTTGTCTCAACCAAGGCAAGTCCCACCGATTTTCTGACTGAGGTGGACATCGCTGTCCAGCAGAAGGTCCTCGCACACTTAACCCAGGCTTTTCCCTCTGATCTTTTCATTGCAGAGGAGTCGGGGTTGGACACCTTCAAGGGATCTCCCCCCCCACGTTGCTGGATGATAGATCCGATCGATGGGACCCAGAATTTTCTTCGTGGTCTCTTCCCTGAATTTGGGATCAGCATTGGCTTTCTCTCCGAAGGAAGGACACAAGCCGGGGGAGTGCTCTTCCCCATTTCCGGTGATCTTTTTCTTTCAGAACGCGGTTCTGGCTCCTATCGCAACAGAAAGCGCATGCAGGTGTCCACCATAAGCCGAATGGAACAAGCTCGGGTGGATATTGATTTTGGGGCGCTCTCCTATCGCAAGGACTTCCGCCACCACGCCCAAGCCATGTTGGATGTCGTAGGGCAGGTACGCTCGTACGGTTGTTCTGTCATGGGGTTCTGTCAAGTGGCTGACGGCCAGCAGGATGCCTATATTCCCTTTGGGGTGAAGCCCTGGGATGTGGCAGCAGGCATGCTGCTGGTAGAGGAAGCAGGAGGGAGGGTATCCTCCTTCAAAGGAGAAGCGGTCACTCCCTTTATCTCCGACCGCATCGGCATCGTTTCCAACAAAGAGCTGCATCAGACGTGCGTAGATATTCTGGGAGTACTGGCCTAGACTACGAGAAGAATGATTTTTGCACAGGATGAAAGAAGAGGGTAGGAGTTGGGAGCTCCCTTTAGACAGTCCTGTCAGCTCAGTGTTGGCTGTTGAAAATCCTGTTGATCTGCATGCAGACCTCACCATCTAGCTCGCCGTGTTCCACCATACCCATGAGGATGTCCATTGCCTCCTGGGATGAGAACCCGGCACGATACGGCCTCTCTTCAGTCAACGCCTGGAAGATATCCAGCGCTGCGAGGGTACGGCTCTCATAGTCCAGCTCATCGGCGTGCAGCCCGTTCGGATACCCACTGCCGTTGAGTTTCTCATGGTGGTTGCTCGCCCACCTGACAATATCGGCATCCACACCCATGATGATGAGTGCTTTTTCCGTGTAGTAGGGATGCTCGTGGATGGTTTGCCGCTCTGCATCCGTCAGGGGACCTCTCTTGTTCAGGATGGAAACCGGTACCACCAGCTTGCCGATGTCATGCAGCAGGGCAGCCAGCCTGAACTTCTCAACCCGCTCTTCGGAAAAGCCGGAAGCATTGGCGAAGGTGAGCGCCATCTCCTCAAGTCCCTTGCAGTGGGCATGGGTAAACGCTGACTTGGCATCAACAATAACGGAGATGGTCTGCGCCATGGTGTGGAAGGTCTTCCCGTCGATGGGATCTTCCAACCGGGGAAGATGCCTGTCCAGGGCATAAGAGATGTTGTGCGGTTCCAGATCCATCCAGAATGCCTTGGTACGGGCAACTTCCTTCAGGATGTCGGTAAGAACCGGATTGAATGCCGTACCCGACAGATCCACGACATCCTTTAGTACCTCTTGCGGCCGATACCCGCCAATGCGGGAGAAATGCCTTCGCTCCAGGGTATCCGCCAGACTGATGATCTGTGACATCATCGGAATCTCATCACCCTTCTTTCCAAAAAAGCCCGACCCATCGTACTGCTCATGATGATAGAGGATGACATCTTTGTGATGCGAGAACCGCACGGTATTGTCCAGGATTTTCTGCCCTAGGATGCAATGCTCCTGATACTTCTCAAGATCATCACGCTTCTGCTTCGCAGTACTCTGGTTTGTAATACTCTGCGTTGCTCCCACATCGTGCAGCAAAGCAAGCGCTCCGAGGTCAAACAACTCCTCGGTCCGATAGTCCAGAAGCTCTCCAATACGCAGTGAGATGTACGCCACTCGTCTTCCGTGATGGGTGACATCCTCCAGGATGTCCATCTCGGTATAGTCGAGCAGTGAGGTGATTGCAAGGAGAATGGTATTGTAGGTCAAGGTGTTGTGCATGGTCCGGTATCCTCTGCTGTCAAGGAGGTGTCCGAAATTTACATCCGGCAACTGCCTGCCAGGGCGAAATCGAAGCAATTCACTGCACTGTAACATTGAGACCGCGAGAACACAAGATTGGGACAGGAGACGGTACCAAAGGGAAAGGGAGAGATTTCTAGTCTCTCCCCCCTTTGTGGCACCGGCCTCTCTTGGATTTTCAGTCCAAGTAGAATACCAGTCATTCGACCTTGGTCAGGATTTTCAGTCCCATGGCCCAAAGGATCGTTGCCTTGTCTGCAAGCACTATCCGGATTTTCAGTCCGAACATCTGCAGGAATTCCAAACATCAGCAGAAACAGAAAATCCTACGCAGTTTGTAGTGGTTTTTCTTTCTGAAATACACTATAAGCGAGTATTCATGGTAATGCAAGCGATTTTTCTGGGAAATGTAAAAATTTTGTCCTAGACATTCGTCTCTCTGCTCTCTCCACACTTTGACAGCTGCATAATCTGAACCACAACCCCAAAACCTACAACCAGCCACCCCAGGGTGGTTTTTTCACGCCCATACCCCTAGGGTTTGAAACATTTTATCATTTATAAGTATTTATAAGTTTACTCATTCACATGAATGTGCTACACTCTACCCATGGCATATGTACTGGTGAAGACACAGCTCAAGAACGGGGATGTCGCCTACAACATCTCCAACGCATGCAGGATCCCCGGCTCCAAGAACAAGCAGCGGAGGACCACCGTCGAGACCCACCACCGCTCCGACCTGACGGTCAGGGGGATAGACCCCGAGGCGTTCATCGCCCAGCGGATGGAGGCCCTCAAGCGGGAGGCGAAGGCCTCGCCGAAGGCGGTCGGCTACCAGGTCGACTTCGGCCTCGGGCTCAGCCTGTCCGGAGAAGGGGACCTCCGGGTCTCGGATGACTGCAAGAACCTCGGGTTCGCCGCCTACTCGAGGCTGTACCACCGCCTGGAGCTGGAAGAGTTCGTCAACAACCGGCGCAGGTACCTGGACTGCGAGTTCAACATCAACGTCATCTTCCAGCACCTGCTCTACTCCCGCCTGCTGTGGCCGGCCTCCAAGAAGAGCACCTGGGAGCACAAGGGGCGGTTCTTCGGCGACACGGGCTACGGCCTCCAGGACGTCTACCGGAGCATGGACAGCCTGCTGAGGTGGAGGACCGACCTGCTGAGGCATCTGGACGCCGAGGTGAAGGAGAAGTTCGGAAGAAGGGACACGGTGGTGTTCTACGACGTCACCAACTACTACTTCGAGCGGGACGAGGCGGATGACGAGAACGGGCTGAGGGCCAAGGGCCCGAGCAAGGAGCACAGGCCCGAGCCCATCATCCAGATGGGGCTGTTCATGGACGAGCTTTCCATTCCCATCACCTACGAGCTGTTCCGGGGCAACACCAACGACTGCGAGACGCTTCCCGAGGCCATGGACAACAGCATCATCGACTTTTCCGACAGCCGCAAGATCGTGGTGGCGGACAAGGGGATGATGAGCTACTACAACATCATGAAGATCCGGGATGCGAGGAACGGGTATGTGATCAGCCAGTCGGTACGCAAGTCGGACTCCCAGACCAAGGAGTTCGCGCTCTCGGCCGAGGGGTGGGAGCATGTGCTGGACGGCAACGGCAACGTGGTGTCCATGATCAAGGAGAGGACGATCCCCAGGAGGGCCAGCACCTACGGCGACGTCGACGACAGGAAGCACAGCGGGACCTACAACGAGAGGCAGGTGTTCATCTGGAGCAGGAAGTACAGCGACAGGGCGAAGCGCGAACGGCAGGCGGTGATCGAGAAGGCGCTTCAGTCCGAGGGCAAGCGGTCGAAGGACTACAAGGACTCCAGCTACGGCAAGAGCAAGTACCTGAGAAAGAGCCCCGTCAAGGAGGGGGAGAAGGTGGAGGCCGACTGGTGCCTCTACGAGTTCGACGCCGCGAGGCTGGAGGAGGACGAGAAGTACGACGGCTACTACCTCATCTGCACCAACGTCGTCGGGGTCGGGGACGAATCGCTGATCAATCCCGACAAGCCGTCCAGCCATGCTTACTACCGGGATTCGGACGGGTTCCTGGTGCTCAACCATGTGGTGCCGGCCTCGGAGATAGCGGACATCTACGGCGGGCTGAGGAAGATCGAGGAGACGTTCAAGGTGACCAAGACCGGGATGCTGTCGTTGAGGCCGGTGTTCCACAGCAGGCAGGACAGGATACGGTCGCACTTCCTGATATGCTTCATTTCCCTGGTCCTGGAACGGCTGCTGGAACTGCAGCTCGGCTGGAAATACTCGGCCAAGTCGATACAGCAGTCGCTTTCCCATTTCAACGCCGTGCAGCTGGCGAACTCGAACATCTACCAGGTCGCATACTATGACGTGATGGTCGACACCATACTCAAGACCCTGGACATAGACATATCGAGGAAGTTCCTGCAGCAGTCTGACATCAGGAGGATCCTCGGGCAGACGAAGAAAAAAGATTACGAGGACTGAATCTATATAAACATATTTGTGTTTTGGAAGGGCAAAATAAAAGCTTGCTTCTCAATGAGTTGCAAGCTTTTTTGTGGGTTTATGCTGTCAAAGTCAGGATAAGCGAGTATTCATGGTAATGCAAGCGATTTTTCTGGGAAATGTAAAAATTTTGTCCTAGACATTCGTCTCTCTGCTCTCTCTTGCTTTTTACCTTCCTACCGTCCACACTATTGGTCATGAAAAAGCTGAGAAAACCAAACAAGAAGCCCTTCCTCCAAATGATCCGTGAACGTGACAGTGCCAGAATTGTACACTACTTGCTTCGTTTGATAGTTATCTTGATCATGATCGTCCAAATCTTCAACCGCAGCTATGAGAACGTCTTTCTCTGCGTCCTTACCCTTGTGCTCTTCTCCATTCCCTCCCTCATAGAGACCAACACCCGCATCGACATCCCCGACACCTTGGAAAACATCATCCTCTTCTTCATCTTTGCCGCTGCCATCCTGGGAGAGATGCGCTCCTACTATGTCACCTATCCCTTCTGGGATACCGCCCTGCATACCCTCAACGGTTTTCTTGCCGCGGCCATCGGCTTCTCGCTGGTGGACATCCTCAACCAGAGCGAACGCTTCAGTATCCGTCTTTCCCCCCTCTTTGTTGCCATCGTGGCATTCTGCTTCTCCATGACCATCGGGGTGGTCTGGGAATTCTTTGAGTTTGCCATGGATATGTTTTTCGGTATGGACATGCAAAAGGACACGGTCATCCATACCTTGCGTTCGGTCGCCCTCGACCCAACAGGCAGTCAGAAGATCGAGGTTATCAGGAACATCAACGAAGTAGTGGTCAACGGTCAGGACCTCGGAGTGGGTGGATACCTCGACATTGGCCTTATTGACACCATGAAGGACCTCTTCGTCAACTTCGTCGGGGCTATTGCCTTCTGTATCGCCGGCTACTTCTACCTGCGCTACCGAACCAAGAAGGCTGCCTTCATCAAGCGTTTCATTCCCACCCTTGCAGAGCGGGACGAGTAACCGAAAAAGATACAATTCTCCATTGCGTTAACCAAAGAATAATGGTTTACTAGAGAGTAGTTTTGCAATGGAGAAGCATATGAAACGATTGGGAAAAGAGCAGTACACCATCATGGGGGCCGGGAGCCTCTTTGCGGTACTGGCAGTCATCTTGGTTATGTTGGGCAACCCCTTGAACATGGGGTTCTGCATCGCCTGTTTTTATCGCGATATTGCAGGAGCCTTGGGCTTGCATAGTGCCGCTGTGGTCCAGTATGCAAGGCCTGAGATCATCGGGCTCTTTCTGGGTGCAACTGTCATGGCACTGCTGCGCAAGGAACACAAGAGCCGGGGTGGCTCTTCGGCGCTGACACGCTTTGTCATCTCGTTCTTTGTCATGATAGGGGCCCTGGTCTTCTTGGGCTGTCCTTTCAGGATGCTGCTCAGGATAGGTGGGGGAGACCTCAACGCCGTGGTTGCACTCCTTGGCTTTGCAAGCGGGGTGGTGGCAGGTTCAATTCTGCTCAACAAGGGCTTCAGCCTTGGACGCAGCTATACCCAAGGCAAGGTGGAGGGCTCGCTTCCGACCATCATCGCCATAGTTCTTCTTGCAGTCCTGCTCTTTCTCCCTTCACTGCTGAAGTTCAGTACCTCAGGACCGGGCAGCATGCATGCACCCATCCTCATCAGCCTTGCAGCCGGTGCTGTGGTTGGGCTCTTGGCCCAGCGCACCCGCTTTTGCATGGCCGGCGGCATCCGCGACATCTTCCTCTTCCGCGACCCCACGCTTTTGCTTGGCTCGGCAGCGGTGATCGTGGTTGCCTTGGTATTGAACGTGGCTACCGGCACCTTCAAGCTTGGCTTTGCCGGACAACCGGTAGCCCATACCGACTGGCTCTGGAACTTTTTGGGCATGGGTCTGGTAGGCTATGGATCGACCTTGCTCGGAGGCTGCCCGCTCAGGCAGACCATTCTGGCAGCGGAAGGGAATACTGACAGCGCCATGAGCGTGCTCGGCATGGTGGCAGGAGCGGCATTTGCCCACAACTTCGGCCTTGCTTCCTCTGGTACCGGGGCAACCCTTGGAGGCAAGGTGGCCGTAGCGGCGGGCTTTGCGTTGCTTACCCTCATCGCCTTGCTCGTGATTCGCAAAAACAACAAGTAGGAGAACATACAATGCAGTCTATTGCTATTGATGCACGGGGCTTATCCTGCCCCCAGCCGGTCATAGAGACCAAGAAGGTACTGGACAAGAAGCCTGAAGCAGTGACAGTCCAGGTGGACAATGTCTCGGCAAAAGAGAACGTCAGCCGCTATGCTAAGGCTGCCGGCTACCAGGTGACCATCGAGGGAACCGAGTACGGATGGGCCTTGGAACTGAGCAAGGCATGAGACGTTTTATTGCCACGTTTTTCGACCACTATGGGGCAGTGCAGTTCAGGACCTGGTGCAAACAGCAGGACCTGAACTGTGTCCTGCAACCGGTTCCTCGCGCTCTCTCCTCCTCCTGCGGCACCTGTGCCGTCTATGAGGCTCCAGACTGGGAGACCGGCTATGGCACAGCCCAGGTCGAAGCGGTGTATGAACTACAGGGAAGTGCGTATGCACCTCTCTTCAGAAATGAGGATTGATGATGGAAGCAGTAAGACTTACCCAGATGGTGAAGACCAGCGGCTGTGCAGCAAAGCTGCCGCCAGCGCTGCTGCATGAGGTGCTGGACAGTCTTCCTGTGATGCACAGCCCCAACCTGGAGGAAGGGTATGAGGGCAGTGATGATGCCTGCGTCTATAGGATCAGCGAAGAGCTTTTGATGCTGCAGACGGTGGACTTCTTTCCCCCCATGGTTGACGATCCTTTCCTCTTCGGTCAGGTGGCCGCGGCAAACGCCCTCAGTGACATCTATGCCATGGGCGGTGATCCCAAGCTGGCGCTCAACCTTGTCTGCTTCCCCTCCTGCCTCGATCTCTCCGTGCTCAGGCAGATCCTGCTTGGGGGACAGAGCAAGGTGGAAGAGAGTGGGGCGGTCATCGCAGGGGGGCACACGATCAGCGACGCAACCCCCAAGTACGGACTCTGTGTCACCGGCTTTGCCCAAGAGGGCAAGGTGTGGGCAAACAAGGGAGCCCGGGTCGGGGATGTCCTCATCCTGACCAAGGCGTTGGGTGTGGGTATCATCAATACGGCGGTGAAAGCCGGCATGGCCTCAAAGGAGGCCGCCCAAGCCGCCATTGCCAGCATGACTACCCTCAACAAGCGTGCCCGTGACCTGGCACAGAACCATGCCGTACATGCAGCCACCGACATCACCGGCTTTTCCCTGCTAGGGCACGCCCATGAGATGGCTACAGCCTCAAAGGTGAGCATGGTTCTGTACAGCACAGCAATTCCGGTACTTCCCGATGCCCTGGAATATGCCAAGATGGGCCTGAACCCGGAGGGGCTCTACAACAACCGCGAGTATCTTGAGGATGCGGTGCGTTTCAGTGATGGTATCCCGCAGGAAGTGCAGGACCTGCTCTTCGATCCCCAGACGTCAGGAGGGCTCCTCTTGAGCATGAGCGAAGAGGACGGAAGGGCATATAGCGAAGAAGGCGGGTATCCGATCATCGGATCGGTAACCGCCTTCTCTGGTGTTCCTCTCAAGATTTATTGATGTCCTTAGCCCTGCCTCATCGTGCTGATCGCGGTATTGAGTGTTGAACGCAGGATGGTCTTGTAGCGGATGGTGCGGGTGTACTGTTCGGCTTTGGGATAGGCCTTGAAGAAGGTATCGGGGTCGCTGAAGGTTCCCAAGGTGTCGGTGATTGCCTTGTTCTGCACAAAGGTATCGTTTTCTTCCCATTGGATGGGAGGGTTGCGGAAGTGTATGACCGCGATTCCATAGCCGTAGAAGCTTCCCATGAAGTCAGGAAACTTGGCTTGCAGTTTCTGCAGATACGGCCGGTCGATGATGTGCCCCCCGATCTCCACCCAGCGGTTGTTGTATCGTACTTCCAACCAGGTGTGATGGAGCTCGGCAGGACTGAGCGCATAGCTCATGCCGTGCAGCAACCCCCGGTGGATGACCTTTTGCACCAATCCTGCTTTCAGCCGGCAAGGAATGCCCAATCTTCTGAGCAGTGCCATAAGCAGTGTTGTCTTGGTGATGCAGTTGCCTTGCTTGGAAGCAAGTATCTCACTGGCAGGAATCTGGAAGCGGGAGGTGAAGCCGTAGGCTATCTCATCCCGCACATAGGTGTAGGCTGCTTCTATCTGGGCTGTCTTGGTAGAGAGGGTTTCCCATCCCTTCTCTTCCATGAGTGCCTGGATAGGACTTGCCTGGTAGTCGAGCAGCGGTGTAGGCTGTAGGAACTGGGTTAGGTCTGGAGATTCCACAGTTTTCTCCTCTTGTGTGCAAGTTTACTAAGGGCAGTATAGAATGGATTCTCGGGACTGCCTAGCATAATTTTTGCATACGATACAGAAATATCGCCATGGGTTTGTACATACTTCGTGTTTTGCCAATATATTTGACTGGGAGTAACGGAATGGATACTACAAGAGCATTGCAATCGTTGATGAAAGGACCTCTGTCCTCCTTGTATTTCTGCATCGGGAACCCGGTGGTGGGCAACCCCACTGAGTTCATGGTGGAAGAAGCGTTCCGTTCTCTCGACTATGCCGGCAGATATTTGACCTGTGAGGTGGACCCCGACGAGTTGGAGGCGGTGATGTGGGGGCTGAGAGCCCTGCATGCAGCAGGTCTCAACGTAACCGCCCCCTTCAAGCAGAAGGTCTTCCCCTTTCTTGACGAGCTGACCGAGAGTGCCCGCCTGAGCAATGCAGTGAACTGCATCACCCGCCGAAGCGATGGGACCTATATCGGGGACAATACCGATGGCAAGGGGTTTCTGCAGTCACTGAATGAGAAGCTCGGCTCCGTGAAAGGCCGCACCGTCCTGATCTTCGGCAGTGGCGGGGCTGCTTCTGCCATTGCAACGGAGCTGGTGCTTGCAGAAGCAAACCAAGTCGTGCTGCTCAACCGGAGCGAAGGTCGCTCCCAAGCCCTGGCAAAGCGCTTGGACGGCTTTTCCTCCACAAAGGTGACCAGCCGGAGGTGGGAAGGCACCTATCACATTGATGAGGATGATCTGGTGGTGGTGCAGGCCACCACGGTGGGCTTGTTCAATGAGACGGCATGCATCGATGTCTCCTTTGCAAAGGGTCTGAAGAACACCCTTGCCTGTGATGTGGTGTTCAACCCTGTTGATACCGCCTTCCTTGTGCGTGCCCGGGAGGCTGGGTGTGCAACCCTCGATGGGTTGGGGATGCTGGTAAAACAGGGCGCGATTGCGATCAAGGGGTGGACGGGCATGGACCCAGATCGGGCGGTGATGCACGAAGCACTGGTGAAAGCCTTCAATGTCTGATGACAAAGCTTTGAAACTGTCCTACTATAGGCCACTATGAACTACTACTTCATTGCATGCAGGACCGGGGGTGAGGAGAAGGTACGTGCTCACCTGAACAAGTTCTTTGATCGGGAGCTTGGGGATTTGTGCGATGTCTTGGTATACATTCCCCTGCGCCGGATGATTGATCGGCGCAAGGGAAAGAAGATCATGACCGACCACCCGATCCTTCCGGGGTATTTGTTGGTCTCCAGTGAGAACTCCCTTTCCGACTACCGTGTTGATGTCCACCGCATTCCCGGTTGCTACGGCTTTCTGAAGAACCTGAACAACACAATCGAGTTGCAGGGTTCCGACTCCGCCTATGCGGCGTGGATCATGCACAACAAGGGGACGATCAAGCCGTCGAAGGCCGTGTTCAAGAAGGGAGAGCCGATCATCATCATAGAAGGACCCATGAAGGACTTCATGGGTACCATCGTCAGTGTTGACTATCGGCACAGCCGGGCTCTGGTGGAGTTTGAGTTTGCCCAGGTGATCAGGCGTGTGAACATGCCGGTGGAGTTCATTGCTGCCGACCGGCCTCTGGAATAAGGCGGAACTCGTTTACACACTTCTAGGCTCGTGCTATGCTCTGTCTACCCACACTTGCTCGAATTTGTGCATATCCTCCTACCTTTGTGATGCAGTATGGGGCTTCGTATACAGGGGTCTGCTGTGAATGAATTGCTGAGAAAGGGTCGGTTGCTGAGAAGAATGATCTTGGTGGTGATTGATGCCATCCTGCTTGCAGGCACGCATCTCATCGCCTCATGGGTGGTGTTTCGTTCCATTCCCGCCCTCTTCGATACCATTGTCTACATAAATATCATCGGTTTGCTCATCCTGCTCTCGGCGGTGAAGTTCTACCGTATCCGCATCAGTGAGAGTTCGTTGGATGTCCTGTACCGTGCTGTCACGGCATTTGGGCCGGCCTTTGTGCTGGCCGTCGTTACCCTGGGTTCCTACCTTGGCTTCTCCAACCCCTGGATCTCCTTTTTGCTGGTGGCCGATGGGTTTGGCTTTACCATGCTCATGGGAGCACGCGTAGGCTACCGGAGCATCCTCACCTACCGCAACAAGCACTACAATACCAATCTCCCCCGTGCAGTCATCTATGGGGCGGGAGAGCTTGGCAGTACCCTCATCCGCCAGTACCAGAAGGGCAAGTTGCTCTACCACATTGTCGGCCTGGCCGATGACGATCCCAAGCTCAAGGGTGCCTTGGTGCTGGGTATCAAGGTGTATGGGACGGTGCATGAGCTGCACCAGATCTTGACGGAGAGCAGGGCGAAGACGCTCATCATCGCCATCACCCAGATTGATCAGGAGCGGATGCTTGCCGCTGTCGATGCCGCCAAGGAGGCGGGGTGCGACATCAAGGTGATTCCCTCCCTCTTTGAGATGCAGGAGGGCTCCAAGGAGCTGGACCTGCGCAATCTCGACTACGCCGACCTGCTGGGCCGGCCTTTGATCAGCATCGACAAGGAGCCGATCAAGCAGATGGTCATGAACAAGCGGGTGCTGGTAACCGGGGCAGGGGGGAGCATCGGCAGCGAGATCTGCCGACAGCTGCTCAGCTATGGTCCTTCCCAGTTGATCCTCCTGGATGTTGATGAGACCGAGCTCCATGACCTGAGCCTGAGGTTGCACAACTACCAGAAGGAGTGGAGCGACCTGGTGGTTCCGGTGGTGTGCGATATCAAGAACCGCTCGAAGATAGACCGCATCCTGGAGCAGTACCGGCCCCAGCTTCTGTTCCACGCTGCGGCCTACAAGCATGTTCCGCTTCAGGAGCTCTATCCTGAGGAGGCCATCACCACGAATATCTGGGGCAGTTATGGACTGCTCAAGAGTGCCAAGGAGCACGGGGTTGCCAAGGTGGTGGTGATCTCCACCGACAAGGCGGTGAACCCCACCAATGTCATGGGGGCGACCAAACGGGTGGTGGAGCTGATGAGCGGGATGCTCAACTCCAAGGAGACCGAGATTGTTTGCGTGCGCTTTGGCAATGTGCTGGGAAGCCGGGGAAGCATGCTTCCCCTGTTCATGGAGCAGATCAAGGCGGGGGTGCCCATCACGGTCACCCACAAGGATATCATCCGCTACTTCATGGCCATTCCCGAGGCTGTGGGCTTGGTGTTCAAGGCCGCTTCCATGGCCAAGGGCGGTGAGGTGATGGTCCTGGATATGGGTCAGCCGGTGCGCATCTATGATTTTGCCCAGAAGCTGGTGAAGTACTATGGGGATGGCAGGAGCCAGGTGATCGTGACCGGTCTCAGGCCGGGCGAGAAGCTTTATGAGGAGCTTCTGGCAAACAAGGACACCACCATTCCCACCGAGGATACGCTGGTCTTCAAGGCTATGGTGAACAACCATGAGCTCTCTGAGCTCACCTTCCTCAACCACTACCTGCCTACCTTTACCTCAGGAACTCCCCAGCAGATGCTGCAGATGCTTCACCAACTGGTGCCGGAGTTCAAGGATCCGAGGATGTAGGGCTGGATCAGCAGAGATCTTGGATAGTAAGTAAACGCGACTGATAATTCTATTCAATACATGCTGGGAATCGTTGGATACCCTGAGCAATATATAATTTCTGTATGAATCCGCGTGAACGAAGAGTCCTTACTTATTGCTTGAAAAGAAAGTAGAAATTGTAATTGAGCAGTTTTTGCAATCGGATTCGAAATTACACTCTTTGCATTTTTCCAACTGGTTGAAAAGTATTGAAACTTCAGAAAAGGAGCAAAGAGAAGGATCTCCACCATCATGTAATTTTTTTAATATTTGCATTGAGTTTGCCATAGCCTTTTCTAGACGATCAGGTTGCTCAAGGTGCGAGAAAAGTTGGGAGTTTCTGAAGTATACCTCAGTTTTTTCATAGTGGGGAGCATACCTTTGTAAATTGCCGTCGATGAGACTCTGACAAGATTCGTACACACGACTTTTTGGGGTATCCAGAAAATGAAGAAGAAACCAAAATTCGATACATGGATTGCTGGTAATAGGAATAATCCGTTTTGGAAGTTTTCTGCACTCATTGGTAAATTTGTCAGTCATTCCATCCTTGAGTATTGCGTCAATATCCAGTACGCAGAAGACAAGATCATACCCATCTTTCAGTAATTGTTTAGCTTTTCTGAAAATATGTGTATAATCCGTGTGTCTGGGAAGATCCGGTTTGAGAGAAAAGTTATAACGTCTGCTACTTCGGATGTAATCAAAGTACAAACGCTCAGTCAGACCTTCTCCTACAATTCCAATTGATTTTTTGAATGGACGTTTTCTCTCCTTCATTGGACGTTTTCCTCAAGCAGGGGGTTGCCAAGTATGGGTTTTGCTCCGAGCTTCCCAGCACGATAGAAGTTTGCGAGGTTGTTGTTTTTATGGAGACTGAAGTCTTGGGCACTGTAGTACTCGCTTGCCCCATTCTCCTGTTTCTCACAGAACCAAACCATGTCATTGCGCATGTAGTCTTGTTCCATCAAATATTGGGCATGGGTAGTGACAATGAGTTGAGAATCATTGGAATTCATGAGGAACATTTGCAGATAGAACGTGACAAGATCGGGATGCAATGACGACTCCAATTCGTCGATTGCAGCAATTCGAGCTGAAGTAACCATCAATTGAAGTACCCCTCCCAATCCAAAGAAACGCATAGTCCCATCAGATTCATCTTCTGCAGGAATTTGATAGGAACCTGCGCGTGTGGCGTGTGTGAACAGCAACTCCTGTATTTCGAGTTGGTTGTCCTTCTTCAAGGTTTCAATAAGACTAGGCGGAGCTCCATTATCAGTGAATTTCTTGATAAGAGTATCATCAACCGGCATGACTGAATTCTTCACCTCAAGGTCAGAAATTTGAAAATCTGCCTTTCCCATAAGGGATACCAGAAATTGCTTCTGTGAGGTATCAGAGGCAATGCGCTCCTTGCTCCAGTCCCTGAGTCGAATGTTTGGATCAATCAGAGGAAGAAGGGTTTTCTTGAAGAAGGCAACAACAGCATCCAGGACAGGAGAGTGGATGTTGCTTTTCTGGTATGCAAACAAGACGCTTGAGTTCTCCAATGTGTTGCCGTCAAGAATCACCCTGTCTTTTGCAGAAAGGGAACATCTTTTTCCAATCGTCAGCTTTGCAATGGAATTCTCTGCATCGTAGGTACGCACAAACAAGGTGGAAATTCGTTCTTCTGGCGTATAGCGCAATGACTCTTTGTGAATGCGCTTTCCATCAAGGCAAATCAGATACTCATACCGAATTCCTTCGATAAAGAACACCAGGCTGAAAGTTCCTGGCTCATTACGAGTGTTTGCATCCAGCAAGAATGGAGTGAATCCTGTTTCTTCATCCTTGGTGGAAGGGCCATGTACCACGAGGTCCCTCAGAAACTGAAGAGCAAGCAGAATGTTTGATTTTCCGGAGGCATTGTATCCGTACAGCACACAAAACTTCAGCAGTCGCACATTGGGATTGATTTCAGTCACCAAGTACTCATCCGATCCCGTATGGATTTTGTTGCTTGCACGGAAACTCAGGGTCTGCTTTGTCTTGATGGAAAGGAAGTTTTCTACGGAAAATTCTTGAATCATGATTTTATTCCTTCTAAACGTAGGAATGCTACGGATATGTTGATTATAAGCAACATAAACGGAAATATCAAGAAAAATGATGCGGTGCGAAAAACTGTATTTTCATTCAGTCGATACCTAAAGGAACTTCCTGAAGATATCAGCTCAGTACCGGGGCAGAAGCAATCGCTCCACGGTACTTGGCCTCATAGTTCAGCCAATAGGAAGCGGGTACTAAACCAAGGACCTTCTCAAGTCCCAAAGCCATTTCCTCGGTCAGTCTGCTTGAGCCGAAGAGTACTTGGTCAAACTGATCTATGCTGATTCCTGTTTTCAAGGAGAATTCTTCTTTTGTGATGGAATATGCATCCAGGTACTCCTTGACCACCTTTCCTGTGGGAACGTCAGCCAGAAAGCTATACATCATAATCCTCCTTGACGATTATTCGATGAAATCTTCTGTTTGCAGTTGTCTGTTGCTCATCATTGCGTGGGCGACATACGGTGAAACAAGATTCAGCCTGTATGCTTGTACTCATGGTAAGATACTGTGCCTGATAGGTCAACAATTCCCCCCTTCCCATGTTCCAATTGAAACCAATGGGAATGTGGTTCGATCCATGCGATACTGTATCGAACAAACACGAGCCTTGGCTAAGGTACTCCTGCGTGTTTTGGGAGATGGATAGGTATGAAAGCATTGGTTCTGGAACAGCAAATGAAACTCTCACTTCGGGAGTTCGCCATAGAAGAGACATTGGGTGACGCTGATGTGGAAATTGCCATCAAGCGAGTAGGCGTGTGTGGAAGCGACATCCACTACTACACCAATGGAAAGATCGGGCCTTTCGTCGTCAAGGAGCCCATGATCCTTGGCCACGAAGGAGCGGGAGTCATTACCCGCTTAGGTGCTCATGTGAAGCACCTGAAGGTAGGCGATAGGGTATGTATGGAACCCGGCATTCCCATGAGCTTCTCCAAGAGTATGAAAGAAGGGCACTACAACCTGGATCCGGATGTACGGTTCTGGGCAACCCCACCCATCCATGGCATCACCCGCGAGTCGGTCATTCATCCGGCTGGATTCACCTATAAGCTTCCCGACAACGTCTCCTTGGCAGAAGGCGCCATGGTAGAACCCTTGGCCATCGGCTTTCAGGCTATTCACAAGGCTCAGATCTTCAGCGGCGACACCGCCGTTGTCACCGGTGCCGGAACCATTGGGCTGATGATCGTCCTTGCGGCCCTGACACAGGGGTGCAGGAAGATCTTTGTCGTGGACATCTCGGCAGAGAAGCTTGCCATCGCCAAAGCCATAGACCCCCGGGTCATACCCATCCTGGCAAGCAATGGCAATGAGAGCATCATCAAGGAAGTGCTCCTTCAGACCAATGGACAGGGTGCCGAAGTTGTCTTTGAGGCGAGCGGGAGTGCGGCGGTCAATGAGTACCTCATCGACCTCCTGGCCCCAGCCGGAAAACTGGTCTACGTCGGGATGCCCAGCAGGCCGGTGAGCTTGGATGTGGTCAAAGCCCAGGCGAAGGAAGTCTCAATGTACACGGTCTTCCGCTATGCAAACATGTACGAGCGTGCCATCGCTTCCATTGCCGCAGGCCTCATTGACGTCAAACCCCTTATCACCCACACCTTTGCCTTTGACCAAGCCATCGAGGCCTATGAGTTTGCTGCATCTCCCTCAGGACCTGTGGTGAAGATCCAGATTTCTCTGGAATAGTAAGCAATGCACGAGCAAAGAGAACACCTCCTGTTGCCGGGAGGTGTTTCTCTGATACCTGTCATTTCCTGAAATAGTATCTCAATCCAAGCGCTTCAGAAACGCTGCAACCTGCTCCATACACAGCCTGGGACTGGAGAACACAGGAATATGCAGCAGTTGATGAATTGGCTCTTCCATGTGTGCCATGGAGGCCTGTGCAAGCACACAGACATCGGCATGAGCAGCCTTGTGGCTCAACTCCAAGACCAGACGGTCGTGCTCTTCCTTGTCTCCTCTCCTGAGGGCTGCAATGGCCTCGGTGCAGACAAACGCTTCCACACTGATGGCTTTTCCCTGCTCTTTGGCAGTTCTTCTCAGTTTCTCGAGCGTAGGTTCCACCGTGCTGTATGCGGTTGCCAACACCACAAGCGAAGATCCTGCTTCCACCGCCTTGCTCGCCATCGCATCGTCGATGGTGATGATGGGGGTGGAAAACTCTCCCTTGAGGCGTTCCACCGCAGGAGAGAGGGTGGAACAGCTGGTCACCACCACATCACAGCCGGTGAGGACTGCGCTTTGGATATCGCAGCGAAGCCGCTCGACATTGGTTTTGGTGAAGCTTCCTACCTCAATCGGGTTGGTAGCCAGAAAGTCATCAAGGATGTTGTGGATGAGCACCTCCTCGCCCAAGACAGAGCGAAGCTGTGTCTCGAAGGAGGCATACACACTGCCTACCGTATGGATGAGGGCTATTCTCTTCATCCTAGCCCTCCACCACACGGTTCCAGGCATACTGGACTTTCTCGTAGGCAACTTGGGCGGAGAGGGTTGCGCTCAGACCGGGGTAGCGGGCCATCTCCAAGGAGACGCACTTGCGCTGAAGCTGAGCGACCGGATTGATGTCCAGATACCCAAGCTTCACCAACTCTGCGAAGAAGGCCGAAACCTCCAGGTAGTCATACTCACCCTCGGCGATGCCGATGGGGGCATGGGTATGTCCGTAGAGGGGGTTGTCAGGATTGCCCACAATGGCATTGCCGATGTGGATGTGTCCGATGCCTGCCTGGTGGGCAAGCCTCGCACTGGTGATGGGGTCCTCCTGCATCAGCGGCATATGCGCCGTATCGAAGAGCACCGACACATTGGCATGTCCCAGGCTGTGCATCATGGTCACGAAGGAGCACACCTCTTCGGTAGGACCCAGCAGAAGGTTCTTGAACCTGCCCCGCTCAACCGGCTCCACCGCCAGGTTGATGCCAACCTTCTTGGCTTCTGTTGCCAAGGCAACCATATACTCGGTGAAGTATTCCAACACAGCAGGCCGCAGTGCCTGGCCGTGGTCGATGCCGCTGGTCATCCCGATCACCTTCGAACCAGCCTCGGCGGCATACTCGAGATGGCGAAAGGCAAGATCAAGTGCATTGGCTCTGACAGCGGCATCGCTATTTCCGGGGTCGAACGGACCGTCAAGCTGGAAGTCCACCGGGAAGTTGTAGTTGATGATCTTTCCCTCCTCCCGGGCGATGGCAATCTCCGCCTTGCGCACGGAAGCATCGTCGCTGAGGGTTGTCTCCAGCGTCTCAAAGCCACCCAGTTGTGCTGTCTTGGTGAAGGCACTGAGGTGGCGCAGCGCGCTTGTGTGTGCTTCTGGATAGAGTAAGCCGACACTTATGCCAAAGGCAAAGTACTTCTCGATGCTGACCATAGGGTCCTCCTAGTATGATAGTTCTCGTTTGTTTACGGTGTTGGCAGGGAGGGTGTGCGTCTCTTGGAAGACACGCATCCCCTCCAGAAGCTCGACGAGCATCGCAAAGCGAACCTCGGCGAGATTGGTAGATATATGCGGCGTGATCACGACATTGGGAAGAGCCCTGACTTCCTGGGAGACCTGTGGCTCGAACTCATGCACATCCAGGGCTGCGCCCTTCAGACGCCCTGACCTCAGGGCTTCCACCAGGGCCTGCTCCTCGACGATGGGCCCGCGTGCCACATTCAGCAAATAGGCAGAGCTCTTCATCAGGGAGAGCGTATGAGCGTTGATGAGATGGTGGTTCTCCACGCGGTAAGGCAGATGGAGGGTGAGCACATCAACCTGGGGAAGGAGCTTCTCCAGTGCAATGCTTTCCGGGTGGTGGGAGTCGCAGATGAGGATGCGCATGCCAAAAGCGCTTGCAAGCTGGCCCACCTTCTGCCCGATCCTCCCATACCCCACTACGCCCAGCGTCTTGCCCGCCAGTGTCATATCAGCATAGCTGAGCAGCTCCTTGGGACAGATGCCGTCCCGTCGCAGGGTGCGATCGTAGCGCACGGCGCCCCGGCAGAGGCCCAACAGCAAGGTCATCGTCATCTCTGCCGTCGGATTGACTACCGCAGAGGGCGTGTTGAACACCGGGATGCCGCGCTTGGTTGCCTCCGCAACATCCACATTGTTGTAGCCCGAACCGAGGTTGCCCAGCATCCTCAGCTTGGGTGCCGAGGCAAACTCTGCCTTCCCAAAGGGAGTGTCTGCCATGCAGATGCAAGCATCCACCTCCCCCAGAACCCGCTGCAGTTGATCGGAGGTGAAGAAGCCGGGGCTACGGGGAGGTTGGATGACAGAGAATCCTTGGACAACCGCTTCGGCTGGGAAGCAGTGGGAGAACGCAAGCTTCATCATGCCGCTTCCTTCCGTTTTGCAAACACGCTCTTGATGATCGGGAAGAAGAGGGAGACCAGGGCGATGATGATGAACGTGGCGGCAATGGGGCGGGTGAAGAAGATGGAGTAGCTGCCATGGCTCATGACCAGGCTCCGTCGGAAGTTTCCTTCGGCCATCGGGCCCAGGATGAGGGCAAGCACGATGGGCGAAAGGGGGAACCCTCCCTTGGCCAGGATGTAGCCCAAAAGACCGGCAAGGAACATGACGATGACATCATTGAAGTTGGAGTTGATCGCAAAGCTACCGATGACACAGAGCACCATCACCACCGGAACCAGGAGGTTCTTGGGGATGTTCACGATCTTCACGAAGTTCTTCACGTTGCTCAGCCCGAGGATGAGCATCACCAGGTTGGCGATGAAGAAGCCTGCGAAGAGAGTGTTCACCGTCAGGGCATGCTCGATGAAGAGCTGCGGCCCCGGGGTAAGGTTGTGCATCATGAGTGCTCCGAGCATGACTGCCGTATTGGAGTCGCCGGGGATGCCCAAGGTGAGCAGGGGGATCAAGGCACCACCGGTGGTGCCGTTGTTGGAAGCCTCGGGGGCGGCAATCCCTTCGGGAATGCCGGTACCGAACTTCTCGGGGTGCTTGGAGAAGCGTTTCTCCATATCATACGAGACAAAGGCGCTGATATCGCCCCCGGCTCCAGGAATGATGCCGATGAAGGTTCCCGTGATACCCGCCCTGATGGTGGTGGGCAGGATCTTCAGAAAGTCCTTCATCGAGATCTTTGCCCGCTTGATGTTCGTGGTATCGACGCTGTTGTTGGTGAACAGGTCCTCGATGCTGAGCAGGCACTGACTCATGGCGAAGAGACCGACAAGCACCGGGATGAAGGAGAGGCCGTTCATCAGGAAGATCGAACCGAAGGTGAAGCGGGTGAAACCGGAGATGTTGTCCATGCCCACCAAGGCAAGGATGAGACCCAGAAGACCGCTGATAAGCCCCTTCACCAGGGACTTGCCGCTGATGCTGGAGATGATGCTGATCCCGAAGAATGCCAAGGCAAAGGTTTCGGGTGCGCTGAACTTCAGGGCCATGCTGGCGAGGGTGGGGGCGATGAAGACCAGCATCAGACCGCTGATCATTCCCCCGGTTGCCGAGGCGATGGTGGAGATGCCCAAGGCCCGCCCGGCTTCGCCGCGCTGGGTCATGGGATAGCCGTCCAACACGGTGGCGGCAGCACTGCTGGTGCCCGGGGTGTTGATGAGGATGGCGGTGATGGAACCGCCGTAGATGCCTCCGACGAATTCGCCGATGAGCAGCATCATGCCCACATGCGGCTCAAACTTGAAGGTCAGGGGCATGAGCAGGGCGATACCCATGGTGGACGTGAGCCCTGGCATCGCCCCGATGGCGATACCGGCGGCCACGCCGCCGACGAGGGCAAGCAGGACGTCCAGGGAAAGGACGTTGAGCAAGACTTCTACAAACATATCGGTGCCTCCTAGAAGAGTATGCCGGCGGGAAGACTGACCGACAGGAATTTCAGAAATACGAAGTACAGCACTGCGGTGGTTGCTATGCTGCTGATAAGCAGGGTGCTCCACTTACGCACCGAGAAGAACCACATGATGCCGAAGAGGAAGAGGGGGGTGGAAATGAGAAAGCCCAGGATGGCAATAGCTGCCATATAGCCGATGATGATCAGGCAGGCAAAGAGCACGCGCTTGGTGGACTCGGTGAGGAAAGCAGTGGCTACTGCCTTCTCCTTGCGTGTGTTGAAGAGCTGGAGGGCTGAGAGCCCGATCAGCAAAATGCCCAGCAGGATGGGGAAAAACCCGGGGCCGAGCACCCCGCCGGTCCCTTCGGGAAAGGTGCGGGCTGTCAGGATTACATACAGGCCAAGGGCGATCATGGCCGAGGAAAAGATGCGACTGATGGTTGTCATACTACGCCTCCGTACGTCAAAGAGAAGGGGCAGTGGTGTGACTGCCCCCTCTCTTCAGGTATTCGTCAGTTATTTCTTCAGACCAAGCTGCTTGGCCATTTCTGCATAGATCTTCTCTTCGCGAGCCATGAGCTCGCCGAGCTCTGCACCGGTCTGGAAGTCCTTGGTGAAGTGGCGTTCTTCCATGAACTTGGTGACAGCGGGGTCGGCAAGAGCTTTCTCAAACGCGTTGCTGAGGGTCTGTACGATGTGGTCGGGGGTGTTGAGGGGAACACCGAAACCGCGGAAGATGCTGAAGGAGAGATCCTCATAGCCCAGTTCCTTGGCGGTGGGGACGTTGGGAAGGGAAGCGACACGCTCGGGAGCGAGCACTGCAAGGACCTTTGCCCTGCCTGCCTTCACCTGTACCTCAACTTCTTGCGGGGTTACGGGGACTGCGTCCACGTGGCCACCGGCAAGAGCGGTGACTGCGGTACCGCCGCCTTCGAAGGGAACGTGGGTTACTTCCATACCGGTGGAGGAAGCAACTGCAGCTGCGATGAAGTGCCAGATGCCGCCGACGCCGCTGTTGCCGAAGGAGATCGAGCCGGGGTTGGCTTTTGCGTATGCGATCATCTCCTCAAGGGTGTCGTAGGGAGCATCAGCACGAACGGTGATGGTGGCGCACTCACTGTTGATGTTGCACACCGGGATGAAGCTCTCGTAGGAGAAGTTCACCTGGGCAACCTGCGGGGTGGTGATGAGCTCGGCAAGCATCGAGGTGACGCTGTAGCCGTCGGCCTTGTCGGATGCGCCTGCGGCGTAGCCGATGGCGGCACCTGCACCGGGCTTGTTCACTACGTTCACGGTCTGGCCGAGGATGTCTTTCAGGACACCGGTCATGGAGCGGACGAGCAGGTCGGTTCCACCGCCGGCGGAGACGGGGATGGTGATGGTAATCGGTTTGGTGGGATAGGTTGCCTGTTCAGCACCGCCTTGTGCGAAGAGCGAAAGGCTGAGGGTGGTGAGCAGGAGCAATGCGAGCAGCATTTTCTTCATGAGAGAACCTCCAAAGGTGTGTTGCAATACCGACTGGTACTGGTTGAGATTTAGAATATAGTATACAATATCTGAAGTCAATGAAAATGTTTGGGTATTTTTGAGCCTAAAATGTATTAGATAGTAGAAAATAAGAAGACAAAATACTTGATTCCTACAGATAGCTATATGGATTGATAGGTATAAAAATATACAATATAACGAATAACAAATCAAAAAGTTTTGCTGGCCAATGAAAAGGGTATATAGTATACTAAATATGTCCAACTAGCAGTAGTTCTTTCCATGGCTTGGGGATTTGCCACACCACATCAGCAAGAACTTCCTGTCCTGGGGGCGAGAGCCGAACATCAGTCCTGTTGTATACAAGACACATGTCCAAAAAGGCTTGCCGAATTCCGGCAAATGTGAGGTTTTGCCTTGCGATTTGTAGGGTATCGCATATAGTAGTGTAGAGCGTAAACACCAGGAAATTTCCTGAGAGAGTAGGGATGTGCCATGACTGAACGGACAACGATACCCATTGCCAAGCGGCACCTCAGCGATGAGGTGGCACGGACGATCAAGGAACTGATCTTTGACCTGAAGTTTCGTCGTGGGGAGCGTCTGATCGTTGAGTCGTTGGCAGAGCAGCTGGGAGTCAGCATGACCCCGATACGTGAGGGGCTGAAACAGCTCGTCAACCAGGGGATCGTGGAATATGACGGCAAGAGCTATGCGGTGCTCAACCCCACCAACCAGCAGATCCAGGACATGTTCGATATCCGCCGCTACCTAGAGAAGCTTTCAGCCAATGCTGCAGCCCGGTATGCCACCGATGAGCAGCTGCAGGAGCTGTATGACTTCCAGTATGTCTGGCGCAAGAAGCAGGACATCGACCTGAGCCAGTTCATTGCCTTCGATATAGAGTTCCATACCATGCTGGCCAAGAGCACCGGCAATGAACGGCTGCTCAGCCTTGCCTCGCCGGTGAATGAGCAGTGTCACCTGCTGCGCCTCTGGAGCTATGAGCACCGGTTTCCCAAGGAGAACCTGGTGATCACGGTGGATGAGCATCTGGCCATCCTGGATGCGATGAAGGCAAGACAGCCGCAGAAGGCCGAAGAAGAGATGGATATCCACCTGCTCAAGGGTGAGGCAATTGCCTGGCGGATGTTCCAACGATAAGACAAAGTTGGTCAAAAGATATGACATATCTTTAAGCATAGATACCTATGCAATCAGCCATATTATCAAAACTGTCTAAGAAATACCCAGAAAAAACCTAATAAATATGTCACAAGCAAGGGGGTCCTGACCTTGCTCGTTCTTTCTTTGCACCCGTAAGCTGGAGATAGGGCGAATGTGAAACGGTGACTACTGACCGACTATGAGGATTTCTGAGTGCAGCAAAACCCAGTACCCACCCTTGGCAAACTACTTCTGCTTGCATGTGTGCTAGTGCTGCTTCTGCTTGCCTGTGAGCTCGATCCTCCCATGTTCAGCTTCTCCTATGATGCCAATGGAGCCCAGAGCGGTGATCTTCCTGCCCCTGTTTCCTTGCACAAAGGGGGTTCCACCATTACGGTAGCCGGCAATACCGGCAACCTGATCAAACCAAACTTTTCCTTCAACTATTGGAACACCAAGCAAGATGGTAGTGGAAAGGCCTATCTTCCTGGCGATACCTTCACCCTGGCAAGAGAAAACGTGGTGCTGTATGCACAGTGGAACCCTAATCCCAGCTACAAGACAACGTACTACCGCCAGAATGCAGACAATGACGACTACACGCTCCATGAGACGGAGAACCTCAGTGGTGCAGTCAATACTGCTGCAATCCCCGTGCACAAGATCTATGCGGGCTTTACCGAGAACACCAACCATCCAAACACCCTTGCAAGCGGCACCATCCTTGCCGATGGCTCGCTGGTCCTGAAGCTCTACTACGACAGAAACACCTTCACCGTTTCGTTCCAAACAAACAGCACTGCAACCATAAGCGACCTGACCAACCAGAAGTATGGAGCAAAGCTTGCCAAGCCAAATGATCCAACCAGACAAGGGTACACCTTCTCTGGCTGGTACAAGGAAGCAAGCCTGACCAACCCGTGGGATTTCCTGGCAGATACCATTACCGAAAACACCACCCTGTATGCCAAGTGGGGTGCAAGCAACACCACCTCCTATACGGTGGAGCACTATACCCAGGACCTAAATGCTTCCACGTATTCCAAGGCAGAATTGGAAACGCTCAGCGGCCCCACCGCTACAGTAGTGAATGCCACCTACAAGACCTACCCAGGCTTCACCAAGGATGAGAGCAATGCAAACACCCAAATAAGCGGCACGATTGCAGGGGATGGTTCGCTGGTCCTGAAACTGTACTACACCCGAAACACCTACACCGTCTCCTTCCAGACAAACAGCACAGCGACGATCAGCGACCTGACCAACCAACCCTACGGGGCAACGATGGCAAAGCCCAACGACCCAACCAAGCAAGGCTACTCCTTTGCTGGCTGGTACAAGGAAGTTACCCATGCCACAGCCTGGAACTTCACAAATGATACGATCCAAACCAATACCACCCTCTATGCCAAATGGTCCCCCAACACAACTACCCCCTATACCGTCAATTACTACCTGCAGGATACCAATGGGTCCACCTACACCTTGCAGGAGACGGTAGCCAAGAGCGGTACCACCGCAACCACCGGTACCTCAGAAGCCAAGACGTATTCAGGTTTCACCGAGAACACCACCAAGAGTGAGAGGCTGACAGAAGCAGCCATCCTCTCCGACGGCTCCCTCATCCTCAAGCGCTACTATGACAGAAACACCTATACCCTCACCTTTGCTGCAAACAGTGGTTCAGGAACACAAGTCACCCAGGACCTGAAGTACCAGACCAGCACCCAACTAACAGCAAATAGCTACACACGAGCTGGCTACAGCTTTGCTGGCTGGAATACCCAAGCCAACGGCACGGGTACCAACTATGGAGACAAGGCAAGCTACTCCATTGGTGCTGGAACCGTTACTCTCTATGCCCAGTGGAGTGCCAACACCTATACCGTGATCTTTGATGAGCAAGGCGGAACCACTCCGAATCCCACCAGCAAGACTGTCACCTATGACAGCACCTACGGCGATTTGGCAGCTACCTTGAGAAGTGGGTATACCTTTACCGGCTGGTACACCCAAATGAGTGATGGTACCAAGATCGAGAACACCACCACCGTATCCACACAAGCTGACCATACGCTGTATGCCCACTGGACTGTTGACTCCTATGCCATCACCTACACCCTGAGTGGTGGAACCAATGCAGTCTCGAATCCTGACTCCTATACCATACAGACACCCACCGTTACCTTGGCTGAACCTACCAAACCAAACTACACCTTCGATGGTTGGTATACGAACAGTACGTTCTCCGGCTCTCCGGTTACCTCCATCGACCAAGGCTCAACAGGCACAAAGGCTTTCTATGCCAAGTGGACACTGAATTCTTACTCTGTCATCTTCAATGCCAACGGCGGCAGTGGGAGTATGTCCAGCCAAGCCATACCCTACAATACCCAGGCAATGCTTGATGCAAATGCATTTACCCGTACCGGATATGCATTCACTGCATGGAATACCCAAGCGAATGGATTGGGCAGCTCATACACAGATCAGGTATACTACACCATGGGCGGAACGGACACCACCCTCTATGCCCAATGGGCACCAAGATCCTACACCGTAACCTTTGATGAGCAAGGTGGAACCAATCCGCTTCCCACCAGCAAAACTGTCACCTACAACAGCACCTATGGAAATCTAGCTGCAACCAGCAGGGATGGCTACACCTTTGCTGGCTGGTACACCCAAATGAGTGATGGCACCAAGATCGAGAACACTACCACCGTATCCACAGCTTCGAACCACTTTTTGTATGCACGCTGGACCGCAAGCAATACGACTGCCTACAAGACAGAGCACTACAAGCAGAACCTAATCAACGATGACTACACCCTGTTTGAGACTGAAAATCTTTCTGGGGTTACCGATACTATTGCTACAGCAGTCTACAAGACCTACACAGGCTTCACCAAGGATGAGAGCAATGCAAGCACCCAAAAAAGCGGCACGATTGAAGGGGATGGTTCGCTGGTCCTAGGGCTGTACTACACCCGAAACACCTATACTGTCTCCTTCCAGACAAACAGCACAGCGACGATCAGCGACCTGACCAACCAACCCTACGGGGCAACGATGGCAAAGCCCACAGACCCAACCAGACAAGGCTACACCTTCTCTGGCTGGTACAAGGAAGCTACCCTTGCCACAGCCTGGAACTTCGCAAATGATATGATCCAAACCTATACCTCCCTCTATGCCAAGTGGGCCCCCAACACTACTACCCCCTATACCGTCAACTACTACCTGCAGGATACCAATGGTTCCACCTACACCTTGCAAGAGTCGGTAGCAAAGACCGGTACCACAGCAACCACCGGTACTTCTGAGGCCAAGACGTATTCAGGCTTCACTGAGAACACCACCAAGAGTGAGCGACTGACAGAAGCAGCCATCCTCTCCGACGGATCCCTCGTCCTCAAGCGCTACTATGACCGAAACACGTACAGGCTCACCTTCGATGCAAACGGTGGTTCAGGAACACAAGTCACCCAGGACCTGAAGTACCAGACCAGTACCGCATTGACTGCCAACAGCTATACCCGTATCGGCTACAGCTTTGCTGGTTGGAATACCCAAGCCAACGGCACGGGTACCAACTATGGAGACAAGGCAAACTACTCCATTGGTGCTGGCACCGTTACCCTGTATGCCCAGTGGACAGCCAAAACCTACACGGTGACCTTTGACAAGCAAGGTGGAACTACACCAGTGCCAACAACGAAAACTGTTACCTACGATAGTACCTATGTATCGTTGGCAACAACGAGTAGGGATGGCTACACTTTGTCTGGCTGGTACACTGCCAGTTCTGGTGGTACAAAGATTGAAACAACCTCTACGGTTGCCACAGCTTCGAACCACTTGTTGTATGCCCGCTGGACAGCAAAAACCACGACTGCCTACAAGACAGAGCACTACAAGCAAAATCTCAATGATGCCGGCTACACTCTTTTTGAGACTGAAAATCTCTCTGGGGTTACCGATACTGTTGCAACAGCAGTCTACAAGACCTACACAGGCTTCACCAAGGATGAGAGCAATGCAAGCACTGTAGCAAGCGGCACCATAGCAGGAAATGGCTCGCTGGTCCTGAAGCTGTACTATACCCGAAACACCTACACTGTCTCCTTTGCGAGCAATGGTGGGTCGAGTGTAAGTGACCTGATATACCAGAAGTATGAAGCGAAGGTCACTACGCCCAACGACCCAACCAAGCAAGGCTACTCTTTTGCTGGCTGGTATAAGGAAGCAGCTCTTACCACAGCTTGGGACTTTGCTTCTGATACTGTAATGGATATGACCACACTTTATGCAAAGTGGACAGCTGACTCCTATTCCATCACCTACACCCTGAATGGTGGAACCAATGCGGATTCGAATCCTGCTTCCTATACCATAGAGACACCCACCATTACCTTGGCCGAACCCACCAAACCAAACTATACCTTCGATGGTTGGTATACGAGCAGTGCGTTCTCGGGTTCTCCGGTTACCTCAATTCTCAATGGTTCTACAGGCGCAAAGGCTTTCTATGCCAAGTGGACGCCTACCTCTTACACCATTACGTACGATCTTGATGGGGGAACCAATGCAGTGACCAACCCTGCGTCCTACACCATAGAGACAACGACCATCACCTTGGATGATCCTACCAAGACACACTATGACTTCTGGGGCTGGTACGAAACCTCTAGCTTCTCTGGTACTCCCATCACCACCATTGACACTGGATCCTCCGGTGCCAAAACACTGTATGCCAAGTGGCTTCCCACCTACTACCTTGTCATATTCAAACCCAATGGTGGCAGCAGTTTCATGGATGACCAATCCATACGCTACACCTACCAGGCAACGCTTGATGCCAACGCCTTTACCCTAACCGGTTACAGCTTCAATGGCTGGAATACCCAAGCCGACGGCTCGGGCACCAGCTATGCTGATCAGGCCAGTATCACCATGGGAAGTGAACACCTCACCCTCTATGCCCAATGGGCAGCAAACACCTATACGGTGAGTTTTGACGGACAGGGGGGAGCTGTACCTGACCCCACCTCCAAGCGGGTAACTTTCGGCAGTTCCTATGGCGAATTACCAACCACCAGCAGAACCGGCTATACCTTTGCCGGTTGGTATACTGCAGCAAGTGGGGGAGACAAGACAGAGAATACCTCCACCGTCTCTGTTGATGCAGATCATACTCTCTATGCTCATTGGACAGCCCACACCTATACCGTGACCTTTGATGCGCAAAGTGGATCCACCCCGAATCCAACCAGCAAGACAGTGACCTACGACAGCACGTATGGAAATCTGGCAACCACCACCAGAAGCGGTTACACGTTTGCCGGTTGGTTTACTGCAGCAAGTGGAGGAGACAAGATTGAGAGCACTATAACTGTCACCACCGCAGCAGACCATACCCTCTATGCCCAATGGACAGCAAACACCTATACCGTGACCTTCGATGGTCAGGGTGGGAGTGCTCCCGATCCTTCTTCCAAGCAGGTAACCTTCGGTTCTGCCTATGGAAGCTTTGCAACCTCCAGCCGTGATGGCTATACCTTGGCAGGGTGGTACCACTCCAGCATCGGAAGCAGTTCGCTCTTTACCGAGAGTTCGCTGGTTGCCTTGGCTGAAGACCACACCCTCTTGGCCCATTGGGATGCCATCACCTATGACATTGCCTACACCCTGAATGGGGGAACCAACAGCCAAGACAATCCAGCGCACTACAGTATAGAAAGCGAAACCATTACCCTTGCTGCTCCTACCCGTGACGGGTATGACTTCGTTGGCTGGTATGCTGATGTGAACTTGTCCATACCCCAGCCTCTGATACCCAAGGGCTCGATGGGAAACAAAACGCTGTATGCGAAGTGGGCTGTGGCATTCTATTCAGTCAGCTATGAACTGGGCAGTGGTACCAATGCTCCAGGCAATCCAACAGTCTATACCATTCTGGAGAACACGATCACCTTGCTCAATCCCACCAGAAGCCACTACACCTTTGGTGGGTGGTACGCCACCAGTGAATTCACAGGCACTGCCGTTACGGCCATCCCAAATGGTTCGTTCGGTGACAAGACCTTCTACGCCAAGTGGGTCCCCGACTCCTATACCATCACCTATGTGCTCAATGGCGGGACGAATGAAAGTTCCAATCCTCCATCCTACACCATTGAGACGCCCACCATTACCCTAGCAACTCCTACAAAGCTTCACTATGACTTTGGTGGGTGGTATGCAGCATCCGACTTCTCAGAAAGTGCCATTACCACCATACCCAACGGTTCCACTGGGGATATAACCTTGCATGCCAAGTGGACGTTGACAAACTACCATGTCATCTTCAATGCCAATGGTGGCAGTGGAACCATGGCAAGCCAAGCCATACCTTACAACACCCAGGCAAACCTTACGGCTAATGCCTTCACCCGTACCGGCTATTCATTCACCGGGTGGAATACCCAGGCCAACGGGCTTGGCACGCAGTATCTCAACCAGGCCCTCTATACCATTGGAGGTGCCGATGTGAACCTCTATGCCCAGTGGCAGAAAAATACCTATACACTTACCTTCAACAAGAACGATGGGACCAACACCACAAAAACCCAAACCCTGTTGTATGCCACCAGCACTCCGCTTTCCGCCAATACCTATACCCGTACCGGCTTTACCTTCAGTGGCTGGGCAACCACCAGCAGTGGCAGTGTGGTGTATCAAGACAAGGCCAACTACTCCATAGGGGCAGCTAACGCCACTCTCTATGCAAAATGGACACCTTTGACTATCAGCATTGCCTTTGATGAGGAAGGAGGAACCACTACCAGTCCTGAGACCATCTACCGCGACTATAACACTGCCTATGGTACGCTCCCCACCACGACACGAACTGGCTATACCTTCGCTGGGTGGTGGACAGGAGACAATGGTACAGGGACTCAGGTTATCAGCACCACCACGGTTACCGCTACCAACTGGCACTATCTCTATGCAAAATGGACACCCAATACCAACACAGCCTACAAGGTGGAACACTATCAGCAGGATGTGAGTGGGTCAGGGTACACCCTGTTTGAGACTGAAAATCTCTCTGGGGTTACCGATACTCTTGCAGCAGCAGTTTACAAGACCGACACAGGCTTCACCAAAGACGAGAGCAACTCAAGCACTGTTGCAACCGGAACCATTACAGCAAACGGCTCGTTGGTGCTGAAACTCTACTATGATCGCAAGACCTATACCGTCACCTTTCAAAGCAATGGTGGGTCGGCAGTCTCTGCCTATACTGGAATTCGCCATGGCGCAACCATCAGCGCTCCTGCCGACCCCACCAGAAGCGGCTATGTCTTCAACCTCTGGTATGCCGATAGCAACCTTACCCAGCGGTTTGACTTTGCTACCCAGACCATAACAGCCAACACCACGCTCTATGCCAAGTGGTGGTCTGGTGGAGTAGGCGACCTTGGACCAGCAGGCGGGGTGGTGTTCCATGACAAGGGTGTCTATTCTGATGGTTGGCGCTATCTGGAAGCTGCTTCCACTGATGTGGTCGATGCCTACCACAAGGGAGAGACGACATACGAATGGGGAGGCAAGATAACCTATTTGTATCATATAAATTACACCCTGATAGATACTTCCCTAGCTATCGGAACTGGTGAAGCAAACAGCCTTGCCATGATCGCTGCTTTGTCCAACTATTCATACATCTACAGTGGCGCCGACCTCTGCAGGGAAGTCTATCGCCAAGGAGGCTATTCCGATTGGTTCCTGCCCAGCGTCTTGGAACTAGACCAAATGGCTAGGCTAACTGATGCCAAAGCAGGAGCATTCACATTACTCAGTGGTGTTTACTGGAGCAGTAGCGAATCCAGTAGCTCAAATGCTTACTTGTACGTTAGTGGAGGGAAATCTTACTCTCCCATGCCAAAGGACAATCTTTTCCAACTTCGTGCAGCCCGTGCTTTCTAGGCCTGCAGCTAAAGACAAACCAATAAACTGGTGCTACGCTGTGGGTATGAAATACCTACGTGGATGTGTTCTTGCCATCATGCTGTCACTCATAACTTCCGTTCCTCTTGTTGCCAACGAGTACCCCCACTCCCTGGGGGTGCAGGTTGGCAGGCTCTCTGGCATCGGGGCCAGTTATCAGGTGTGGACACAGAACCTTGGTTGGCAGGTAGCCGGTGGCATGCTCTACCGCACAGAGCTGGAAGAGGATAGTGATCGCCTTGTCTACAACCTGGGTCTTGAACTGCAGTACCCGCTGGTAGAGCATACGATCAACAGCTGGTTGGAAGGAAAGCTCTACCTCGTCTTGGGTGTGCATCACCAAGGCTATGAGGAGGCTGTGGAAACAAGTCTTGGTTCAGGTGTTTATACTGCAGGTCCCTTGCAGCTCAACTTCGGCCTTGGTGGTGGTATAGGAGTGGAGACCATTCTCTTTGAACACTTTGCCATCGGAACTGAGTTTGTCTATATAGGTATGTACAATCCCAAGCTCAATGAGACGATGGTTAATATGTTTCCGCAGGTCTCTCTGCGCTATCGTTTCTAGTACAACTATCTTCGGCTTTCTCGAATCGTTGCAGGCAACGATTCGGTAGAAGAGTAGCCGACGTAAAAGTGAGAATTATTTCGGGTACATTCAGAGTTCAATGATACAGTAAAACTCGGTTTTTCAGCAAAACGTTAGGCATCTATGCTCGAAGCATTCAGGGGAAGTAAAAGAAACAAAGCTTCGGCTTTCTCGAATCGTTGCAGGCAACGATTCGGCAGAAAACTGCTGGTGAAAAAAACATTTAGAAGGCTCAATGCGGATTTTTTAATATCAGACTATTTCTGCTTCAGCCAAACCGAAAGACATTCAGATTTCTCTTTACCAGAGTAGATTAGGTAAGAAGTTCATAGGTTGTACATGTGTCTAGCAAGTCTTACTGAAAGGCTGGCAATTTTGGTTCTCAGCATAGAATGAGGTCATATTTGTAGAGAAAATCTGCAAATTGAGTTGAACCGATATAGAACTGATGGTACTATGAGGTTCAATACACGGGGTGGAAGTGATAGGGGTTCTGCACACACATGTCACAAGAGTAACCATTTCCTCCCTGGCAGGTTTTCTTCTTGTAAGCACCTGTGTCTGATCGACACTGCTTTGGCAGGAAGATATACACCGTGAGTGTTTCGGCAGCCGGTGTATAGGTTATGGTTACCCAGAGTTGTGCAGTACTCTTTTGTAGCTGTTCTGGCGAAGCTGTGTTCCTGATTCCTGCCGAAAAACATCAATAACTATTGCAAATCAAAACATCCTCTTTCGAGGACGCTGTCCTCGAAAAGGGGTTGTTTCGTATACAATGTTCAAAGAATGAACGCACATTCTCATCAACACCAACATGTTACCAGAAAGTACCACCAAAGAGTTTTCCATTCTCTCCTATCTGGACCAGAACTCAGATGCAACGCAACGGCAGTTGTCTGAGCATGTCGGTGTGTCCTTGGGAACGATCAACATCCTGCTCAAGCGCATGGTCAAGAAAGGCTTGCTGAAAATCGAAAGACTTCAGCCCAACTCAGTGAAGTACTTTCTCACCCCTGCAGGCATTGCCAACAAGCTTGAGAGAACGTATGGGTATATAGTCAGGACGTATAGGGAGCTGATGGAGTATCAGCAGAAGATGGTTTCTTTGGTGCATACTTTGCAGAAGAAGTATCCCAAGCGAATTATCTGTTTCTATGGGCCAAATGATGAGATGTATCTTCTCATTGAAGGAATGGTCAATTCTTTATCGGTTGAGGCAAAGATCATTCCGGAAGATTCAGAAAAGAATCTTCTATATGACGCGTCAATTAATGAAATTGTAGTGCTTGTGTGGCGAACTGAGGATGAAGAAAAGTTAGCACACAGGGGCTATGCCTGTGAGAACCTTCTGAAGGTTCTGGTATGAATGCATAAGGTCGAAGTATGGAAGTAAAGAGATCTATTCCTTTTTCTCCTCCTGATATCACACAAGAAGAGATTGACGAGGTTATTGATGCTTTGCGCTCTGGTTGGATAACAACAGGGCCAAAGACCAAGTTGTTTGAGAAAAATCTGGCGACTTTCTGTAATACCAGCACTGTGTGTTGTTTGAATTCAGCCACAGCAGCCCTTGAATTGGCTCTCATTCTCATGGGCATAGGCCCAGGAGATGAAGTCATCACCAGTGCCTATACCTACACAGCATCTTGCAGCCCCATTATTCATGTTGGGGCTACTCCTGTTCTTGTTGATGTCTCTCCTGGCTCTTTTCATCTGGACTATGAGGCTGTCGGGCGAGCCATTACTACGAAGACCAAGGCAATCATTCCTGTTGATCTTGGAGGGGTGATGTGTGACTACGATACGCTTTTCCAAGTACTCGAGGAGAAGAAGCAGTTATATACTCCGAATTCCCCAGTGCAAGCTCTCTTTGATAGAGCCATGGTTCTTGCTGATAGTGCCCATGCCATTGGCGCAACCTACAAGGGGAAAAAAGCCGGGGAAGTAGCGGACTTCACGGCGTTTTCCTTTCATGCAGTGAAGAACCTTACTACTGCTGAAGGTGGGGCTCTTACTTGGAAAGACCGACCTGGGCTTGATAGCGCAGCTCTCTACCATGAGCTACAGCTTCTTTCGTTGCATGGACAGAGTAAGGATGCCCTGGCAAAAACCAAAATTGGCTCATGGGAGTATGACATTGTCGGCCCTTATTACAAATGCAATATGACTGACATCATGGCTGCACTAGGTTTGGTTCAGCTCAGAAGATACCCAGAGATACTCAAGAGAAGAAGACAGATCATAGAAATGTATAACGAAGGTCTGAAGGATTTGCCTGTTACTTCGCTGGTACACTATACCGATATTCTTGAATCGAGTGGGCACCTCTACTTGATGAGAATCAACGGGTATTCGGAACAACAGAGAAACAAGTTCATCAAGAATATGGCAGAAGCTGGAATAGCCACAAATGTCCATTATAAGCCTCTTCCTATGCATACTGCTTACAAAAAGCTTGGATTCAAGATTGAAGACTTTCCAAATACTTACAAGCAATTTCAGAATGTAGTTACATTACCATTGCATACGTGTTTGAAAGATGGAGATATTAACTATCTTTTGCAGACTATTCGAAACTTGCTTACTAGGTAATGCAACATGTTGATTAATCGATGGGATAAGCTTCCCGCAGACATGCAGAATGATGCGGTAAGGCCGTATTATGAGCTCCTAAGGAGAAAAGCAGGTTCGTTACTAATTAAAAGGCTTTTCGACATCATCATGTCGATTGTTTTATTGGTAGTTCTTTCCCCAATATTTCTTATTGTTTCTCTGTTTATTAAAGCTGATTCCAAAGGTCCTGTGTTCTACAGGCAAGAACGAGTTACCCAATATGGGAAGCTATTCAAGATCTTTAAGTTCCGTACCATGGTAATGAATGCTGATAAGAATGGTTCGCTGGTTACCATCAACAATGATTCCAGGGTAACCAAGTTAGGGAAAAAATTAAGAAAGTATCGGTTGGATGAAATTCCACAGTTACTCAACATTCTTATAGGTGATATGACCTTCGTCGGAACCAGACCCGAAGTGCCGAAGTACGTAGCCTGTTACACTGATGAAATGAAAGCGACCTTGTTACTTCCTGCGGGAGTTACTTCAAAGGCAAGTATTGAATACAAGGATGAAGAGAAGATTCTGAAGGAAGCAGAAAATACTGATTTGGTGTATGTGGAAAAGATATTACCGGAGAAGATGCTTTTGAATTTAATGCAAATTAAAAGGTTAAGTATATTGAATGATTTTTCTTGTTTGTTGATAACAGTAATGAAGGTTATAGGAAAATAGAATGATTGAAAATCTGGTTTCAATTATCACTCCAACATATAATTGTGGTAGGTTTATTGCTGAGACAATTAAATCGGTTTTGAATCAAACTTACCCAAATTGGGAGATGATCATTGTAGATGATTGTTCTAAAGACGATACTGATGAGATAGTTGCATCATTTGCAAACGCGGATAAAAGAATTCAGTATCATTGTTTACCAACCAATTCAGGTGCTGCAATTGCAAGGACTACTGCAATGAATCTTGCAGAAGGTGAGTTTATGGCTTTCTTGGATAGCGATGATATTTGGATGCCAGAAAAACTCGAGAAGCAGATATCATTCATGAAATTATATGACTATGCGTTTACCTGCACTGCGTATGAACAAGTTGATGAAGCAGGTTTACCGCTTAAGAAAATTATAGAATCTCCCCAGAAAACTAATTACAATCGGTTGCTGCTTGATTGTCCTGTTGGGAATTCCACTGTAATGTACAACGTCAGAGTGATGGGGAAATTCGAAGTTCCAAATATCAGGAAGCGAAATGATGATGCTTTGTGGCTTAAAATGCTCAAGAAAGAACAGTTTATATGGGGTATGCCTGATGTATTAATGAGATACAGGATTAGGAATAATTCAATATCCAGCAATAAATTTGAGTTGATTAAGTATCATTGGATTCTCTATAGAAAAATTGAATCGCTATCAATAGCAAGATCAATATTTCATATTGGATATTGGAGTGTAATCAAAATTTTCAGAGTCAAGTGAGTGTGTGGGCAGATTTGGTATAGATGTATACGTATATAATTTGATTGGCTTTTATAGATTATGGTTCGCAAGAAGAATATGTGAAGAGTCCTAATTATGAAAAAGATTTGTGTTGTTGGCCACTTTGGTAAAGGCAAGATTATGCTAAATGGTCAAACAATTAAAACTAAGCAAATTACAGAAGAGTTAGAAAAACAGTTTGGGAAAGGCCAAGTCAAAATCATTGATACACACGGTGGATTGAAAAAAATTGTCAAAATTATTACACAATTGATATGGGCATTTATGGGTTGTAGTAATATCATACTTCTTCCAGCACATAATGGAATGAGAATTCTTATTCCATTGTGTGCTTGCATTAATATTTGTTTTCATAGGCAGCTGCATTATATAGTTATTGGAGGATGGCTACCTTCAATTATTTCAAATAAGAATGTACTGAAAAAAAAACTTTCAGAATTTTCTGGTATATATGTTGAAACCGAAACTATGAAGAAAGCTATGGAAAAGATGTCTTTCAGGAATATTGTTGTTATGCCAAATTTTAAAAACATTCGAATTCTAAAGAAGTCTGAACTTTTTACCATGACTACAGGTCCTTTTAAGCTTTGTACATTTTCTAGAGTAATGAAAGAAAAAGGGATAGAAAGTGCTTTGGAGGCTGTCAGGAATTTTAATGATAATGCTGGGAAAATTGTTTTTACTCTAGATATTTATGGACAGATTGATGGCGAACAAATGGAATGGTTTTCAAAATTAGTAAAAACTTTTCCTGATTACGTGAAATACTGTGGGTCAGTTTCGTCAGAAAAAAGTGTTGATGTGCTCAAGGATTATTTTATGTTGTTATTTCCAACAAATTTCTATACAGAGGGTATTCCTGGAACCATTATCGATGCTTATGCAGCTGGAGTACCTGTTATTGCATCAAGGTGGGAGAGTTTCTGTGATGTAATTGAAGAAGGCATAACAGGTTTTGGATATGATTTTGGAAATGACTGTGGATTATATAATATTTTGCAATATGTAAATAGTGATAGTAAGAAAGTAACTGAGATGAAATTAAATTGCATCAAGAAAGCTGAAGAATTTCAGCCCAAAGTAGTAATTGCCAAATTAGGGTTAGTTTAGAAAATGGTAAGCGCCAATTTTACGATTGGGGGGTGATGGCATTTTCTTGGACTCTTTAGGTGAAAGGAATGTATTCATACGAAGAGAGAAAGAAAGCCGTTGAACTTTACATCAAGTTTGATAAGAGTGCTTGTGCATTCGTTAAGGAACTTGAGTTTCCGAATACCACGATGCTCCGAGCTTGGTATCAGGATAATTTTGAAGAAAGAGATTTGCACAAGAAGTCGCGATTACAAAGAAGATAATCAAAAGAACAAAGGGCAGTTGCTGCAAAATACTACCAGGAGCACGGGAGAGGACTCGCCCGTACGGTCAAGGGTATTGGATTCTGGCCAGAAACCTTAATCGAGCAATGTTATGGTCGTCTGGTACTCATCAGTTCCTCCTGAATCCAAGTGTGCAGCAAAAGCTGGTTATTTTATATGAGCGGCGAGTTGACGCTTACTTTAAGTAGCACAGGAATATTCGAAGTATTTCAAGAGAACTGTCTTGGCAGAGGGCTTAGCCCAGAATGCTATAGTAACAAATAATGTTAAGCCATATTCTGTAGTTAGTGGAGTACCGGTTAAGGTGCTGAGGGTACGTTAATTGAATAGTGTAATTGGTTACCTATATTTTTTTTCTTGTATTACTACTCTGGTTCTTTACTATTCTAGAAGTAAAAAAAAGTTTGTAAAAATTGTAAAAACTTATTATCCAAGTGTAACAATACATAAAAATAATATTACACCTGTATATGTTTTTTGTACAACATTTTCACTATATAGTGTGGTAGGACTTTTTGATAAAATATCAATGAATAATTATTCTACTTATGAGCTTCTTGTATTTGCATTAGGGTGTATTCTGGGATTGGGATTCTTTTTAATTGGCTATGGTTATGATGTTTCACCAATCAATTCAAGTGAATCATATTTTAAGGGACCTGCACATTTAAGTAAAAAAATCAAGTTCGGAGAATTGTTTTTGTTTTTACTATTTATTATTATTTGTTTTGTTTTCCGTAATCGACTAATTAAAATGATTGTTAATTTTGGAGAAAGTGATTTGTATGCAAGCTATGCAATTAGAGCTGAAAGGACCCGCATAACGGGGGTGAGAAGTGCATTAGCATCCTATTTTACATTGGTCTTTTTGTCTCTTCCTTTCTATCGATCCTACAAGGAAAAAAAGATTCACGCACTTGATATTTTTATTTATGTCATCGTATTTGTATATGCTTTTTTAGCTGGTGATAGGACTAATTTAGTTCTTGCAGCATTACTATTAGCTGTATTAGTAAATAGTAGATTTTTCCATCTAAAGGTGAATTTCATTATTTTTGCCGCGATATTAGGAACTTTAGTGCTGGTTTTAGTAGGTCATTTAAGAAAATATAACAATTTTGAATCCATGTGGAGAATGATCAATAATGAAAATCTAGAAGAACTATTATCACTAACTTCAAGTGGAGAATTTAAAAATACTACAGGAACAATGTTTTCATATATTCATGCATATTCTAATGGCAAGTCGTTTTATAACTTTGGATACATATATCTACTCGATATAATCATGTATATCCCGACTTTTATTTTTCCGTCAAGGCCATTGCCTCCTCAGGAACAATATATGCATGAGTTCTTTCCGTCTGCTGCTTCTGGAACAGGACATGGGTGGTTTATTCTTACAGATGGCTACATAGCATTTGGTGTTATAGGAATTGTTATTGAAATGTATAGCTATGGTAAGTTGTTGAAATATACTTACAGGAAGTATTTTGAGAATAATAAAAACCCACTTACTAACTATTTGTACGTCTATTTTCTTCTGTACGTTTTTTATAGTATACGATCGAGTGTTATGTTATCAATTAAAAATTATATTATTGCCGTTCTACCCGTATTAGTGATTCTAACTTTGGAAAAGTATTTTAATGAAAAGAGTATTTAGTACATGAGAAAAATATTAGTTTCAATTATATGCACGGCATATAATCATGAGAAATATATAGCTAGCACCTTAAATGGGTTTATAATTCAAAAGACAACTTTTGATTTCGAAATATTAGTTCATGATGATTGTTCTTCAGATTGTACGGCTGCAATAATAAGTGAGTATAAGAATAAGTATCCTAGGCTAATTAAGGTCTTTTACGAAAAGGAGAATCAGTACAGTAAACATGTCCCGATTACGAGATCGATTCTGGTCCCAAATGCGCAAGGAAAGTATTTGGCATTTTGTGAAGGGGATGATTTCTGGATCGATGAATATAAATTGCAAAAGCAAGTAGATATTCTTGAAAACAATTCAGATGTAATTATGTGTTGTCACGCTCATAATAGGATAAATGCATCAACTCAAAGAATAATTGATGTAATGACATCTTTAAAAAATGAAAATGGGTATATTGATTATGAGGATTTGCTTTCAGTATCGAATTTTCCGCATTATTCTAGTATGATGGTAAAAAAGGACGATTATGCTTCAATGCCACTACTTTATCAAAATTTGCCAATAGGTGACTATCCGTTGAGAGCGTTTTGCCTAGCGACTGGGAAAGTCTATTATATTAAGGATGTAATGTCCAATTATAGAGTCATGTCGGATTCTTCTTGGAGTAAGAGAGAACGATTTAACTTCGATTATAGATATGAAATGAACAAGAAAATGAATGAGTTTATGATTAATTATGATAAGGAAACTAATTTTAAGTATCATGAATTCTTATATAGAATAATTGAAAAGAAAGACTATCAATCTTGTGTCTTTTGTGGTCGGTTTATTGAGGCAAAGAGTCTTGAATATTACAAGAAGGCAAATATTCCTGAAAAACTAGTTGTAAACTTGGGAATGATATTTCCTCGTTTTACTACTTGGCTAATTATGTTAAGGTCAATACTAATTCATGTAAAAGGATGATTAATTCTGAGTCACCTTCTAAGCGAGGAGGGCAAGGGAGCCTTTTCTGAAATCTATATGACCTGGTCTGAGAAACAACCGGTATCCAACAACATATCGCTCACCCTGAATCCCGGGTTCGGAGGTATGATGAGCCCTAGGAGCTGTACCATTCCCCAAAATGAATAAGGTGGACTACACTACAAGGAGTAGGAGTCCGCATGAGAAAGAGATTCGATGAGGAGTTCAAGGCCAAGATCGCCCTGGAGGCGGTGAAGGAAGAGATGACCCTGGCAGAATTGGCAGAGAAGTACGAGGTTCACCCGAACCAGATCAGTGCATGGAAGAAGCAGCTGATAGAGAATTCTTCTGCCTTGTTCGTACGGAAGAACAAGAAGGATGAGGAATACAACAGGCTGAAGAAGGAGAAGGAAGAGCTTTTCCGCCAGCTGGGAGAATCCAACTACGAGAAGGAATTCTTAAAAAAAAAGTACAAGCAGCTGTACGGGAAAGATCCAGACTGATCGACAGGCACGAGAAGAATCTGTCAGTGAAGAGGCAATGCCGGTTGCTGGATGTTCCCAGGAGCAGCGTCTATTACCATAGCAATCCGCGACAGGAGCCCTGCAATGAGCATCGTCAGAAGGTTGTGCTAATGTCAATGACTTTTTTAGGTCGGGGGGTGCGGACAAAAAGTTGGACTTTTCTATGATACTAGACCAAGGCTCCTGCGATACTCAAGAGGGCTTCTCCCTCCCAAGGACATTTTGATTCGTTTCTCATTATACCAATAGATGTAATCATCAAGCAGAGCACAAAACTCTTCGATTGATACCCCAAACCAGGAGCGGGAATAGAACATCTCATTCTTCAATCGGCCGAAAAAGCCTTCGCATGCCGAATTGTCGGGTGAGCAGCCTTTCTTCGACATTGAACGAACCAACCCGGCATTATCCATTCTCTCAATCCAGCCGGGCCAACGGTAATGACTACCCCGATCGGTATGGACCAATGGGTGCTCATCATCTCCCAATGTCTCTACAGCCCTATCCAGCATTGAGTTCACCATCTCAGCATTGGGGCTCGTACCACGGGTCCAGGAGGTGACGTAGCCGTCAAAACAATCAACCACCGGAGAAAGATACACTTTGCCGGCGGGAATGCTGAACTCGGTGATATCGCTCAGCCATTTCTCATTGGGATTATCGGCATGGAAATCACGCTTGATGACGTTCTCGACCTCAGGGCTGAGCTCACCCTTGTATGAGCTGTACTTCTTTCTCTTCATGGAAGGAACGACAAGGTTTTCCTCATGCATAAGACGAAGAACTACCTTCTCTGAAATGGTGCTTCCATTGGATGTGATGACTGAATGCAGCCGGCGATAGCCGTAACACTGCCGGTTCTCAGAGAACACATTCCTCAAGTCTTTCCTGACAAGCTCATACTTATCTTTCTTCATGGCTTGGATCTGGTAGAAGTAACTGCTTTTCGCCATATGCAGGGAGGGTAGCAGCTGCCTTATGGTGTACCTGCCTGTAAGGGCATCGATAATCATGGCTTTCTCCCTGTTGGAGAGTGTATCGATACCGATGCCCTCATCTTTTTTTATTATTTCAGCCGCCTTTTCAAGAATGTCCTTCTCCATTTGGAGCTTATGTACCTGTTTCTGCAGCCTGTCCCGTTCTTCTTTCAGCTCGTCGCATTCAGCCCTCAGCTGAATCTCCTGTTCTGATGAAGCCTTCACGGATTCTTTTTGGGATTTCTTTCTCATCTCGGGGTTGCTTACCTCCCCAAGCAATTGCCGTTTCCAATGCCAGACCGTTCTCCGGGACACTCCGATCTCTGCTTGGATCTGTTTTGAAGTCTTTTCACCGGAAGCTACAGACACTACAGCGGCCATCTTTTGCTTGTCTGTGCATTTTACAACAGGCTGTTCCCTTTTCAAAGGTTGAAAATCGCAAGAAGTGTCTTGGCTGACCCATTTTCCAAGAAGTTGGCGGCAAGGATATCCGAGAGCCTTGACCGTACGGGCGAGTCCTCTCCCGTGCTCCTGGTAGTATTTGACAGCATCCGCTTTTTGCTCTGCTGTATATCCTGATTGCATTCGAGACTTCTTGTGCAGGTCTCCATTCTCAAGGTATTCCCGATACCATAGCGTAAGCATCCTGGTGGTGGGATACCCAAGTTCCCTTACGACAGCAGAAGCACTCTTGTCAAACTTTATGTAAAGTTCAACGGCTTTCTTCCTATCTTCGTATGAATACATTCTCTCCTCCTTATGGAGTCCAAGAAAATGTCTTCACCCCCTCTTAGGTATTTACACGGTACCATACACAAATGGTGACGGTCCGGCGGCAAAGCGGGCAATGGAACCTCACCACGATGATCATCTCTGTGGCAGAGTTGGGAAAGGCGAGGTAACGGGTCCTATACCCATGCACATGCATTCTGATGTATTCGCCGCATCCAGGGCAGCGGACCGGCCTGCATTGCTCGACAAGCCAAACCGGAAGAGAGGTTCCCGATACTTGAAAAAGCATCCAAGGTATTGCACACTGTACTGGCATTCAGTTGCAAAATGAGGGGGGGTACACCATCTGCCAAGAAGAGCACCTCCCTTCATCTTTTCCTCCTGATGAAAGGCTACTCTCATTTTAGGCGTACAATGCGAATCCTGTCACTATAATTTATTTCGCCAGAAACAGCTAAGATTCTATTAGTTTAACTTACCAAGCAACAATGTATTCAACGATTGCAATCAGATCGGAGTCCGCCGCGCCACGACGCAAACGGTGGTCGTAATAGCATTTCCTGGATACGTCGGGAATGGCGCACAACAGCATCACGTTTTCCTTTTCCCGGGACTCGATGACGAGATCGATGGCTTCGAAGCGTTTTTTTTCTTGTACTGCCCAGACTGAAGCCTATCAGCTTGGCCAGGGACTCCATGTAGGCTATGCGGTGTGCGAGGTATTCATTCTCCTTGCGAAGTCTCCTGTTCTCAGCCAACAAGGTTGCCCGGTCCTTTTCCATTTGCATGGGCGCCTCCTGCAGAGGTTCCAAGGGTTGGCTATCCAAAGGCAACCCCAGTCCTTCCAACAGTCTGGCACTTTCCCTGCACTCGCGCAATAATTTGTCCTTCTCCTTCACCCAGTTGATGATGGAGACATGGGAGACACCATATTTCTCAGCTATGGTTCTCTTTGCCATCTTCCCTTCGGTGTAATCCATGATCGCATTGATTTTGATGTAGGCGGGAAGATTTTTCTTAGGTTCTTTCTGCATAACCCCTCCAGTAGTGTCACCTAGATGGGGTGCGGTGGCCCCTAATGTGTCACCTTTTTGGGGGGCAGATCATACTGTGCAACCTAATAAAGTTGTTACTGTGTCACCTCAAAAAAATCATACCGCTAGCATGTATCTTGCAATAAACAAAGCCTCGAAGAAATGGACCATGCCAATCAGGAATTGGCGTGTCGCACTCAATCAGTTTTCTATAATGTTTGAAGGAAGAGTAAAACTATAGAAAATCATTTACACAAAACTATTGACAGGCCCGAATTTGATTAAACCCCATTCAGAGATTATCGCAAATTTATTCTGGAAATTCTTCGAGCGTTTCGGCACCCAAGGCCTCCAGTTCATCATCCAAGTCATTCTTGCCCGCCTACTCTTTCCTTCTGATTATGGAGTTCTTGCTCTAGTTGTCATTTTTATTACTATTGCAAATGTTTTTGTCCAGAGTGGGCTAAGTACATCGCTCATCCAAAAGAAAGTAGTTGATCAGGTTGATTATTCCTCAGTACTGTACATTAGTTTGGGAATAGCAGGCATACTTTACTGTACTCTATACTTTATGGCTCCACTTATCGGAGTATTTTATGATAATGACGGTTTGGTTTTAGTCCTTCGAGTTCTTGCATTGACTCTCTTTCCTGGAGCCTTCAATTCCATTCAGAATGCTATAGTCTCCAGGATGATGCAATTTAAGCGTTTATTCTACAGCAGCGTAGGTGCTGGTATAGTTTCAGGTATTGTCGGAATAAGCCTTGCCTATTATGGGTATGGAATATGGGCATTAGTATTTCAACAACTTACTAACCAAATATGTATTACATTGATTCTTTGGTTTACAGTCAAATGGAGACCAACACTTCAATTTTCTTTTGAACGAGTAAAAGTATTATTCTCCTTTGGTTGGAAACTTCTCGTATCATCCCTAATTGATACTATTTATAATGATCTACGCAGCCTTCTCATTGGAAAGATTTATACTCCTGCAACGCTGGGATATTACAATAGAGGCCAACAGTTTCCACAATTGCTTATCAGCAATATAAACGGTTCAATCCAATCTGTCATGCTCCCTGCTTTGGCAGCTCAACAAGACTATACCGAACGTGTTAAGTCTATGATGCGTCGTTCGATTGTTACTAGTTCCTTTATTGTGTTTCCTTTGATGGTAGGACTCGCTGTCGTAGCAAAACCATTAGTATTGCTTCTTCTGACAGAAAAATGGCTGCCATCAGTACCATTTTTACAGATTTTTTGTTTTTCGTATGCTCTCTGGCCAATTCATACTGCAAATCTTCAGGCTATAAATGCTATGGGTCGGAGTGATATTTTTTTAAAGCTCGAGATAGTTAAAAAGATATTTGGATTAGTAATTCTCGCTGTTTCACTTCCCTTCGGAGTTTATTACTTAGCACTCGGACAAGTTGTATCAGGTATTATTTCTTCCTTTATTAATGCTTACCCAAACAAGAAACTCCTTAATTATGGTTATGGGGAACAAATGAAAGATATTTTCCCTTCTTTAATCCTTTCCTTGATAATGGGCGTTTTTGTGTATCTATTATTATATCTAGGATTATCTCCTCTTATTACGATGTTGATCCAGATATTTGTTGGTGTTGTCATTTATGCAGGACTTGCATTTATTTTTAAGCTTGAGTGCTTTACCTACCTCGTGCAAACAGTATTGTCTCTCTTCAAGACTAAGCGTGATACCAAAACTAAATAGCATTGGCTTTATCCTTTCTTGTTACAGCTCCCGGAGGCTTCCATGTCCATACTAGTCACTCGCTCCTCTCTTCCTCCTTTTGATGAATATATTGAAGAACTACGTTCTATTTGGGATACTCATTGGTTGACCAATATTGGATCCAAGCATAAAGAGCTGGAAACTTCTTTGGCTTCATTTCTTGATGTTGATTATGTATCTCTCTTTACAAATGGACACCTTGCTCTTGAGATGGTAATACAAGCTTTGGAACTTTCTGGTGAGGTCATTACAACACCTTTTAGCTTTGCTTCAACTACACATGCTATTGTTCGAAACAGTTTGAAACCCGTCTTTTGTGATATCAAGTCCTATGACTATACCTTGGATCCATCTTTGCTTGAATCTCTCATTACTGAGAAAACCTCCGCAATTCTTCCTGTCCATGTATACGGGAATATTTGCGATGTAGAAGCCATTCAGAAGATTGCTGACAAGTATCACCTTCGAGTTATCTATGACGCTGCCCATGCCTTTGCTGAAACCTATAAGGGAAAGGGTATTGGTTCCTTCGGGGATGCTTCCATGTTCAGTTTCCATGCAACCAAGGTGTTCAATACCATCGAAGGCGGTGCTATCGCAACTTCTAATAGTGAATTGAAGAAGAAGCTTGAAATGATCAAGAACTTTGGAATTAGTGGTCCTGAAGATGTTATAGCTGTGGGTGGTAATGCCAAGATGAATGAGTTCCAGGCAGCTATGGGGCTCTGCAATCTTCGGCACTTGAATGAAGAAATTGAGAAACGAAAGCAAGTCGTAGAACGATATCGTAATAACTTGGGTGGGATAGCAGGGATTAAACTTTATTCAATTCCTGTAGATGTAACTGAGAATTATGCTTATTTCCCAGTTGTGTTTGATCAGTATCGCTATACTAGAGACCAGTTATTTGAAAAACTTAAGGAACATGAAATCTATGCTCGTAAGTATTTCTATCCAATCATCAATACCTTTGCATGTTATAGAGACAAGTATGATGCTTCAGAGACTCCTGTAGCTCAGTATATTGCTGAACGTGTTCTTACACTTCCTCTCTATGCAGACCTTTCCTTGGATGAAGTAGATAGAATCTGTGATATCATTATTAATTAACTGAATACTAGGAGTGTTTCATATGAAAGGAATCATTCTGGCCGGCGGAAAGGGAAGTCGCTTGTTCCCTATGACAAAAGCGGTTTCAAAACAGCTCCTTCCAATCTACGACAAACCCCTTATATACTATCCGCTCTCCGTACTGATGCTTGCCAGCATCCAAGAGATTCTCATCATCTCAACACCTGAGGATACTCCGGTGTATGAGAGGCTGTTGGGCGATGGCGCAGAGATTGGATTAAAGATCTCTTATAAAGTACAAGATACTCCCCGAGGCTTGGCTGATGCCTTTATTCTTGGGGAGTCTTTCATTGGAAATGATTCCGTGTGCCTGATACTCGGTGACAATGTGTTTTTTGGGCAGGACCTTACTAAAGTACTTAATAAAGCGAAGAGTAGGGGAAGTGGAGCTACTATCTTTGGTTATCCCGTCCACGACCCTCGTTCTTTTGGTGTTGTAGCTTTTGATGAAAACCATAAGGTTATATCAATCGAGGAAAAGCCTCAGCATCCAAAGTCAAAGTATGCAGTCCCCGGTCTCTATTTCTATGACAACCGTGTCATTGAGATTGCCAAGCGGGTTAAGCCCTCAGCCCGTGGAGAGATTGAGATTACGTCAGTCAATAATGCCTATCTGGAAATGGGAGAACTCCATGTAGAACTCCTCGGACGCGGTATGGCATGGCTGGATACGGGTACTCCCGAGGGTATGCTGAAAGCTGCAGAGTATGTGGAGGCTGTACAATCACGGCAGGGATTCTACATCTCCTGTATTGAAGAAATAGCCTGGAGACGAGGGTTTATTGCCTCTGAACAACTAAAGAAGATTGGAGAGAGCTTAAAGATGACCGACTACGGCCAATACATTCTTTCCCTGGTTGATGAGTCTGTGTAGGGAGGACTGAGTGAACACCAATCCAAGAACCATCCTGGTAACCGGTGGCGCCGGTTTCATTGGAAGTAACTTTATTGCATATCTTTTGAAGCATCATCCCGCCGATACTATAGTGAATCTCGATGTTCTTACCTACGCAGGCAACCTTGAGAATCTGAAAGGGGTGGAAGACAATCCCCGCTATTCGTTTGTGAAAGGAGACATCAGGGACAGGGCTCTGGTTCACGGCCTGTTTGTTGAACATCACTTCACCCATGTGGTGAACTTTGCTGCAGAGAGCCATGTAGATCGAAGCATCGTTGATCCCGAGCTGTTTCTCACCACCAACATCATCGGAACAGAGGTTCTGTTGGATGAAGCAAAGAAAAGCTGGAAGCTCCATCCCGATGACAAGTACAACAAGGAATATCGGCAAGGTGTGAGATTTCATCACGTATCTACTGATGAGGTGTATGGGGCACTAGGTAAAGAAGGCTTCTTCACTGAGACCATGCCATTGCTTCCGAACAGTCCATACTCTGCTTCCAAGGCGAGTGCTGACTTGATTGTCCGGGCATACCATGAAACCTATGGATTGCCAGTGACCATTTCCCGTTGCTCCAACAACTATGGTCCATTCCAGTTTCCAGAGAAGCTCATCCCCTTGATGATCAACAATTGTCTCAAGGACAAGAACCTTCCAGTCTATGGGGATGGGATGCAGGTCAGGGACTGGCTGCATGTCATCGACCACTGTTCAGCAATTGATGTAATTCTGGATAGGGGAACAACCGGAGAGATTTACAACATTGGTGGAAACAACGAGAAGGCGAACATTGAGATAGTAAAGCTCATCATCAAGACAGTTGGAAAGTCAGAAGACTTAATCACCTATGTGAAAGACAGACCCGGCCATGATCGAAGGTATGCAATCGACAACACAAAGATTACCAGCCAACTGGGATGGAAGCCTTCCTACACTTTTGAGCAGGGTATGAAAGAAACCATCCAGTGGTACCTCGAAAATCAGCAGTGGATTGAGCGGGTGGTGAGTGGGGATTATCAGAAGTACTACGAGCACATGTATCAATAGATTTTTGGTTCATCTGATATATAAAGGTTTGGTATAATGAATAGAATGAAATTGGTTATTTTCGGGGGGAGTGGAATTGGCATGATAGCAGCTTCCATTGCAATGGATTTGGAGAATATTGAGATAGTTGGATTCCTAAATGATGAAGTGCCTGTTGGGAGTAAAATTGGGAAATTTAGACAGATACCTGTTATAGGCAAATCAGAAGATTATAAAAAATTTCTAGATGATAAGGATGTATCGTTTTTTATATCATATGTAGGAATGCAAAAAGAAGAAAAAGTGTATCAAAAGATTAAGGAGTTTGAAATTTGTGAAGATCGGTATGCAAGTCTGATTCATCCAACAGCATATATTCCTTCGACATTTTCTGAAATTGGGAAAGGGGTGTTGTTTGCTCCATATTCTCAGTTATCTCCAGATACAAAAATTTCTAACCATTGTATGCTATTGGGCAATTCATTTATTGGTCATGATAGTTTTATGGATGAATTTGCTCATTTAGCTACTAATAGCGTCGTAGGTGCAAATGTGCATATCGGAAAGGCTTGCCATATTGGAAGCAATTGTACCATCAGGGAGAAACTCACAATTGGGGATTTCTCTCTTGTAGGAGCTGGTGCCGTAGTTTTAAATGATTTTGATTCGCATAGTATAATTGTAGGTAATCCTGCTAGGTTATTAAGAAAAACAAGCTAAATACAGAGGGAATTATGCAATTTGGTCGCTATTTTGAAGAATTTGCCATAGGACAAGTAATCCACCACTCTCAAACAAAGACTATCTTTGAGAGTGATAACAACTTGTTCTCTTTACTTACCATGAATCATCATCCTGTCCATCTCGATGCTGAGTATGCCAAAAAGCAGCAACATGGACAGATTCTTGTGGTTGGGACACTTGTCTTCAGCCTTGCAGTTGGACTGACAGTAATTGATATCAGTGGGAAAGCAATTGCCAATCTTGATTATGAGAATATCCTGCACCATAAGCCGGTATTTATTAATGATACCATTCATGCAAAAACTACTGTACTGGATGTCAGGAAATCAAGTACAAAGAATGACCGTGGAGTTATCTACGTGTTGACTGAAGTTTTCAATCAACACGAGGATCTGGTTCTCTCATTCAAACGACATGTACTCATCAAATCGAATGCTTTGATTGAAAATGAGGAAAGATAATGGAAAAATATTCAGGCCCACTTGTTGTAAGGACTCCACTCATAGTAAATGGACACAACATTAAGTATATCCAAAAGGCATATCAATCTTCCTGTGACTGTATTGTTCTTGATTTGGAAGATGGCGTCCCTCCAAATTATAAGGATCTGGCTCGAAAAGCAATTTTTGATACTCTCAATTCAGGTGAGATAGATGGACGTCCCGTTTTTGTTCGTGTGAATTCACTCGAAACTGGAATGACCAAGCAAGATGTAGACATGGTTGCTAGCAAAAATCTCAATGGATTCCTGTATACAAAACCATATTCTTCCGGAGACCTGGTTGTTTTTGATAGAATAATATCAGAAAAAGAAAAATCCTTGGGTTTGCCTCAAGAGTATTTCAAGGTCATTGTGGTCATGGAAACTCCTTCTGCAATAATTCATGCAGATGAAATTGCGAAGGCCTCCAAGCGAATCGTTGGTATGCTCTTTGGTGCAGAAGATCTGTTAGGAGATACGCAAGGCAAACATGCTAGTGATGGAAGTTCTCTCCATTATGCAAGAAGCCAAGTACTATTTGCTTGTAGAGCCAATAATCTCTTGCCAATCGATACTCCATACATTGATGTGCATAATATTGAAGGCTTGAAAGCCTTTATAAAACCAGCAGTAGATTTGGGGTATGAAGGGATGCTACTTATTTCTCCTTCACAAGCTGAAATTGTAAAGGATTTCTACACCCCTTCTGCTAGCGAGATACAGAAGGCTCAAAATATCGTATCCACTGCCCAAGCTAATGCTTCATCGGGTACAGGAGCATCGATAAAGGAACATGTCTTTGTTGCTCCACCTACACTGAAGCAAGCAAATAACCTGATTTATCGGCATGAAAAGATTGTAAAGTTCGAACAGTATATGAAAAGTTGTCGAGAAGATGCATAGTCTTTTATTCATACCTGCAAATAAACCTAGATATTTTGAAAATAGAGACATATTAAATGCAGATGCAATAATAGTTGATTTTCAGGATGCAATTGATAGCGCATTAACGCTCTCATACATCCCGGATGTTATGAGAGGTATTGAGAATTGTGATCATACAAAATTTTATATAAGGATCAACGAGGTATTCTATTCGGAGTTGATTACCTCATTTATGAAAACTTCGAAAGTCGCTGGATTCGTAATTCCCAATTTTGATATGGATCCTGAATCAGAAAGAATAGTAAATTTCTGTCTTGATCATGGCCATAAGCCAGTAGTAATAATTGAATCTGTTCGTACAATTCTTCATCTTCCTTTGCTTCTGGAAAAGTATTCAAATAGCATCCACGCATTGATGTTTGGGAGCGAGGATTATCTTAAATCGATGGGAATATTCAGATCAAAAGAAGCTTTGTTGTTCCCTCGATCTTACATTGCTATGCATGCGAAAGCCTATTCAATCCCATGTTTTGACTCCATCTTTCCAAGTACAGCGATTTCTCCTGATTTCATGCAAGATGTTCAGGAAGCAAAAAAATTGGGATTCTCAGGAAAGCTTGCCATTCATCCGAAGCAAGTTACAGCAATCAATACAATTTTTGAAACATTTGATTTGAGTATTGAAGAGCTGCAAAGGATAGTTAATGCATATAATGAGTTTACTCATTCTACAGGTGAGACAATTATGAAATATGGAGATATGGTTATTGAACCTCCCCATATTGCTTTTTTCTTATCACTAATTAAAAAGGACAGTCCAGACAAAAATGGATCAAAATAAGGCAAAGGTTGTTCATATTCAACAGGGTGATTGGTGTAAAGGATGTGGTATCTGTGTTTATGTCTGCCCAAAACAGGTACTAACTGTGACTGATGGTTTGGTCCATATTAGTTTTCCAGATAAATGTATTGGATGTACTTTATGTGAAATAAGCTGTCCTGATTTCGTATTGGAAGTTTATTGAAAGATGACAAAGAAATTGCTTCAAGGGAATGAGGCTGTCGTTGAAGCAGCCATAATGGCAGGGGTGCGTTTTTTTGCTGGATACCCAATTACCCCTTCATCAGAGATTAGTGAAGAGTTTGCTGGGATTCTACCAAAATTGAATGGAGTGTTCATTCAGATGGAGGATGAGATTGCAAGCATGGCTTGTATAATAGGAGCTTCGCTTGCTGGTGCAAAAACAATGACCGCCACCAGTGGGCCAGGATTTTCCTTAAAGCAAGAAAACCTTGGATATGCAATTATAACCGAGACTCCATGTGTGATTGTAAATGTGCAGAGAGGAGGACCCTCCACAGGACTTCCTACCTCCCCCTCACAAAGTGACGTTATGCAAGCAAGATGGGGTACTCATGGAGACCATCAAATTATTGTATATAGTCCAACAACAGTCCAGGAGAGTTTTGAGCTTACAATACGGGCAATTAATTACTCAGAGAAATATAGAACTCCCGTTATTCTCCTCATGGACGAAGTAGTAGCTCACATGAGAGAGAAAATATTGGTTCCTCGTGCTGATTCTGTCGAGATTATTGATCGACCAAAGGCTTCTTCTGAAAGTTCTCAGAAACCTTATGAGAATTGCATAAACGGAGTTCCTCAGTTCACCCCTGCCGGAACACCTTCAGCATACCATATTACTGGATTGCAGCACGATGAAAGTGGAGAGCCTTCAAGCAATCCTGTCATAGTTAAGAGGATGATGGATCGGATGAGTGGTAAGATTACCAGTAATATATCCGATATTTGCATTAATCGGTATGATGTTTCTCCAGATAATGAACTGGTATTGATTTCATTCGGAATTACAGCTCGCGCAGTTGAAGCAGCGGGTATTGAATTGCGAAAAGCCGGATACTCAGTGGGTTGGATCACCATACTTACCTTATGGCCATTTGATCCAGAAATTATGGCAATGGTTCCCGAGAATGTATCAACCATTCTCGTTCCAGAACTTAATATGGGCCAATATGTGGACCAAATACGGCTTAATAAATCGGATAAGCAGAATGTAATTTCGATTACTAAGTACGATGGTACAATATTCACGCCAACAGAAATTTATAGTGAAGTAATTGATAGGATGCATCATGTTTGAATCATTGCGCGATAAAATCGCATATAACCAACTTCCCCATAAATGGTGTCCTGGTTGTGGACACGGAATAATCCTTAGTAATTTGGGAAGAGCGCTTGCAAAATTGGGCCTTGAGAATGATAAGGTGGTGATTGTTTCAGGAATTGGATGTAGCGGAAGAGCCTCAAAGTTTTTCAACACGTTTTCAGTCCATACAACCCACGGAAGGCCCATTGCATTTGCAACGGGGATAGCATTGGCAAATCCTGAGCTCAAAGTTATCGTCTTAACCGGTGATGGTGATTGTGCGGCAATCGGAGGCAATCATTTCATTCATGCATGCAGGCGTAATATCGACTTGACGGTCGTGGTTTTTAATAATGGCATCTATGGAATGACTGGAGGGCAGGGATCTCCCTTGAGTGCAGTTGATTCGTTTTCCTCAACAATGCCTTTCGGGAATTTTGATAATCCTTTTGATATCTGTTCATTGGCTCAAGCAGCAGGAGCATCATATGTAGCTCGAGGCCTTACGGCAAAAGCTATCCAATTGCCGGAATTATTCTCAAAAGGCATTGAGCACAAAGGTCTTTCAGTTATTGATGTGATTACCCAATGTACTGTTCATTATGGTAGAAAGAATAATATGCGGTCTGCTTCCCAGATGCTGAATTATCAAAAGCAGCATTTTATCCCCAAGTCACAATGGGAGATAGCTGACCCTGCGAGAAAAGAAGAGACCTTGCCAACCGGGGTTTTGTACTCTAGTCCTGCAAAAGACTATTTTACCAAGTACCATGAGCTTTGCGAGCGGGTACAAAAGGTTGAGGACTAAGCATGGAAAAATTTGAACTCAGGATTGTGGGAACCGGAGGCAATGGCATTATCTTGACAGGTCTGATTCTTGCGAGTGCTTCAATGAATCATGATGAATTGTATGTTGCACAGACACAGGCATACAGCCCAGAATCCAGAGGGGGGTATTGCAAATCAGAATTACAACTATCAAAGAAAGAAATTCTTTTTCCTAAAGTTACAGTTCCGAATTTGTTTGCCACACTCTCTGAAACTACTATTTCACAAGATATGAAAGGATTTACCAGTGATACTCTTGTAATTGCTGATGATGGTTTCAATATAGAAAACTTTGCTCAAAATTCAAAGTATAAGACAATCCTTCGGTTCCCATTTTTCTCTTTTACTCAAGCCAATTTTCGTTCAACGCTTTACACAAATATGGTCTTCATGGGTGTGTTGTCTCACTATCTTCCTTGGATTTCTTCGGAATCAATTTTACACTCGATTAGAGAGAAGGTAAAAAACAAGAATCTAGAGACAAACCTAAAAGCCTTTATTGCAGGTACTACACTAAACCCAAGTCGTATACTTGATAATTGTCTTGATAGCACCAAAGAGAAAGCCTAAGGATTAGTTATGGCAAAAAGTACTTACACTAACACCAAAGAATTTCAGATGCTGGATGAACTTCCTGGGAAGAGTCCATATACTCGAGGCATTTATTCTGAAATGTATTCCAAAAGGCTTTGGACTATGCGCCTATATGCAGGGTTTGGAGACAGTAAGACTACAAATGAACGGTTTCGGTACTTGATAAATCAAGGGCAGACAGGTTTAAGTGTTGCTTTTGATCTCCCTACTCAATTGGGGTATGATTCTGACCATCCATTGAGTAAAGGCGAAGTCGGAAAAGTCGGGGTGGCTATCGATACGCTGGCCGATATGGAATCGCTTTTTCATACTATCCCTTTGGGTGATGTAAGTGTATCCATGACAATCAACGCAACTGCAATCATCATATTTGCAATGTATTTAGTGGTTGCAGAGAAACAAGGCATTCTCTATTCTGCGCTTACTGGTACAATTCAGAATGATATCTTGAAAGAGTATGTTGCTCGAGGAACATATATTTTTCCTCCCAAGCCTTCACTTCGGTTGATAACCGATATTTTTGCATTTTGTAAGGAACAAGTTCCCAAATGGAATACTATTAGTATTAGTGGATATCATATTAGAGAAGCTGGGGCCACAGCAATCCAGGAAGTTGCAATTACAATAGCCAATGGTGTTGAGTATATAACAAGAGCTATACAATCTGGACTCGATATCGATGAGTTTGCACCGAGGTTGTCCTTTTTCTTTTCTTCTGACAATGGTTTTTTTGAAGAGATTGCAAAATTTAGGGCTGCTCGGCGTGTTTGGTCTGAAATAATGGAAAGTAGATTTCAGCCAAAACTGGAGAAATCGAAGCAATTGCGATTTCATACGCAAACTGCAGGATCCACCTTAACCGCCCAACAGCCTCTAAATAATATTGTTCGTGTGACAATTCAAGCGCTTTCCGCAATTCTTGGTGGAACTCAATCATTACATACAAATTCTTATGATGAAGCTCTGGGATTACCCTCGGAAGAGGCTGTTACTGTTGCTTTGCGAACACAGCAGATACTAGCATATGAGACCGGGGTTCCTGCTGTATCAGATCCCTTGGGTGGTTCTTATTATATTGAGAGTTTAACACAGGAGTATGTCTCGAAAATCTACGCTTGTATTGGTGATATAGAGGAGCACGGTGGGGTAATTCAATCGATAGAAGATGGATATATCCAAGATGTAATCCAACAAAGTGCATATGCTATCCAAATCGAGATTGAAGAGAGTAAGCGAAATATTGTGGGGTTAACAGTGTTTAATAACGAGGAAGAATGTGATTCTCCCGTATTCACTGTGAATCCAGCCGTAGAAATGACTCAAACCATGGAATTGAGTCGGATTAAAGAGTCTCGTGATGCAATTGCTGTTTCTGACGCATTAGCGAAGCTGAAAAATGCATGTAAATCGGAAACTAATATAATGCCTCTTGTTATAGAAGCAGTGAAGTCATATGCAACTATAGGTGAAATCTCTGATATTTTCCGTTCTGAGTTTGGCGAATATCATGGTACTCATAATTGAGAGAATATAATTATGAATAATGGAAGAATTAAAGTAGTAATTGCAAAGCTTGGTCTTGATGGACATGACAGAGGTGCCAAAATCATTGCTAAAGGCTTAAGTGAAGCAGGGATGGAGGTTGTATATACTGGAATTAAGCAGACTCCTGAAATGGTGGTCAAGACAGTAATTCAAGAGGATGCTGATGTTCTAGGTTTGAGCATTCTATCGGGAGCACATATGACGCTTGTTCCTGAAGTCTTGCGTTTATTATCAACAGAAAGATCTGAAAAACCGCTTGTAATTCTTGGAGGAACGATTCCTAAGAATGATATGCCTGAACTATTAAAAATTGGAGTTGATAGAATTTATACTGCTGGAGCAACTATAGCAGAGAATGTAAAATACATTCACCAAATATTTGATAACCATGCAATTGAAGAATAGTAAGTTTGATGAATTGGCTAGACAAGTTCTTCAGATGAATTATGCTAGTATCGCTCGCGCAATTTCAATTTGCGAGAAAAATGATCTGGATGGATTTCTGGTAATTAAGGCTCTTGGAGAAATCACTATACGAAGTCATGTAATTGGTGTTACCGGTGCACCTGGAGTTGGAAAAAGCACCTTAATCGATTGTATTGCGCATGAATTCTTAAACAATGGAGACTCTGTAGCAGTCCTTTCAATTGATCCTAATTTATATAAACAACAGGGAGCTTTTTTAGGTGACCGAGTGCGGATGAGTAAGTCTCAAGCCCATCCGCGGTTTTTTTTGCGAAGTATTTCCTCTCGAGGTATGTTAGGAGGACTTAATCCTTCTTTTATTCAGATTTTATTAGTCTTGATAGCCGCCAAATTTTCACACATCATCATTGAAACCGTTGGAGTTGGGCAGAGTGAGAATTTGGTGAAAGATTATGTTCAGACAACGGTATCTGTGCATGCCCCAGACCAAGGAGATGATATCCAATATCTAAAGGGTGGGATTATTTCCATTGGCGATATTCAAGTAATTAATAAAGCAGATATTCCTGGTGCTGACAGAGTACAGAGTAGAATTCGATATGTATTCAAGTATCAGAAAGATGATAGTTCTGAGGGGAAGTGTAAAAAAATCTTTTTAACGCAAGCTAGTAATAACTCAGGAGTTATTGACCTTGTAACTCAATTGCAGGCTGAACCTATATATCTTGATAGTTCTGCGTATAAAACAAGACTAAATAATTTGCTTATTCAAGAATATAAAGCACTTCATGAACGAATTTTGATTTCTAAAACCATAGAGAAAGTAATGAGCAATACCAATTGGGAAAATGAGTTCTCTAAGTTTTCGTCTATTGAGGATTTTGAAGTACTAAACGAAGCCTTGGTAACCTCGATTGAATAGGACCCGAGTGATTCTTAGATTATATCCTCAGGTAATCTATTTACTATATGTGGCAATTATTGGAGTAGCAAAATTGATTTATTGTTACTACGTATCTCTATTATGGTATACTTTATGCTCATGTAACATTCGGTTTATATAAGAAATATTAGTATTATATAGACTTATACATTGGAGAACTAATGACAACTTTTCTTCAAATCCTTGAATCCTTCTACTATGTCTCAAATATGGCATTATTAGTGGTAGCCATTATTGGGCTTAGGCAATTGAAAATTTCCAGAGAATCTTTAAGAATTAACGCAACAAGAGAATCACTGATGTGTGCAAATTCTCAAATTCAATATTATCTAAATGAAGTAATTAAGTTACAAAATATCCTGGATGCTGAAATAAAGAAGTGGAGTATTGAGCTCTATGATAATGCTGAGGTAATTATTGTTGGTAATTCGATTACGGTAAAACTTAATTCGGATAACAATGAACTTGAAAAAATTGTAAAAATCTGTGGACCAATGCTAGATGTGTTGAATGCGATGGAAAGTTTTTCTTCATTCTTTACATCGAAAGTAGCGGATGAGTCTATTGCTTATAAAGCTGTTGGGAATACCTATTGCCATTATGTTAAAAGGATAATGCCTAGCCTTATTGCTCTAGAAACCTCAGGTTTTGCGAATATCTTTGAATTATTTAGAATTTGGTATAGTCGAATACAAAAACAGGAGTTACAAGAACATAAACAAGGTATTGAAGATAAGTTAGCTAGAATCGACAATGTGACAATATGTCCATTAGGTACGCAATGAGTTTGATGAACTCATGATCTGCCTCATCCTTGCCGCCGGCTATGCAACCCGGCTCTATCCCCTTACAGAGAACTATCCCAAACCCTTGTTGGACGTACAGGGAAGGACTGTCCTTGATTGGCTTCTCTCTGATGTTGATGCCATAAAAGACTTGAAGAAGTATGTGGTTGTTTCCAACCACAAGTTCTATGATCACTTCTCTTCCTGGAAAGAAACCTCCTCCCTTACCCATCCCATCATCGTCCTTGATGACGGATCCACAGAGAACTCCAACAGGTTGGGAGCAGTGAAGGATATCCTCTTTGCCATAGACTCGCTGGACCTCAATGAGGACCTGCTCGTTCTGGCAGGAGACAACCTCCTTGACTTCTCCCTCTCTGGCTTTGTCTCCTTCTTCCATCAGAAGCAGTCCACCTGCATCATGCGCCACTTTGAGCCATCCCTTTCAGCACTGCAGAGGACCGGAGTGGCAACAATTGACTCTAGTGACAAGGTTTTGGTAATGGAAGAGAAACCCAAGGAGCCGAAAAGCAGCTGGGCAGTTCCTCCTTTCTATGTTTACAAGAAGGAAGATCTTCCTCTTATCCACAAGGCCATCCAAGCAGGATGCAACACCGATGCACCTGGATCATTCATAGCATGGCTGTGCAAGCAGACTTCCGTCTATGCCTATCCCATGCCTGGCAAGCGCTGGGACATAGGAAACCTGGAAAGCTATGAACAGGTTAAGCGGGAGTATGATAGTTCCCATCTGAGAAAAGCATAAGGCGATCACAACACAACGCCCGGTTTTGGTAGCACAAAGCTGGGCGTTGTGCTGTATTTGCATTTCTGTGATATTTTTGTACCCTTGGGCTCCCTATTGCGCTACACTTTTACAAAAGGAATTTCTTCGCATGCCACAGACACTGGAAAAGCACTTCAGAACTCTCTACCCTTGGGCTGAACAATCAGACATCCATACTTCCTATGCACCTTACCGTGTATGTCCTTTGGGAGCTCATATTGATCACCAATACGGTATCATCACCGGCTTTGCTCTGGACAAGGGAGTAACCCTTCGCTTTCTCATCTCCACCGATGGGGCGGTGAACCTGGACAGCATGAACTTCCCTGACCATGTTTCCTTTGATTTGGGCAATACTGGTGAGAAGCAAGGCAACTGGGGAGACTATGCAAAGGGCGCAGCCTTTGCATTGTCCCAGAAGTATGAGCTGAGAATTGGACTGAAGGGAGTGATCAGGGGAACCCTTCCCGTAGGAGGGCTCTCTTCTTCTGCTGCGGTAGTACTATGCTACATCAACGCCCTTTGCTATGCAAACAAGATACAGCTCTCTGCAGCTGAGCTGATTAAGACAGCTCTGTTCGCAGAGAATGGGTATGTAGGAATCAACGTAGGGAAACTTGACCAGTCGTGTGAGGTGCTTTGCAAGAAGCAGCACCTCCTCACCCTCGATACCACCGATGATTCCTACACACTCATTCCTGCTCCCCAACATATGAAGCAGTTTGAGATAGCCATCTTCTACTCAGGAGTCTCCAGGGTGTTGGGTAGTGGCTACAACACCAGGGTCGATGAGGCAAAGAGTGCTGCCTATAGTCTGAAAGCACTCTCTGGTATGGAGTGTGGCTTGTACAAGGATACCAGGCTCAGGGATGTGCCGGTACGTGTGTATGAAGGGTATAAGGACAAGCTTCCTCTTGTGTTTGCCAAGAGAGCCCAGCACTACTATACGGAGATGGATAGGGTGGAGAAGGGGATAGAGGCATGGAAGAAGGGAGATCTGGAAGCATTCGGGAAGCTGGTGTTTGCTTCGGGGTATAGCTCCATTCATGCATGGGAGACAGGCTCTCCTGAGCTCAGGGCAATCTATGAGATATCAGAGCATATATCTGGCATCTATGGATGCAGGTTCAGTGGAGCAGGCTTCAAAGGTTGTTGCATGGCTCTCATAGATCCTGCCTACAAGGAAGCGATAGAGGAACAGGTAACCAGAGAATACCTACAGCAGTTCCCCCAATACAAAGACCAGTTCTCTGTCCATTTCTGTAAGACTGATGATGGGGTGAGGGTGGAGTGATTGAATGATGTTGTATTTTAAGCTGTTAATAAAAGTATGTTATTTTCAAATACAGTATTTTTAAAGAAAGGAGTTCTTCGATGAGCTATTTTTCAGACAACTATGATATGGTCCGCTATCCCCAGAAAAATGCGGAGTCAAAAACATTTTGTTTGAGAAATGCTCAAATCGGTGCAATCCATTCAATAGCGGCTCATGTAACTTTGGGAAATGATGCTGTTGCAATTATTGTAATGCCAACAGGTAGCGGGAAAACTACTGTGCTTATGATGGCACCATACGTCCTACGAAAAAGTAAAGTACTTCTAGTTACGCCGAGCGCAATGGTGAGAGGCCAAATCTGTGAGGATTTTAGGGTATTGAAAACCCTAAAACGGATTGGAGTTTTTGAAGATTCTGTTCCCAATCCTGTAATATATGAAGCTTGCCATGAGTATTCGGCCGAGGATACAGAAACATATGATAATTTTTTCAAAAGTGCTGATGTTGTTATAGCAACACATCAAGTGGCAGCTACCATCTCAGAGCAACCTATTAGTAGTGTTTTTGATTATATTATGATTGACGAGGCTCATCATGTACCTGCGCCAACATGGCAAAAAATTCTCCACAATATGTCCCATTCACAAGCACTTTTAGTTACAGCAACGCCATTTAGGCTTGATCGGAAACAAATAAGAGGAGATTGCGTTTATAACTATTCTCTTGCAAAGGCTTATCGGGATGGTATTTTCGGAGAGATTGAATATATTCCAATACAGGAAGCTCCGGGAAAAGATCAGCTGATTGCTCAAGAAGCAGAACGTGTATTTATTAATGATAGAAGCCTAGGATTTAATCATTCCTTGATGGTTCGAACTGATTCGAAAGAAAAGGCCAAAGACTTAGAAAAATTATATAGAGATATTACTGTGTTACGCTTGAAACGTATTGATAGTACTATGGCTTTTAGCACAGTAAGAAAAGCGATTGAGCAAATGCGAATTGGAGCACTTGACGGAATAATTTGTATAAATATGCTCGGAGAAGGATTTGATTTTCCGAACCTAAAGATTGCAGCTATCCATGAGCCTCATAAATCATTAGCGGCCACACTACAGTTCATTGGCCGCTTTGCTAGAACCAATGCTGATAACATTGGTACAGCAAAATTTATTGCAATGAATGATAGAAGCTTACAAATTGAAAACCAGCATCTTTATTCGAGTGACTCAGTCTGGCAAAATATCATTATCAATATGTCAGAAGAAAAGATTGGCGGGGATCTACAGAATAGTAGTATTCTTGATCAATTTTCTAAACCTGAAATAGAAGATAACGCTATTGTACTGTCAAATATTCGACCTAATTGCCATGCAAAAGTATATCGAGTGCCGGATTTTAATATAGAAGGGATTTTCCCCGATGAGCTTTGTGTTGGAGAAAACATATATCGAAATATTGAATTGGCTACTGTTATTGGGATATCTAGGATTGACGAGTTACCAATTTGGCTCGTTGGCGATCAAGCTGTTAATTCTCAATCAAATTTATACATCGTACATTATCAAAAAGAAACAGGATTACTTTTTTTATATTCGCAAGCCAAGACTGATACAGTCTATGAGTCTGTTGCAAAAAGCTTTTCATCAAGGATAGAAAAAATTCCACGTAATGAAATGCATCGTGTACTTGCTGGTTTTTCCAACTATGAATTCTTTAACACTGGTATGCAGAATCGAAATGCTGAAGCGGGAGAATCTTATAGAATTTATGCTGGATCGAATACAGCAGCATCAATTGATGAAAACACTGGGAAGATGCTATCGGCAGGGCATGCATTCTGCAAAGTTTTAGCTAATGAAGGAGATAAAACCATTGGATATAGCAGTGGATCGAAAATTTGGAGTAGTTCTTTTCTTTCAATTCCAGAATATGTTAAGTGGTGTGATATGTATGGTAAGAAGATTGTCGATAAGTCCTTAAAGGTAAAAACCAATACAAATTTTGACCGACTTCCGATCCCATTTGGAATCAATAGATATGATGGGAAAATTCTGTTTTGCTTATTATCAGAGGAGACATATTCATCACCACCGTTGGTTAGGCTTGATGATTGTGATTCAGAGACATTTTTGTTAACTGATGTTGCATTCAATATTAATGAGGTTTCTCCATCAAGAGAAGTCATATATATAAATGCTACAATAGCTGGAGTAACAGATCAACTGGCATGTGATGTTTTAGGAAATTACACGGCACGAAGTAGTAAAATAGCTTTTTGTGATGGGCGAAGGCATGGATCATTAGCGGATTATCTCAATTCTAATCCGTTATTTTTTAAGACCTCTGACGGTACTGTGTATCTTGGAAATGAGGTATTGATTGGAAACCATGATCTTGAAAACTTTGATACTAGGAGAATATGCAATGTTGATTGGGATATATTGGGAACAGATATTTCAAATGAGTGCAAGTGGACAAATACTAAAAGGAATCATTCAATTCAAGAGTCGTTAAAATTACATCTTGATCAAGATGATAGTCTTTCCCACATATTCTTTGATCATGGGACTGGAGAAATCGCAGATTTTGTGACATTTATGACCGAAGGTTCTTCTATTCAGGTCTGCTTTTATCATGCCAAAAGTATGAAAGGAAAGACTTACAACAGTAATGTTAGTGATGTTTATGAGGTTGCTCAACAAGCAGTGAAAAGCGTTGTATGGTTAAAATCAAAAACTACTTTATTGAATAAAATTGAAAGAAGGTATATTAGATCAACAGGGAATAGCAAATTTTTTAAGGGTAATTTCCAATCTTTAAAAGGATTATTACAATCACAAAGGATTCTTGAAGCGACGATATTTATTGTGCAACCAGCAATAAGTAAGAATTTACCGATGGAGGAAGCAATTGATCAAGTTCTATCTGCTGCCTCTTTCTACATTAGAAATACAGCAAGAGCAAAAGAATTGCGAATACTAGGGAGCTACTAAATCAAATTCTTCGCACTCACATCCCTCCCAGTCCAACCCTGACCCCTTGCCCATTCTTTCATAGCTCTGGCTTCTTCTTTCTCGCCCTCATGAATGGTACGGAGCATATCTATGTATCCAGAGACATTCCCACAGTCATCAAGTACATTCAGACCATCCTTGGCTATGCAGATCGGCTTGCCATCAGCAATCACTCTGGCAGCTGTCTCATCGTTTACAATCTGATTGTTCTTACCGAACTCCTTGACCAACGTAATATCCACTTCCCAGCCAGCACCAAAATCATACCTGTAGACAAGCTGACTCGTGATTGGCATGACTCCATTCGGTTCTGCTTTCTTCTGCAGAATTCTCATCTGATCGTAGGCATGCGTATAAGCATCCACATCCTTCGGCCCTCTCTTTCGTTTTGCTTCTGTAATGAACCCATCGCGGTACTGCTTGTACACCTGGATACTACTCTGATCAGTACTCAAGGCAGCAACCTTTGCCGAATCGATATCATGAGGATTTTGGGAAAGAATCTCACTCAAGCGACGACTCTCCTTCAGGACATCAGGCATTCCATCATCAAAGCAAATGGCATCCAGCATATCCTGCAGCGTAGCATCCTCAACCTTGACTTTTCTGGGCTTCGTGTCTTCTTTCCAGCTGAACGGATGCACATCCAGAATGGGAAGATGGCGAGCCATATCCTGGATCTCTATCTGGTTCTCTATCCAGTATTCCCTATACCCCCTGTATCTGTACTGCTTCAGATACTTGGAACGCATCCAGGTCCTGGGACTCTTGCTTTCATCATAGTCATCATCCCAGAACTCATCATTGAAGGTACTGCTTGGAAACTGCAGATAGTACCCGAACACCGGTGCGATCTCCAGCAACTTCCCTTCGGTCAGTTTCTGGTACAACGGTTGAGGCAACTGGAAACTGTGCAAATGACTGTTCGTCCAGCCAAATGCCAAGTTGATGAGAAAATGGAGCTGATGCAAAGCCAAGGAGGAGGGCACCACTACATCCCGAGAAATTGACTTTGCAACAGCCCCATATTTTGCAAGCATCTTTGCCTCTTCATCTTCCATGGAAGCAAGCTGGCTGAATCGCAGTTCCATATGGAGCTGCATTGCATAACGAAGGCTCTTCTCACTTGAACCAGCAGGGTTCTGCTCAGCATCCAAGCCAGCACCCATCGGTTGCTCCCTTGCTTGGCTCTTTTGGGCATATGCACGGTTTCGCTGGCGATACATCTCGCTTCTCACCGCAGTATCCGTCTTCCCAGGTTCATCATACAGCCCCTTCTCGTACGGCAGGTAGTTCTGAACCATTGTTACAGAGATCTTCAAAATCTCTGCAATCTCAGCTGAACTCTTTCCCTGTTCAGAGAGCTCTCGGATCTCCTCTGACCGCTCACTTGCCCACAACCCTTCGGTGATGAGGATCTTCCTCACCTTCGTAGTGGAGATATCTGTCTGCAGCGCAGTCTCGTTGATGGATTCGGTCCTCTTGAATACGCTCACTACCTTTTCAATGGTTTCTGCCTTGGGAGCTTCTGTATGCTTCGTCATTTCCTGCCATCTCCTTTGTTGCTATCCTAGGTATACCACGGGCCTAATGTCGTGTCAACAAAAACAAAGACGTTTCAATAATACTTTTTGATGGACTTGCATTTTCTTTCTTACTCCTTTTCTAGAACTTTTTCCTGAGGCACCTTGCAGGTGCTTTTCTTTTGCTCTTTCAATACCAATATTGTTAACAATAAATAAATTGTTTGCATCACTTGCATTTACTCCTTGGCAAGTCAAATTGGAACCAATCATGTTTGTGAAATCCCCCTGTATCTGCTACCATTACCCTATGGGTAGGGCAGTCACCAAAGCAAAGGTTCATAACTTGGAATTCTCATACTCTCTGGTCACCATCCCCTTGGACCCGGAGTTTCCTCTTGATTGGATTCATCACGACGTATCCCATGATGAGATCAACCAAGTGCACAACCATGATGTCATAGAAATAGGACTCTGCCTTGAAGGATACGGACTGTTCATCCAAGGCAAGCAAATACACTCCTACAAACCAGGCGATGGCGTGGTAGTGGGGCCTTTGGTCTATCATCGGGCAAACAACACCAACCCGGCAAAGAAGAACCATTGGATCTTCTTCTACTTCGATTCCAAAGACTGGGACTGTCTTGCAATACCCTCCAACTCCATGTTCTTCGCTGACCGAAACAAACACCAGGAGTTCTCCAACATGCTGGAAATCCTCTACCACGAGCTGGAAGAACAGCAGGAAGGGTACAAGGAAATAGCAAAAGGCCTCATCATCTCCATCTCCTCCTACATAGTCCGTCACGTAACGAAGAATGAAGGCAACACCACTTCTGATACCTTGGCCATGCGCGAAGCAATTGACAGCCGTATCTTGCGTGCCTTGGACCTCATGACCGAGTTTAGGAACCTGAACGCCCCCATCTCCGACATAGCCTACCAATGTTGCCTATCGGAATCACACTTCAGACGACTCTTCAAAGACCAGATCGGCATCTCCCCCAAAGAGTACCAGACTGACGTGAAACTCAAGGTTGCCATGGCAATGCTCAGGGACAGGAAGAAGTCCATCCTGGACATCTCCCTTGAATGTGGCTTTGACAGCCTCTGCAATTTCAACCGCCAATTCAAGAACAAAACAGGACAGCCCCCCTCCGTATGGAGAAAAGCCCAATGGTAGACAGTCGTTTTTGCATAGTTTTGCAGTAATTTTGCAATGCTGTATGCAAATAACAGGAATATCCTATACATACAAAACTTTTGGAGGGTTTCTTATGAAAAAAACGGGTATTCTCTTCCTGGTCATGCTGTGTTCCCTCGGACTGGTGTTTGCATCAGCCCAGAAAGAAGCAAATGAAAAGCAAATAATCGAAATTTCCTCAAACGTCACCGAAGAAGGACAGATTGCCACCCAGCAAACCGTCTTCGAGACACTGGTTGGTGAATACAACCAAACCCATGGCACACAGTACGAACTGAGGTTTGTCAGCGGCCAGGGCATGGACATCACCAACACACGCATGAGCTCAAAGGACAAACCGGACATCTTCACCATCGATTCCCCGGCCGATGTCCACCGGTACCAGAAAGACGGACTGCTGCTTGACCTTACTCCCTATGCAAAGCAGTACAACTGGGAAGGAACGCTCTTTGATTGGGCCTACAAGCTCTCCATCATTGATGACAAGGTGTACACCCTCCCGTTCGGCTACGAGGGAATGGTGGTATGGTACAACAAGGAAATCATGGGAAAGCTTGGCCTTACCCCGGAATCGCTGACCAACCTCGCAAGCTTTGAGTCAGCACTCAAGAAAGCACAAGACAGTGGCTACATCCCCATCATGCTAGGCTCGCAAGACTGGCCTTGGGCACAGGAGTGGTATCTTTCCATCCTCTTCAGCTACACAGGACGCGAACTGCTCAAGAGTACCATCGAAGGCAAAGAGGCTCAGGGTTGGAACCAGCAAGCATTCAGGACTACGGTGGAGCTGGTAAAGTCCTGGAATGACAAGGGCTATCTTGCAGACGGCAAGTCTTTCACCCTCACCAGCGATGACGCGATAAACGCCTTCACCAGCGGCAAGGCTCTCTTCAAGGTCGAAGGAACCTGGGCACCGTACTGGATCATCCCCCTTGCTAAGGAAGACTATGAAAAGATCGGCGTGATGCTCCATCCTGCCATCAATGCCAATGAGCAGCCCCATATGCCTTTGGCAGTCGGAGGCATGTGGTGTGCATCCGCATCAACACAACATGCGGACATCAGCGGTTACATCCTGTCCAACATGATGCGTGATGAGTTCCAGGGCAAGTTCCTGGAGTCGGGACTCGATATCGCACCCAAGGTAATCGACGAAGCGCAGTTTGCAAATCTCTCTCCCATCGTGCAGGAGATGTGGAAAATGGTGAACACCGCCCTGGACAACGGCTCCTTCGGGTATACCACCTGGGCCTTCTTCCCGCCCGAGACAAGACTCTACGCCTATGAAGGCATCGTTGACGTCTATGGAGAGAAAATCACCATTGATGCCTACCTTGCAGAACTGCAGCGCCTGAACACCAAGGAATTGAAAGAGGGGTTTGTCCCCGTCATCCCTTCGGCCAAATGACGCTCTGAATACTGATCATACGGAGGAGGATGTAACATGCTCCTCCGTATCTTCCCTACACTCACCAACAGGAAATTCCATGCAAGCAAACCTCGGATACAAGAAACGTGGAAATAGGGTGGCAGTCGCTTCCTTGTTACCGATTTTCCTCTATCACTTCCTTGTCATCGTACTGCCATCTTTCAACTCGGTGGTCAACTCCTTCACAAACTGGAATGGACTGCTCACCAAAGAGTTCATAGGAGTAGAGAACTATCGTGAACTCTTCGGTGATCCGAACTTCTATGAGGCGTTTGCAAACAACCTCAGGTGGTTGGTCCTCTTTCTGACCATCCCCATCATCCTGAGCATCGTCGTAGGATTCTTTCTCGCCAAAACCCACCGGGGACAGGTTGCCCTGCGTGCCTGCTACTTCCTTCCCTATGTGATTTCCGCTGCCATTGCCGGCAAGATCTTTGCAGCCTTCTACAACCCGTATTTCGGTATCAACACGTTGTTCGAGCAACTTGGGCTCGCCTTTCTCGCCAAAGACTGGCTTGCTCCCGCAAATGCCCTCTACTCGGTTGCCACCGTAGACATGTGGCACTGGTGGGGATTCCTGCTTGTCGTCTTTCTCAGTGCCATGCAGCAGATCGACCCCATGCTGTACGAGAGTGCGGAGGTGGAAGGAGCCAATGAGCTGCAGAAGCTGTGGTTCATCACGATACCCGGTATCAAGAGGACCTTGCTGTTTGTCATCCTTGCCACCATGGTATGGTCGATCAGCACGTTTGACTATGTCTGGGTCATGACCAAGGGCAGTTCAGGTTCCTCGCTCCTGTCCACCATGCTGTACAAGAATGCCTTCTTCAAGTATCGCGCAGGCTATGCCTGTGCCATTGCAGTGGTGCAGACAGGCATAGCCATCGTAGTCTTCGGTGGCTTTGCACTCATCCAAAAGAACGTGGGGGATGAATGATGAAACACAAGAACAAGCGCAATTCAATCATCCTGCACCTCACCCTCATGTTGCTTGCCCTCATCCAGGTCACCCCGCTCTTGGCAGCCCTCATGAACTCCCTGAGAACCAATGCCGCCATCAAGAAGGTTGCGGTAGGCATTCCCTTGCCCCCGCAGTTCTCCAACTTCCTGAAAGCCTGGACCATTGGAGGGTACTTCACTGCATTTACCAACAGCATACTCGTAAGCATTGCATCCTCGGTGGTTGTGCTTGCCTTCTCAATCATAGGAGGATACTTCCTCTCCCGGACAAGCCTGAGGTTCAGCAAGTTCCTGCTCATCTACTTCGGGGTATCGCTCTCCATCCCGACCTTCTCCTTTCTGGTTCCCGTCTACTACTCGTTTGCCAGCCTGAATCTGGTCAACACCCATATCGGCCTCATCATTATCTATATCGCTATGAACATGCCGTTCAATATCATGCTCGCCAGCTCGTTCATCAGCCAAATTCCCAAAGCACTCGATGAGGCCGCCATCATTGACGGGTGTTCCCCCTATCAGGTCATCGGAAGGATTATCTTCCCCTTGGCCAAACCGGTTATCACGACCATTCTTCTTATCTCCTTTGTGAACACATGGAATGAGTACACGCTTGCAAATATCTTCCTGCAAAAACCCGAGTTGAAGACCGCTGCCACCCGCTATGTGCTGTTCGTCGGCGAACGGGGATCGGACTTGTCGATGATATACACTGCCGGAATCATCACCATGCTTCCAATCGTGATCTTGTTCTTCTTGCTTCAGAATTATTTTATCGATGGGATGACTTCAGGGAGTGTGAAATGAATCAGGACTATGCATACGACGACCGCTATTTTCAGAGAACCTATGCCGGATGGCTGGGGAAAATCATCGGGATCAGGTTGGGTTCCCCCATTGAAGGCTGGACCCATGAGCAAATCATGGAGACCTATGGGGAGATAGACGGCTACAAGCGTGAATACCATGACTATGCCGCGGATGATGACAGCAATGGCCCTGCCTTCTTCATCCGCAGTCTTGCTGATTTCTCTGCAGATATTCAGCCCATTACCAGCGAGCAGATGGGGGAAACTTGGCTCAACTATGTCTCCTCCCACAAGGGCTTCTTCTGGTGGGGAGGCTATGGCATTTCCTCCGAGCATACTGCCTATGAGAATCTGAAGGCCGGCATAGCTGCTCCGCGCAGTGGGTCCATGCTCCAGAATGGGACCACGGTCGCCGAGCAGATCGGCGGTCAGATCTTTGTGGATACCTGGGGCTTTGCATTTCCTGCAAACCCCCAGCTTGCCGCTGACTATGCAGAGAAGATGGTATCGGTCTCGCATGACGGGGAAGGCATCTATGGAGGCCGGTTCCTGGCAGCCTGCATAAGTGCAGCATACACGGCAACCTCCTTGTACGAGATTCTGGACAAGGGCTTGTCGGTCATACCCAAGGACAGCCGGTACGCACAGGTGGTGAACAACATCATCTCGTTTTATGAAAAAGACGCTGAGAAGGAGTGGAAACAGTGTCTTTCCTACATCCAGAACACGTTCGGCTATGACAAGTATCCCGGGAATTGCCACATCATCCCCAATGCTGCCATCATCATCCTCTCCCTGCTCTATGGGGAAGGGGACTTTCAGAAGTCCCAGTTGATCTGCAACACCTCAGGATGGGATACCGATTGCAACGCAGGCAATGTCGGGGCAATCCTTGGTGTGTTCAACGGCATTGATGCCATTGATCACCCATGGATTGAACCGATCAAGGATTTGCTCATCTCTTCCAGCGTCATCGGCAGCCTGAATATCGATACGGTTTCCAACACAGCCATGTATTTCTGCATGCTGGGCTGCAGGATGCATCATGTCAGCCCTCCTGCCCCCTGGGCTGAGAGGATAGGACAGGAGGGAAGGGTCTTCCATTTTGACTTTCAGAAATCCACCCAGACGATCAGGCCGTCAAGCGATGCAGTTGCTCTAGAAAACTGTGACCAGGAAGTGGTCGCCGGTCACCGGTCTCTTCGTATTGCGGCAAAGGAAGCCTCCTCGATGAAGGTGTTTCTCAAGACGTATTACAGACCGGAGGACCTCTCCGATTCCCGCTATGATCCCAGCTTCACCCCCATTCTCTTTCCCGGCCAATGGGTACGTGCAGTTCTGAAGAATATCGGCACCACCCGTGTGGAGGGAGTACTTTCAGCCTACGACATGCGCCATGATATGGCATACGAGGCAACGCTGCTTCTTGAGCCTGAGGTGACCAAGACGATGACGCTTCAGATTCCCCGGATTGAAGGTGGCTTGATTCGTCGTCTCGAACTGACGATAGCTTCTCTTTCCGACAAACCGGAATTCTTGCAGGTACTCCTTGATTCAATAACCTTTGCAGGGGTTCCTGACTACTCAATTGATTTTGGCAAGGAGATGATCGAGAACTATGGGTTCGGTCACACAGGCCTGCATCAGGAGATAAGCCAATTCACCCAGAATGATGGCATTTGGGAACTGGACGGTTCCTGCCTGAGCGGAAGCTGTGCCCTCGAGGGAGAAGCCTATACCGGCTTGTACTCCATGAAGGATGTGACTGTCTCCTGCACACTTGAGCCGATTGTCGGGTATTACCATCTGCTGAACTTCAGGGTCCAGGGAGCTGCCAGAAGCTATGCATTCGGCTTCTATGGTGAAGATACACTTGCCTTGGTAAAGAAGAGGCAATCATATGAGGTACTGCAGAGCATCCCCTTTGCGTTTGGGATGCAGCAACCCCATCACTTATCCGTAAGCGTGTGTGGGAATCGGATTCTCGCCTCCCTGGATGGAAAACTAGTGTTTGATTACCAGGATGAGGACTCAGCGTACTTCTTCGGCCAAGTAGGCTTTGGCGTACGCAATGGCAGTCATTGCCACTTCAGCAGTCTGGACATCATTCCTTTGCATAGCTGAGAAACGAATCGGGATACTCCTGCCATGATCCACCGCAAGTGCGTGTGGGTCATGGACAGTTGAGTGCTGGCAAGAAGTTCTTTCTCTCCAGTAATAGTCCCTTTCATGGAATCAGTGAATAGGGTAGCAGGAGCTTGATTGTGGGAACATTATCGGTACTGGGTACAATTATCACATTATCATAAAGGCCGTTTTTTAAGCCACTGAAAGCGTGATTTTACGATTTCAAGCACCATAATCCACATCGGCAGAAATCAGAGTGTTACTGGCTCGTTCAACAAGTGTTGCCAAGCCTATGCTACTGATTCATCCCACGCTTCATCCCACAAGAAATTGATTTGAGCCCAGTTATTTCCCATGAGCCAAAAAAATCGGAATGAATCTGTCCGTAAAACGGCGGGATCCATTCCTATGAAAGGTGCCTTGTTAGCATCTTTTTGTTCATCATCCATACATTACACTACGCCGGCATTGTCGTCAACATTTGCCGGCAATTGTGAACTATCGGAAATCAGATATGGGAGCCGCGTATATATGTCCAGCTGATAATGATGATACTTGGATACTTTCCGGTAGTAGGTGCAACTTCCACATCATCAGTAGGAAAAGTCAACATGGTTTCTCAGAGTATGTTTGGGGAGATAAGCATACCAAGTAACTAATCAGCAGGATTTATATGCAACCTTAAGAGCTTTTCTCCTGGCCCGCAAGTGGGAGGGAACACTCGCGCGAAGAACAGCTCTTTACCATTTTGGTTGACTGCCATATTCAGGTTATCTACACTGAGTGTGGGATGTCCAAGCAATGAAAAATCGAATCACTCTTAAGATACTTTTACTAGCCATATGTCTATGTTCAGCCAGTAATGGGTTTGCAGATGTATCTTCAACCTATTCCCCTGAATTTTTCCATGATACATCGTGGATAGAAGCAGTTTCCGATAGTAATAACAGTGAGGAATGGAAATACGCACTATATAATTATCGGACGCTGATGGTCACCAATCCTGAGATCTACCTGCAAGCTGATAAGTTTTGGATACAAGAGATTGTATCCAAGTTTCCTGGTTGGGGGAATGATTATCTGTACCGTGACAGAGCCTTGAATGGGTATGATGAAATCCAAATACGTATAAATGATGGCTACAAGGGGAGTTCTAAAGGTGATAAGTTCTCTTGGAAGGATTTTTTATGGGATAACCATATAGAAAACTCCGTAAGCATAGATGAGCAGTATCAGGAGAATGGGGTAACTTCATTTCACAAATGGCTGGATCGAAAAATCCCATTCATTTGGTCCGCAGTCAAAGGAGAAAACTGGCAAACTGACCGCATTTCTCTAGCAGAATGTCTCTTCCTACAAATGGATGTAAAAAGAAAGCGGGTATGGCTTGCCATTACAGACGAAGGAAAATCTTTTGTTGCTGAATACCGGAAAAAAGAGAAAGAAATCAAAGTCTATGATCCATTGACTGGTAGGACTGTAGAACCGAGTGAATTTGTCAGGGCTAATAATCCAGTGCTCATAATGAATGACGAGCATGTGTGGTATCCCTTGATGAACCGTGATGATCGGACTGAGAACCATGAGCTGGCTGCTGTTGTTGCTGGCATAGCCAATGAAGGAGCTTCGCCTGCTCTAGATGCTTTTGAACTTTCCATCAGAGATGTGCTGATCCAGAGAACCAGAATCAACAATGAAGAAGAGAATCAGTGGGCTTTCCTCTTCTCTTCCCGAATTGGCGGGCAGTGGTCTTGGAGAGTCAAGCCAATCTTGAACATGATGAGTACGTACTTTCCTTCCCGTTATCGGGAAGCCAAGAAAGTACCTATTGGTTCTGCTGATATCCCGTATGAGATGGCTGCAGTACATATGATGATTACCGAAATGAGTAATCGACTTTCGCCTTTATCCGCTCAGATTGCAAGTGAAGCAGCAAAAGAACAATCTTTACATGAGGTATTTACGCAAATCTCTGAGCACTATTTCCAACTCTTTTCTAACCCGAACGATTATAGAACAGTGTATGGGGATTATAACCATATCTGGGTTCCTACAATGGAAGACAAGATGGTTTCAAACGTTGGGAATTGCCTTGTCGAAGCAACAAATGTCGGGGCAGTCCTTTCGTTGCTTCAGCTCATTCATCCTGATTGGAATGTCTATGTTACCAATTGGTGGATGAACAATGGAAGTGGAGGTCATGTCATTGCAGGAGTATATTCGGATCAAAGATCACTCTCTCTGTCCAATGGAAATTTTGGAAGGGATGGTACCACGTTCAATGGACCGTTATTCAATTACAATAATCGCTACTCCTATTGCCTGATACTGAAAACAAGAACAGGTTTTTTGTCCACGGCACAGGATGGGAATAACGCTAGGTTCAAGTACGAAAAACCAATCTCAAATATGTCCAGAGAAGATATACTCGATATGCTGCAAGAAATAGGAACATTTGAACCGAATTCTTTGTTTGTTGTTGGTGATTCTTATGAAAAAAACAAAATGAATAGTGAGGAGTTTGAAAGGTACCTTCGTGATCAGTTGCAGGAGTATAGCCCATTCACTTTCTAAGCATACATACAAGGTTCAATTCTCATTACGTTGAGGAGAAACACTGAATCAAGGGCTGGGACCTGATCTGGGAGTAGAGTAATCAAGCAACTTATCAATAGATACTGCAATAAGAATTTCCAAGAGAAGAAATACTTTAAGAAGCGAGGATTCTCCAACCTCCTGCGATTCACTTCCACCACCATGTCATCGGCAATGAGCGGAACTCCTTCCTCATGCTCAGCATACCGCAGGGAAGCATCGGCCTTGATGCAATGATTGAGATGAACTGGATGCTGGCGGTACTCCTGGGGAGTAAGGCCATAGGCATCACGAAAGGCTCGTGTGTAGTTGGCATGGTCGGAGAAGCCGAACTGCAAGGCAATATCGAGAATGTGCAGCTGTGTATCAGTGAGTGCTTCACACGACCTTGCCAACCTTCTCAGCCTCACATACTCTCCCACCGGCATCCCCACCAAACGGGCAAACAGCCGTTGGAAATAGAACGGTGACAAGGATGCTACCTTTGCCAACTCCCCGATAGACATTTCTTCTGTCTCTATTACATCCAACACACGTTGGATTGCTTCCCATACTTGCATACAGCTGCGATAGCACAGCATCATCTCCTGTGCTTGTCAGTACCTGCTCTCTTCATGGAAAATACTACGTATTATGGTCTCAGCGCAGTGATCGGTACCACACAAACACCATCAGGTCTACGGTACGCTGCATTTGAGAGACCGCAGAGGACACAAAGAGTAGTAGGCGGACGTTCGAACTTCTTGCTGATTGCAAGAAGTTTTCTGGCAGCCTCGTCAATTTGGTTTGCTCCTAATTTGATTTCAAAGGCTGACCAGCTCCCATCGGCCATCTCCACTACTGCATCGATTTCATCATTGCTGTAGTCTTGGTAATGAAGAAGATTTGCTCCGAACGTTTGCGCATAGATCTTGAGGTCTCGCTCACACAATGCCTCGAATAAGAAGCCAAATGTTTGTAGGTCTCCGATGAGTCTTTGTGTATTGGTGATTCCTAACAGTGAGCATGCAAAAGAGGGATCGACGAGATGGCGTTTCTCTGCCTGCTTTATGCGAAGCGACGAACGTATGGCTGTTGCAACCGGCTTCTGGTTCTCAATGATAAAAAGTTTCGTAAAGATAGTGAGATACTCCGAGATTGTATCTTCATCAAGTGTCAATTGCTCAACTCCCCGAATATCTCGCTTAAGGAGTGCTATGGTTGCCGTGGTACTTTCGTTGCGTGCAAGTGATCGAAGCAATAGGCGCATTTTCGTTTCATCACGTTTCGTAGCATCCACTTTTGCCACATCATTTGTCACGACATTGTCCAGATACTGTTCTGGAATCTTGATTGCATCTTCTGTTGATACTTGCAGATTTCCTGGCCATCCTCCTCTGAGAATGAAAGAAGCCAAAGATTGCAGTTGTACCTCGCCTGTAAGCACATTCTCGAGAAATCCTGCACAAAGCTCCCGTAAGGATATTATTCCTGAGGAATCTCCCGATTCGAACAACGACATGGGCATCATTCGCAGGCGCGCAATACGGCCGGTCCCACTATGCATGATTCCTTTTTGAGAAGGTGTAGCTGATCCGGTAAGTATGAATTGTCCCTTTTCAGGGGATTGGTCGACAGTAAACCGTACAGCATCCCATAGAGATGGAACTTCCTGCCATTCGTCGATAAGGCGGGGTTGGGAGCCTTTAAGAGCTAGGGACGGATCAATTTGTGCAAGCTGTCTGTTTTGGAAATTTCCTGCTGGATCGCCAACAAAGAAAGAACTCTTGGAATGATGCTGCGCAGTCCAGGTCTTTCCACACCACCTGGGTCCCTCGATACAGACCGCACCAAATGCACGAAGGTATTGTTCTACAGTAGAGTCAATAATACGAGGCCGATAGAAGGCTTCCATGTTGTTCCTCCTACATGAAAAATACTCCATTCGGTTAGATTTTACAACATTAATCGGTTAAATAATGATAATTCATTCGGTTAGATTATTATATTTAATTCGATTTACATTGGAATATACAAGAAAATCTGACGAGAAATTGGCAAATCCATTCTTTGAATGACGAACAATCAGCATATTTTTATAAAGTAGTAAAAACAATTGTTGTATCAAGTAACTAAAACTGACCCAAAAAGTAGAAAAAAATTGGGAGCATTAGTAAATAATAATTGACCTAAAAAGTAGAAAGAAATTTGGAGGTAGAAAACCTCATTTGGCAATATCATTCAGCCTTTTTGGCTGATTTCTCTTTACGTATGTCCGAAAGTCAGGAAAAAGTCCTTGAAACTTGCAGAAAGAGGCTTTCAGGGTGATGCTTCCTGAAGCGATCATGCTGCTGCCCTTCCTTTGATTGATGGAAGGACCTTCAAGTATGGCTATGGTGTTCTGTATCCTTGGCAACAACGCAATCAGATATCCCTTGACGATGAAGGGTCCATACTGGATTGGTCGATTGACTTATCTTATACATAATGTATAATGGGAGATGCCGAAGTGCCAAAACCACAACCGGAATACGATATCAAGGATTTTCTTCGGGCATGCAAGGCTAATGGGCGTCAACCATCGAACGTGGTGCTTATGGGAGGAGTTCTCGAAACAGCAGCAAGCCATTTCTCTCTCAAGACAAAGGAAGCCCTTCTTGCATTCATCAATACAGGAGGTTTGGAAGATCTTGACTTTGTCAATTCGATTGAGTATAGACGCAGTTTTGAGGTACCTCCTCCGATTTGCGATGCCTATCATTTCAAGTCAGGATTTTCCGTTGGCTATATCTCTTTCTTTTTCAGTGAGTCGAACAGGAAGTGGATTATCAAATCTTTTCATCGTGATGATGCATGCGGGCCTACAATAATGGAATTCGCGTTAAGGAAGACAGGAGTGCTGCCTGCTTGTTTAGAAGGAAGTAAGTGAGTATGGGAAAAGTTATATGTTCATATTGTGGAAAGGACACTGTATCAATCAAGGATCATGAGATTGAAATCAGCGAACCCTTTGCTGAATCGTCCACAGTCAAGATACAAGAAAGAGTATGCAGCCATTGTGGATTTTCCGAAGATGATGGCAGCAATGATCTTGTGATTCAGAAAGAGCTTGCAGCGCTCAAGCGAGTCTCGATGGTGAATGTGCTTGACGAGCTCAATGCCATGGGTCACACGACTGCATCCATGGAACGCGCCTTGGGGCTGCCTGCTCGGACAATTGCAAGGTGGAAGAATGAGCGATCCATGTCTCCTTCGGCAGCAGCGCTCGCATTGATGAGGATGATTCGGACATTCCCGTGGCTGCTTGCTGTCGCAGACATGCACTTTGAAGGCGAAGCAGCCAGGAATATTCTTCTTCAGCATGCAGCAAAAGAACTTGTGGATATCCATTCCGAGCACCCTGATGTTGTAGTGACCTCGAGTTCCCGGATAACCCCAAACCATTTTGAATGCTTGTGAAGGATCTGTTCAAGGGTTATGAGTGGAACCGAATTCCCAAGCGGGACCGGACCATGCTGGGTTCCCTGTTCCTCAGCTATATTGCTGCACACGACTGAAAGGTGACAGTAGTCGATAAGGGAGCTTCGGTATGATATTTGAGGGGATGGACACCTCTGTGAAGATAGAACTATTGGTACCGGTACAACCTCCAATTCTTCCACAACAATATCTCTGATTCCTATATCAATGAGTATCGACATAGTAATGGGAACTACCCCGCTTATCTTGTGGTACGTCGTACTATTCATTCGGATTAGCACTACCTGTTGTAGCAGTTTACAAGAATCACTTGTTGAGTTGAATGATGCTGATATTTCAAAACGATTGGAAGCTCATTGGAATTGCCCATACTTCAAGTATTCCAAGATGAATCATGCTATCTTGGGCAAAGATTTCGATTGGACTCTATGCCTCCTGATATTTGCCCAAATTGTCTGAGATATTCCAATTGAAGCAACCTTGCCACTATTCTTTCTGTAAGGTAGAAGGCCTTTCATTGAATTGGAATACCGTATATGCGAGAATGAAGAGTACTCCGAGAGGCATATTGCGTGGATGGTTTACATATCACATGCGTTTCAGTTGCACTGTCTGACTGTACTGCATGGAAGAATCATGTGAACGCACAGGTTCCTGGAGGGGTCAACAGTAGGAAGCATCCGATAAGTATCGCAGATGCTATGAAAAATGCTGAGAGATGCTTTGCTGCAGATGCGAGGAAGTCCTCAATAATCTGTGGAAACTGCTTTCATTAAAAACCATCCTTTCACCACGATGGTGAAAGATGGAGTAATAGTGAAAGTCTGAGATTATTAAGACGAAGCTTATTCACTTGTTGTACCTGCAAAGTGAAGCAAATCCATTGTAAGGTGGGCAATTCGATGATTTGTAATCAGTCGATACAGTTGACCTGAGGGGATGGACGATGCGCTGTAAGCAGATCAGGACAACTAGGAGACAGCAAGTTTTGCGGAACGATTTTTACAGTCGGTAATGACAATCAGAGTATTGAGTTGTTGCAAGAATGTTGAGATATATGGCCGGTCAGACCTAAAGAAACCGAGCATGACAACCTCTTGAAATTGATCTGGGAGCAATTAATGAATTTGCAAGGCATTGGAGTCCTGCCTTGCCACAGTCCAGCATGAAAGCCAAAACGGCAAAAAATGTAGTAATTGGTGAAACTCTTCGTGACTTCTACATAATTTTGTCCTATACTGAAAGAGCCAAAACGGCAAAAAATTGGAAATCTGCCGAAAAGGCTGATGAGGAAATCAGTATGAACAAGGATGCAATCATTCGGAATTTACCAGATGGAATATGTTCGAGACAGCAGATCTTGTATGCGGCTCAGCGTGTTGAGCCATCCTTCAAGGAGACGCAGCTCAGATACTTGATGGGAGCCCTACAAGATTCTGAAGTGATTGTCAGGGTTGGACGCAATCAATACAAGAAAGCTGGGAAAGAGCCTAAGAAAAGCATCTTCACAGGAGCATATTCCCCTGCAGCACTGCAGGTAATCCAGTACATGCAGGAGCGTTTTCCACTCCTTTCCTATAGGGTGTGGGAGTTGACCTGGCTCAATGAGTTCTTCAACCATCAGCTGGCACACAATCGAATCATCGTTGAGGTGGAGAAGGATGGTTGTGATTATGTGTTCTCCTCGCTAGTTGAGAAATTTCCGGGCAGGGTACTACTGAAGCCAAGAGCTCAGGAGATAGTGCACTATGGAATCGATGATGGAATCATCATCGACCGACTTGTCACTGATGCTCCCAAGTCAGACGGCGAGCCATATCAGGTACCTTTGGAAAAGTTGATAGTGGATTTGTTTGCAAACAAAAACCTGATGCTCTCCAAAGGTGATTATTCCTCTGCAATTGAGATGATGTTCGCAAACTACCGCATCGACCAGGTCTCAATGCTACGGTATGCACGAAGAAGAAACAAAGTGAAGGATGCATTTGGATTTCTTCGAGGCAAGACGACGATCGAACTAATGGTTCAGGGGTAATGTATGGTGAGGCCGATCTGTTTCACACGTGAGCAGATTGAGAAGATCAGAATGGGTTTCTCTGTGGACTACGCCATCCTTGAAAGGAGCATCTTTGCCTTGGCTTTGCTTGAGGCGCTCGCAAAGGTGGGCCTGCCATTCATTTTCAAGGGGGGAACCAGCCTTTTGCTCCTTCTTGAGAAACCGAGAAGACTGTCAACCGACATCGATATCATCGTACAGCCGGGCACCGACGTACAGTCCTATCTTGAGCAAGCTGGAAAAATCTATCCATTTCGCTCAATGGAACAGCAGATTCGGACAGGTAAGAACAAGATTGACAAAGCCCACTACAAATTCACCTACGACTCGCCGGTAAAAGCAGCTCAATTTCATATCTTTCTGGATATCCTTTTTGAAGAGAACCATTATTGTACCTTGGTCGAACGAAAGGTCGACCATCCATTCCTGAGTTCTGAGGAACCCTATGTGTATGTAACGATGCCAAGCATCAATTGCATACTGGGTGATAAATTGACAGCCTTTGCTCCTCATACCACCGGTATTCCGTTTGGCATTGACAAGTAATTGGAGATTATCAAGCAGTTGTATGATGTTTCCGTACTCGTGGATGCCCATGACAATTTTGACGATGTGTATGCATCGTACATGGATACAGTAACAGCGGAACTGGCATATCGAGATCTTTCAGATTCTCCTGAGAAGGTATTGCGGGACACGATTGAAGCTTCAGTCTGCATAGCAAGCAAGGGGGCATACCTCAATGATGATTATCGTCAATATCTGCAAGGCATCAGAGGCATCGTCAATCATATCTATGGAGAGCGGTTCACTGCGGAAAAAGCAATTCTTCCGGCATGCAAGGCCATGTACTTGGCTGCATGCTTGTTGAAAAGGGAAACGTTCAACAGGGTCACTGATCCTTCAAGTTTCAGAGGAGCAAACATCGGCAACACCAAGTATGCAAAATTATCGTCGCTGAGAAAGCTTGATCCAGAGGCTTTTGCCTATGCGGTTCAAGCAGTTGAGTTGTTGCAAGAATGATGAGATATATGGCCGGTCAGACCTAAAGAAACCGAGCATGACAACCTCTTGAAATTGCCCCGGGAGTAGGAGCTGAACCTGCAAGGTATTTGAGTCATTCTCTACTCGATACCCTGATGTAGTGATCATAGTGAAATGAATTGGATGACATGATGTCACTCGACGAATGGATACAAGTAAAATTAATTAAATTAATAAAAGAAACTATAAATATTAAAAAAGTTAATATCTAAATATTGACACCCTTAACTATCGTTTGTATCGTATGAGCATCAGAGGTGCTTATGGAACACAGTTGGCAGAAACTGCTCTCAATGACAGGCGGCAAGAAATTCCTCATTACCCAGATACGGGTACCGGAAGACAATATCACCATAGAAGGGAACTTCCAATTGCCTCCCTTTGCGGACCTGAGCATGGAAGACCAGATCTTCATTGCAGCCTTCATCAAGACAAACGGCTCGATCAAGCAGATGGAATCCATCTTCAACATCAGCTATCCAACGGTGAAGAACCGGATCAATCGTATTGCAAGCCAACTCGACATCGTCGATGTCTCCATACAGGTATCCAACCCCATCAAGGACATTCTCGACCGTCTGGAAACAGGTGCCATTACTGCTGCCGACGCACTGAAGGAGATTGAATGATGTTGCCCATGCTCATGCACCTTACCGTACAGAAAGAGGAGAAACGACATTCATTCTGGTTTCCGCTGGGACTGCTCTATCTGCTCTTTGTTCCCGTCCTCATAGTAGGAAGTATTGCCTGCCTGATCTTGCTTGCCATACCCGCAACCTCGAAACAGACACGCTCCTACCTTCCCTTGGTGAAGGAACTGCCATCCCTGCTCTCCGCCACCATCGGCACCGAACTCGCTTTTCGATCGAAAGAAAAAGATATTGAGATTCACATCACGTAGGAGAAGTATTATGAGTGAAGAAAGAATGAGAATATTACGCCTGCTCTCCGAAGGAAAACTATCCCCGGATGAAGCAGATAAACTGCTCGCTGCCATGGAAAAGCAAGCAGTGCAGACAGAAACAAAGCCCAGTGATGGCAAGGGGAAGTATCTCTATGTACAAGTAGAGCCAAAAGAGGGGAAATCCTCAGAGAGGGTTTCGGTAAAGGTTCCCTTTGCCCTGATCAAAGCCGGTCTGAACATATCCAAGCTCATCCCCATGGAAGCCCAGGACAAGATCCAGGAGTCCATGCATGGCAGCGCATTTCCCTTCGATTTCAGCTCTCTCGACACCCAGAATATGGGAGAGATCCTGGAAGCACTTGAGCAGATGAGCGTCGACGTGGAAACCGACGAGTCAACCGTCAAGGTCTATTGTCGGTAATACATACCAGAAGGGGATGCTCTCTTTTGCATCCCTTTCTGGATATCTATTCACTTTCAAAATATTTTCTTTCTTAGAGTTTCCAGCTCAAAACGCAAAACCACTGCCAAACTTCCTACCGTTGCGTTCTCTTTCTCCTTTTGGGTATGAACATCCCCGTTCTCAAGCGGTACTGCTCATAGCTCTTCCCGTAGCGAATTACCAGATCCTTCTCTTCCAGGAAGCACCACAGGATCCAGAGGGGAGTGTAGAGAACAGAGATGCAGAGGAGAAAAGGCGAGTCCAGCAGCAAGGCAACAACATACCATATACAGAGCTCTCCCAGTGCCTGCGGATGCCTGATGCTCTCATAGATGCCTGTATAGAGTGTATGGTCCTTCTCTGGTGCAAGTGTCTCTTTGCCCGCATCCCTGATGGCAACCACCATGAGGATGGTTGCAGGAATGCCAATACCCAGTGCAATGGCGATGCTCAGCCAATACGGCCAGGGAAAACGAAGCGGCAAGGGGTCGAACGAGAGGGGAAGCCAGCGATACAGCACGAAATTGACAAACGCGATTGCCATATACACCGTGCAGATCATCCGGTACCTTGCGGCAAGCTGGTAGGCCTTCGGCCCTTTTGTCCTCTCCATCCGTGCAGGCTTGACCGAAAGGATGTAGTAGAGACTGAACCCCACCGAACTGACCAGAAGTGAGAGTATATTCAGGATACTGAGCATAGTATTTGGTCTCCTTGTACCAGTATAGGCTTTTTGGGATGATAACCAAGCCAAACCCCCGCCTCCCCAGGAAAGGAAGTGTTTATTTGCCTTGTTCACGGAACCTTTCTTGTGTAGATAACCTGTTTCTTGACAATCAATAACACACGGTAGTTCTGATATGGGAAAAAAGAGAAGAAAGTATTTGACAATATTATTAAACGAATTATAATAAGTTATAAAATAACAAGGAGACGGCGATGATACAGCTGGGATTTGCATTCAATTTCAATGTGCAACGATGTGAGATAGAGGTTGGTGATGAAGGGCGCATCATCAACGAAGGGTACAAACCCTTGGTTGACCTCTTTGAGAAATACAACTTGAAAGCAAACTGCTTTCTCTCAGGATTCACCACAGAACTGCTCAAGCACGATGCCCCGGAATTGCTTGGGAAGATCAAGGCAAATGCCAACAAGAACTTTGAGCTGGGAACCTATACCTATACCCACCCGATCCCGCAGCTGCTGCGCAAGGAAGAGTTCACCCGCCAGATGCGCAAAGGCATGGACATCGACCGCGAGATCCTCGGGGTGGAAACCGACGGCTTCCTTCCCCCTGAGTTTGCCTATAGCGAAGAAATGGGAGAAGTCCTTGAGGAAGAAGGCATCAAATGGTTCGTCGCCCTTGCCTCCCAGATCGAGAAGGGACTCAAGGCTGGTGGCTTTGCCCACGACCCCTATGTCCCCTTCAAGGTAAGACTCCAGAAAGGCGGCTCCCTGATAGCCGTACCTGCTGTCTACCAGCTGCCGAATACCCCTGCACGATTCCTCAAGCTGATGATGAAAGGCCAGGTTCCCGTGGATACCGTCATTGAAGGCGTCAAGCAGTTTGCCAAGGATCATCCCGGCGGGTTGCTGCTCTTCAAGCGCGACGGCGAGACCATCTTCATCGACAAGTTCAACAGCGGATTTGAAGGAACCTTCGCCGTCATGGATGAGTTCCTCTCCAAACTCTCCAAGCTCGATTGCATCCAGCCTGCTTTCATCAGCGAAACCCTGGCCAGCATGCCCGCTGACATGGAAATCTCCCTTCCTGACTATCTGGGCAATACCAAGATCGAAACCTTCACCGAAGGGGCTGCCAAGCCCATCTGGGATGCAACCGTGGAAGTTCGCGACACCCTGATTGACTGTGACCAGCATCACAAGAGCTCTGAAGCGATTGAAAAGGCATGGGAACACCTGATGCTCAGCCACAACTCCGACGGACGCATCGGCTATTGGTTCAGCGAATGGAACCCCGGTGAGCACGTCGTGGCACCGAGCAGAAGAACCTTCGTTGAAGACAATCTTGCTGCGGCAAAAGCCTTGCTGAGCTGAGGGAGCAGAAACACATGGTGGGTTTGTACGGATCAAGGCTCGAGCACTACTCGATTGAACAGGTACAGCAGATGTTGCAGGATGAACGTATCCCCGCACATACCGTTGCATCGTTCCTCTCCATGATCCAGACAACCCACCAAAGGTTCGCTCTTGATGTCGACAAAGCCATCTCTCTTCTGAAGAACTCATCCTCAGAGCAGCTCGCATCGGTGCTCAGGGTTTCCAAGATCAAGTTTCCGGGAACCGATGGCATGAGGGGGCTTGTATCCCTGCCTGATTTTGTGACCCCTGTCGATTGCCTTGTGCGTTATCGCAGTGAGAACCAGCTGACACCCCTGTTCTGCTTTGTGATGGTACGGGCTTTCCTTGAGCAGGTGAAAACGGTTTTGCATCCACTTGAAATGCGCATCTGTCTGGGGGAGGACGGTAGGGATGCTGCTGCTGGTCATCCGCTGCTCCCTGCATTGCTGGGAGCACTGTCCGCAGCAGGATGGGCAGTCGACTACCTCGGTGTTGTACCGACTCCTGCGGTGGCTGCCTACAGCCTGGACCAGCAGATACCCGGTATCATGCTGACAGCCAGCCACAACCCTGCGTCATACAACGGACTAAAGTTCTTCGTAAGGGGAAAGAAGCTCTATCCCGAAGGACCGATGGGCGAGTATGCGCTTTCGGCTCAGGCTTTGGCTGTGGCCTCCTCCTTGGGAGAGACCTTCCAGATGTGCCCTGCAGCGGTTCCTCCTGTGAATACACACGGGCTTCTGCTTTTGACCGAGTGCGTTGCAGCTGATCTTTCCGAGGAGGAGAAGAGGTTCCTGGCTTCCTGCTCCATCACCCTCGACTGTGCGCACGGAGCCGTATCGGGTTGGTATCAGATGCTGTTGCAGAATCTGGGACTCTTTGCTGAAGTACTCAATGCAGGGCTCTCTGAGGGGAGCATCAACAAGGGGTGCGGAGCAGCCTTGCTGGATGGGATCTCCTCCATCAGGAGGGAAGGCCCCTATCCCCTTGCACTTGCAAAGCGGATGGTTGAGAAACAGTCCCTGGACAACACCCGTCAGTTCGGCATTGCAGTCGACGGTGACGGCGACCGTGCAATGGTGCTGGTTCTTGAGCCTGAAAGCGACACGGTACGGGTGCTTTCCGGTGACGAGCTGTTGGTGCTCTTGGTACGACGATTGCAGGATGCCGGCAGAACTGAGTCAGGAGTATCGCTTACCATAGAAAGTGACCCGCACACAATGCAAACCCTGAAACGCTTGTATCCGGATCTGACGATACGGCAAACAGGGGTGGGGGACCGCTGGCTCTTTGACAATGCGCTTTTGTGTGGAGCGGAGGACAGCGGCCATGTGGTCTACCCTGTATCGGTAGGGGAGCATCTCCTCTATTCGGGCAATGGCTTAGCAACCGGTCTGACTGCCATTGCTGCCTATCGGCCTCAACTGCTGGAACACCTGTGCCGTACCGGGGTGCAGAAAGTTGTGGTTAAGCCGGTTGCCACGCAGTTCTGGTATGAAGGGTCGGTTTTGTTCGAGCAGGTACGGACCATTCTGCTTGGGGTGTTTGCCCAAGACATTGAACCTGTGGTATGTGAAGAGGATGCGGATATACTGGCCTATCGGCTGTACGGAAGAGAACTTCTGTATGCCAGGGCCAGCGGCACGGAGCCAAAGCTCCAGTTCGTGCATCCGGATCTCGATGACGATCGCTTTGAGAAGGCAAGCCAAGCGTTTCGGATAGCTTGCAAGCCCTTTCAGAAATAACAAACCAAGGGATGACATCCCTCATCAATCCAAAAGGAGGAAATGATGAAAAAGAGTATGTTGATTGTGCTGATGTTGCTGATGGTATTGCCATTTGCCTTTGCAGCAGGTGGACAGGAAGTGAAAGCTGACACAGCAAAACAGGACGTGACGGAGATTGTGTACTGGCAGTACTTCTATGAAACGAAGAAAGACCTGATGGACAAGCTGATCGTGATGTTCGAGGAACGAAACCCCGATATCAAAGTCACCCAGCAGACCTTCCCGTATGAGAACTACAACACCAAGGTAGCGTCTTCCGTTCCTTCCGGGCAGGGCCCGAACGTAATCAACCTGTTCTATGGTTGGTTGCCCCTCTACATCGATAGTGGCTATTTGCAGCCGCTTCCCGAGAGCGTGTTCCCGAACGCCCGCATTGAGCAGGAGTTCTTCCCGCTGGTGGAAGCAGCCAAGTTTGACGGAAAGTACTACGCACTTCCGACTGCTGTCCGTTCGTTGGCTCTCTTCTGGAACAAGGACCTCTTCAAGGCTGCAGGCCTGGACCCCGAAGTCCCTCCCACGACCATGGATGAGATGGTTGCATTCGCCAAGAAGATTGCCAAGACCGACAAGAGCGGCAACTACCTGCAGGCCGGTATGTCTCTTGAGCTGCGCGGACAGATGCACCATGTCGTACGTGAAGTCCTGATCCGCCAGTTCGGTGGATCCCCGTACAATGCCGACTCCTCGAAAGTCACCTACAACAGCCAGGCTGGGTATGATGCACTGAAGTGGTTCACCGATCTGGAAACCGTCCACAAGGTTGGCATTCCCCAGTACATGACTGATGATGTCACCGCATTCAGCGCCGGCAAGATGGGTATCACCATCGACGGTTCGTTCAGACTTGGCAACTTCAACAAGCTCAAGGATACCCTGCACTATGGTGTGGCTGAGCTTCCCGAGATGAACGGGGTGAAGTCGAACTTTGCTTCCTTCTGGGCCAATGGCATCACCAGCACCACACAGGGCAAGCAGCTTGAGGCTTCCATCAAGTTCCTTGAGTTCCTGACCAGCGACGAGGTCATGGCCATGTGGCTGCCGGCAATCGGTGAGCTTCCTGCCAAGAAGGCTTTGGCTCTGAAGGACGAGTTCAAGAACGATCCTACCTACGGTCCGTTCATCAGGGGCTTGGAGTATGCACAGGCCACCAAGTTCCTCGACGAAAATGCACAGAGAATGGTGTGGATCAACGCGTATGACGAGGTTGTCCTGAACGGAAAGAGTCCGAAACAGGCTGTTGATCAGGCTGCTGCTGAAGAGCAGAAGGTGATTGATGCCTACTATGCAAAGTAATCTTTGAGTGTTGCCTTCCAGGTTGCCATCAGTGATGATTGCTACCTGGAAGGTATTCTGTGTTTGTGTTGAGTGAGGTGAGCCATGGCCAGTCGTCCCAAGTATTCGGTTGAACGGAACAAGCAGTTCTGGGCGTATGTATTTCTTGCTGTTCCGATTCTGTTCTATGTCGTAATCCGGTTTTATCCGACGCTCTTTGCGTTCTATCTCTCCTTTACCGACTGGGATATTGTGTCGACAGAGATGCATTTGGTGGGTTTGAAGAACTATTTGGAACTCTTTGGTGATTCGGTGTTCTGGATTACGCTGAGAAATACGATCAAGTACGTCGTTTGGGGACTGCCCATCAGCCTCTTGCTCGGATTCATCCTTGCCTATCAGATCGATCGTGTGAAAATTGGGGACGGACTGTACAAGGCAATGTACTTCATTCCCTACATCACCAGCATGGTTGCTGTAGCCTGGGTATGGCGCTGGCTCTACCAGCCGGTTCCCATCGGGGTGTTCAACAACCTGCTCTCTTCGCTGGGCCTGCCTACCTTGTCATTCCTGTCCAGCAAGACACAAGCCTTGCCCTCCATCCTGGCAACCACCATCTGGGCTGACCTCGGCTTTCAGATGATCATCTTCCTTGCCGGCATCAAGGCAATTTCCCCGTCCTTGTTCGAGGCTGCGCGTATTGATGGGGCGAATGAGCGGCAGGTGCTTGTGCGCATCACGCTTCCCCAGCTCAAGCCTACCGTGGTGTTCCTGCTGATTACCGGTACGATCAGGTACCTGAGAATCTTCACCCAGGTCATGAACATGACCTACCAAGGGGAGGGCGGTCCGCTCAACTCAACAAAACCCTTGGTTCTCTACATTTATGACAACGCGTTCAAGAGTTTCAAGATGGGGTATGCCGCAGCCATGACGGTCATTCTCTTCACCTTGATCCTGGTCGTAACGCTTATCCAGATGGTGGTGACCCGCGATGAGAAATAAGAAACTGCTTAATACAATCCTCCGGCACGTGCTGTTGTTTCTCTTCGGCCTGGCTATGCTGTTCCCGTTCATCTGGATGCTTGCCACGTCCCTGAAGAGTGGGGCTGAGGTCTACAGTCTCTCCCTCATTCCTGACAACCCGTCCTTCAGGAACTATCTCAGGCTGCTCTCCAGCGGGAACTTCCCCTACTGGTTCACCAACTCCATGATCGTCGGCCTGGTGGTCACCCTTTCGGTGCTGTTCTTTGACTCACTGGTAGGCTTTACGTTGAGCAAGTATGAGTTCAGGGGCAAGAAGCTCATCTTCCTGCTCATCCTCTCCACCATGATGATTCCCACCGAGATGCTGGTCATTCCCTGGTTCATCATGTCCAACAACTTCAATTGGCTCGATACCTACTGGGGCATCCTGTTTCCCGGCTTGATGAGCGGCTTCGGCACCTTCCTGATGAAATCCTTCTTTGAAGGGGTTCCCAATGACCTGCTGGATGCAGGGCGTATTGACGGCCTCCCCGAGTTCAGGATTTTCTCCCAGATTGCAATTCCCTTGGTCAAGCCCGCTCTCTCTGCTTTGGCGATATTCACCTTCATCGGCAACTGGAATGCTTTCCTCTGGCCCTTGATCGTCGTCAACAAGATCGAGCGGTATACCCTGCCCATCGGGCTTTCGTTCTTCAACGGTGAGTTCCAGACACAGTGGGAGATGGTCATGACCGGAGCAAGCGTTGCTACGCTGCCCGTCTTCATCGTCTTCCTCATCTTCCAACGACAGATCGTGCAGGGCATCGCCCTGACCGGTGTGAAAGAGTAAGGAGTAGCTCTCTATGATCCAGAACCTGAAGATATTGGACTTTCATTGTCATTTCCCGGTACAGGGCGAGTGGTTTCCCGACTATCCTAACGAGAAGAAAGTACAGTTTTCCCAGACAACCAGCAGAAACTATGGGGAAATCTGGCGCCAGGCGTTCAACTTCCCCAAGCCTGAGGAACCTCTGGATGACCGGCAGATGGTTGAGCTCTATCTGAAAGACCTGGATGCAAAGGGCGTGGAAAAGGTTGTCTGGGTGTCGGGAGGAGGCAACGAGCGGCTGGCAAAGATTGTTGGGGCAGCTCCTGACCGCTTCTTGGGTTTTGCCCATCAGAGTCCCGATGCCCCCGACTCAGCCGATCAGCTGGAGCATGCATTTCGCGATCTCGGGCTCAAGGGCTACAAGCTGCTCACCCCTGAGATTGATACCCCGATTGATGACGAGAAGTACTATCCTCTCTGGGAGGTCTGCAAGGCGTATGATGTACCGGTGCTTCTGCATTTCGGGCTCTTGGGTGCGGCCGGAGGAATCCCGGTGGCAACCAATATCAGCCCGCTGCGCCTGGCAAAGATCTCCCTCGATTTTCCTGAGGTGAAGTTTGTGGTGCCGCACTTCGGATGTACCCATATGGGCGATTTGCTGCAGCTCTGCTGGACTCGGCCGAATGTGTATGTCGACACGTCGGGGAGCAACCAGTGGATACGCTGGATGCCCTATCAGCTGACGCTTGAGGATGTGATCAGGAAGTTCTTGGAAACGGTAGGACCATCCAGGATTCTCTTTGCCACTGACTCCTCATGGCTTCCCCGTGGCTTCTCGATGCCCTACCTGGAGGAACAGCATAGGATTCTCCGGTTCCTGAATGTGCGGGATGAGGACCTTGAGGCCATCTTCTACGGTACTGCGGCGCAGTTGCTCGGCCTCTGAACTTGCGTATGGCCAGTTGGTTTGTTATGCTCTGGGACAAGAAGGGAACACTATGATGACGGTAGCCACAACCACCGATGTACGGTTGTCGAATCTCTTGAAAGTATATACCTCACTGAGGGCAAACAGCCCTATGATCAAGCGGCAGCTTGCTTCTGAGGTGGAGTTGACGTTTGCTTCCGTATCAAGCATCTGCAACCAGCTTGTGGATGCTGGGTTGGCCCGTTACGTCGATAAGTCCATTGCCACCGGTGGCCGCAAGGCCCAAGCGATTGAGTTTGTTCCTGACTATGCCTACTCACTGGTGTTGGATATGCACCATACCGAGTATATCGCCATGGCTCTGGTCGACCTCTCCAACACGGTGAAGCGCTATCATACCTGCAAGCTGGAGGAGAACACCAGCCTCGAGAATCTGATGGGGGCCATCCGTACGTGTTATGAGACACTGGTCTCAGACTTCTCGGGACGGCTGTACTGCCTGAGTGTCGGCGTTTCCGCCGTCTACAATGAGAGGACTGGTACCCTCCTGCAGGCTTCCAACCCGCTGTTGGAACGGGTGAACCTTACAATGCATCTGCGTTCTGTCTTCCATGAACTGCCCATACTCATTGAGAATGACGCCAACCTGGCGGTTTTCAGCCAGCAGGATGCCTCAAGGAATGAGGATTCAAACGAGCTGTTTGTCTTCTTTACCCAAGGTATCGGGCTTGGGGTCATCATCCACGGGAAGCTCTACTGCGGATCAAATGGGTTTGCAGGGGAGCTGGGACATCTGAAGCTCAATGGGGTGGACCGCAAGTGCAGCAAGTGCGGCAATGTCGGCTGTATGCGTACCGTGGTGCCTTTGGCTGCAATTGCCCGTGATCTGGACGAGTATCCTCTGTTGCAGAAGATTGGGTCGCTGGCCTACTCCGAACATCTGCTTGAGCGGGTGGAGAGAGAGAAAGAGGTCGCTGAGCGTGTTCTCTACTCTGCCGAGAAGATCGGTGAGGTGCTCGCCGAGTTGTTCGATATCATGAATCCAAGCAAGATCATGCTTGGGGGAAACAACTGGAAGCTGTTTCCGTTCATGTCCCAGACCATCCGCCAGACGTGCAGAGGACTTTCGAATCTTGCCCGTGAAGTGGATTTGCAGATCCAGTTCATCCAAGAGCCCATCAACAGCCTCATGTTCAGAGGGGCGGGGGAGAAGGCGTTCCGATTCTTCTTGGAGACGCATATCCCCGAGGGAAAGCTGTTCACCATTTGAACAAGCCGGAAAGCGAAGCTGCTTTGGACAGGCGAACAGCAATGCTTTGGATGTGACGTACCTGCCCATCTGGGGTAATTGTTGGTTTTTCCGTACTTTATGAATAAAGTTGGAATGATGCTGGGTTGCGCTCCTTGCCAAAGGGAAAAATGGAGCCATACACTGTGCCGTGAGGTACTTGGAATGAAACGATGTATTTCCCTTCTCTGGCTTTTCATTGTGCTTGCAAGCCTTCTGAGGTGCACTTCAACACAGGCAGGAGAGCAGAATCCCTATGCAGACACATCGCAATGGCTCGCACTCCCTCAAGCAGGGAATGCGGATGTTGATGTGTTTTACCTCTATCCCACAGTATATGCTCGTCCCGATGCAACAGCCCCGCTGTATTCAACACGGGATGATGCACAGCTTCGCAGTTCGGCCGGCATGGCATATCTGCTTGAGGCAGCTGTCTTTGAACAGGTTGGGGCAGTGTATGCCCCCATCTATAGGCAAGGTGATGCCGCTTCCATACTCGCACTGCCGTTTGAAGAGCGGGATGTTCTGCTTGAGCAAGCTCCCTTGGAAGATGCGCTTGCTTCCTTCGACTACTTCATCAAGCACTATAACAACCAGCGGCCGTTCATCCTTGTCGGCCACTCCCAAGGTTCCGATGTCCTGAGGCTGTTGCTTGCCACCTATATGGAGGCACACCCCGAGGTGTACGACCGGATGATTGCCGCGTATTGCATCGGTTGCTCCATCACCTCTGACTTTCTCGCGGAACATCCATTTCTGAAGTTTGCAACTGGGTCTGATGATACGGGCGTCATCATTTCATACAATACGGAAGCTCCAGGAGTTGTTGAGCCTAATCCTCTGATTCACAAGGATGCATTGGTCATCAACCCGATCAGCTGGACACGGGGTGAAGAACCTGCACAAGCGGAAGAGAATCTGGGTTCTGCGTTGCTTGACCAAGCAGGAAAACTGATTCTTGTGCCAGAATTTGCTGACGCCACACTGGATCTCAACCGCTCAGTGGTAACCTGTTCGACAGTGGAAGGAAAGCTTCCCCAGCTAGCTTCCAGCGCGTTCCTCCCCAAAGGGGTCTATCATTCGTTTGACATTTCGCTGTACGCCCAGAACCTCGTGGAGAACGCCCGGTTGAGAACTGCTGCGTATCTGGCAACTCACTGAGCAGTCCTCTGTCTGAACGCATACTTTTGATAGTGCCACTATGTTTTTTGGCTTCAATACTTCTCGTTCTTCTGGTACTTTCACTGGGGGGATGAAATGCCGGGTTCAGAACAACAATGGAAGGAAGCAAAGAGCAAGTGCAAGCTCAGCGATGAGGATATCCGGAAAGCCAAGGAGATGGGGCTCAATCCCAAGAGCCTGATCAGGAATATTCCCAGCAAGCAGCAACAGTGGAAACTTCCGGTATACGAATGGGTGCAACTGATGTATGAGGAGCGCTTGGAGAAGTCCAGAAAGACACAACTGCGAAAGCAAGCTGCATTGGACAAGCAGGAGGCTCAGCAATGATTGAGACGATCGAAGACTACAACCGCGCTCGTGCACTCTTGATAACCTTGAAACCCGAGCAATTGGCAGATGCTCTGCTCACGCTTGTACTTACCTCACGGTCTGCAGAGCTGTTGGTGACTTCCCTGATTTCCACAACAGCAGAGAACATCGCCTTGTTCAAGGAAACCCTCCACTCCGTGCAGCATGATGATCTGGGTGAAGAGCTGACTCTCGACATGCTTCGCAGGGCCTTGGATATGCTTGACCCTGCGGCAATGGATGCCAGCTGTGGTCTCGAACTGATGGCATTGTTCTATGAAACTGATGAAGCAGCCTTTGCTAGCTCACAGAACCTTGCCTATGAGTTTGGGCAGGTCTATGCAGACGATGGGGTTGCCAAATTCACTGAGTTTGCACGGAGATGTGGCGATAAGGACTTTGTACGGCAATTGGTGCAACGATTGGTCAGTGAAGACAGCTATGGCATGCGGATGAAACTTTGGGATGCAGTACTCCCCGAGACAATTGTCAGTGGAAGCTTTAGAGAATCACTTCAGTAAAGACAAGGCAAAGCACTGAGTGATTGTCCATAAGCCTCTGTTCCGATGAATCGGGTCATTGTGTTGCTTGAAGACATGCAGAGAAAGAAATGCAAAACGACATGTATCCCATCAAATGTGAATGGGTATCTATCTACTCCCTCATATATGAAGCATAATGGGAGAATCTCAGTGCTTCCCTTCCTATATGAGGGCTCAGGTTTGGTAGGTGCAGCTTGCTTGAAACAGGAGGTGTAAGAAGATGCCATATATTTGGAACAATCCTGATTGGCCGATGTATACCTACGACAAAGCGGTAGTGGACAGGCACTATAGAGCCTATGAAATGCAGAAGATTTCAACCGATACGGTTTTCTCCATCATTGATCCTGATCTGAGAGGGAGAATGCATGCTCGTGCTCTTGCAGATGAAATACATGCGAGTTTGGCGATCGAAGCTGAAAAAATCTCCTACGAATCGGTGTACTCATCGATTTGCAAACGACTCGATATCACTTTTAAAACAAAAGCAAAGCATGACCAGTATGCTGAGAGCATCTCAATGCTTGTGTTTGATGCGACAGGAAACCTCGAGCCTTTGACTATAGATAGAATCATGGAATGGCATTCGCTTCTCTTCTCCTCACTGGCCGGACGTAAGCCCAAGCATATCGGTTCATATCGGCAAGGTCCTGTGTACATCACCAACACACGGGGTAGGAATTCAGAGAGCATCTATGAGGGACTCCCTGTAGAAAGGATATCCCAAGAGATGGAGAAGCTGATCGAGTTCATCAATACAGAGAATGAGACGAAGCCTCTGGTGAAAGGAGCCATCGCAGCTTTTTGGTTTCTCTGCATACATCCATTTGAGGATGGAAATGGGAGAATCTCCAGGGCTATTTCAGATTATATCCTTTCAAAGGGATTCCACCAGACATACCGGGATTGCAGCATGTCTGCCTTGATCTTGAAATATCGCAATGAGTACTATCATCTGCTGCAGGAACAGAGTGCCCAAGCAACATCATTGGATCTGACCAGCTGGCTTACCTGGACTATTGAGCTTGCAATCAAAGCCAAACAGGAAGCTTTGGATCAGTTTCAAAAGAGTATGAAGCTTACCCGATTCATGATGAGCCTCGATCCTTCCCTCTATAACTCCCGACAAATAACGATGTTGTTCAAGCTTGCCGATGGATCGCTCGAAGGGAAACTGTCGACTGACAAGTGGGCAAAAATGAATAAGTGTTCCCCTGCTGCAGCTTCAAGAGATATCCAGCAACTTCTTCAGGCAGGTTTCTTGGTTCCTTCCGGAGAAACAGGACCGCAAAAAGGGTATTATCTTGCCCAAGACCTTGTTGATGACCAATGAAATACAAGAAGAAGGTGCGGACATTGCCAATGCAAGCAGCTTCTTGTGGCCTTTCCATGAGAGATCCCCTTTTCAAACAATCTCCCCATCCCACATGCTCACTGCAGCCAAGGCAAACATGGCAGCATTGCCCTTGTTGATCACTCCCACAGCCAGATAGGCAAAGAGTGGGGGAAACAGCTTGAGGCCCACCACACCAATCATGAGAAACACAAACGGATTGAGAAAGGCTGTCCACCGCTTGAAGCCATGTCGAAGATGATGTGGGAGAACAACGGGCGGGGAACTGGAAGGCGATGTCTTGAGAGGCATACCATTCTTTTGTGTGTCAGCAATGAGAAGGTGAGAAGGTTTGCTCAGGAATATTGCAAGCATGCGAGGATAAGCAACACGAAGGACGTAATGAGAAGTAGAATTGTACAAGCATGCTAAATAATGCTATTGTATATAGCATGAATGTACAGAGCAGACAACCAAAGACAGAGGATGAAACCAAGATTCTCCGTATGGCTGAAACACAAAATGGAGTCATCACGAGTACCCAGGTAACACAAGCCGGTATTCCAAGGCGAAGCCTCACCTCCCTGGTACACTCTGGACAGCTTGTCCGAGTTGAACGGGGGATATATACCCTTCCGGAGACCTGGGAAGATGAGTTGTATCTTCTCCAATTACGATTCTCAAGAGGAATTTTTTCCCATGAGACAGCCTTGTATCTCCATGCGATGACCGACCGCACACCTGCTCGATATACCATGACGTTTCCTTTCGGATACAACCCAGGGAATGTTCTTAAGCGAGGAGTTATGGCTAAAGTTACCAGCGAAGAGACGTACCTGTTGGGAATCATGACACTACCCTCACCAAGTGGAAACTCCCTCAAGGTATACGACATCGAGCGAACGCTCTGTGATATGGCCAGGACCCGCCACAAGGCGGATATACAGGTGTTGAATGAGGCGATGAGAATGTATGCAGGCTCGCGTGACAAAAATATTTCCCGATTGATGCAGTATGCAAAAAGGCTTCGGGTTACGTCAAAAATTCAGACCTACCTAGAGATTCTTCTTTGATTCATGTAATGGGAAATATCATACTTTTGGGTTTTTTATACAGCTAAGTAATCGAATTGGCAGTACTCTCTGCATTTTTACAGACAGCATGTGCTCAATAATCATTTTCCTTATAATCATAATTAGAATTGCAGAAATATGCTTATAAGTAATACTATTTGTTGACAAAGGGGTGTTTTATATCTATATTTACACTATGAAACAACTTTTATGAGGTTTTGCCATGGGAATACACGTTTCTGATCATCGACCGGCGGGGTACGCATTTCTTCTTGAAAAACTCGGAATCGTAGGCATACCCAACTGGCACCGATCGTTGGTTTCCACAACAGGAATGTATTTTTCAAAGATACAGGACGGTTATATATACGAAGTGTTCAGGAGCCAATATTGGCCCGGAGATACGATTGGCGACCATCTCGAGTTCGCGCTGAAGTATGATGGGATTAATCTTGCATTGCTGGCAAGAATTTTTGAAAAGGTAGGTTCTGATGCTCTCATAGAGTACATCAAAACCAAGCCCACCGGTAAATATGCCCGGAGGATTTGGTTTTTCTATGAGTTCCTGACAGAAAACCAACTGCCTATTGATGACATGACCACTGGCAATTATGTTGACGCGTTGGAAACCAACGATTATTTCACTGTTCAGAACGGAGAACGATCTCCACGCCATCGCATAGTGAACAATCTTCTTGGCTTTCGGTCTTTTTGCCCTGTTGTCAGGAAGACTGAGAAGCTCTTGGAATTGGATTCCGCAGTCCTGCAAAAGCGGTGTGAGGAAATTGTTACGGCCTATCCTCCGCAATTGCTTCGCCGGGCACTGAGCTATCTCTACAAGAAAGAAACGAAATCCTCTTTTGAGATTGAACAGGTAAAGAGCAATGCTTCACGCACAGAAAAATTCATTGCATCCCTGGAGCTTGCAGAACAAGAGGACTTTTGTGAAAAAAGTAGACTGATCGAGCTGCAGAACCGGATTGTTGACCCACGTTTTGCTGATAGCGACTATCGGGTAACTCAAAACTATGTTGGTCAGACGGTTGGGTATCAGAAAGAGCTTATCCAGTATGTTTGCCCAAAACCTGAGGATCTGCCAAGTCTGATGGAGGGTTTGCTCGCTTGCCATGACAGAATGAAAACAGGGGGGATTCCCCCTGTAATCCACGCCGCGGTGATAGCCTATGGTTTTGTGTTCCTGCACCCGTTCGAGGATGGAAACGGACGAATCCATCGATTCCTGATCCATAACATCCTTGCACTGCAGCAGATGGTGCCACGCGGACTCATGTTTCCCATATCAGCTGTCATGCTGAAGTCTCCAGAAGAGTATGATGGATCGTTGGAAGCTTTTTCCAAACCCCTGCTGCAGGTAATCGATTACCAGCTGGATGAAATGGGGAGCATGACGGTAGAGGGTGAGAGCGCACCCTGGTACTCATCAATGGATATGACAGCCCAGGCAGAAGCCTTATCCGAGTTCGTACGGAGAACAATAGAAGAGGAACTAGTCCAGGAACTGGATTTTCTTGCCAACTATGATGCAACCAAGAAGGCGATTCAGGATATCATCGATATGCCGGACCGACTGATTGATCTGTTCATCCAGTTGTGCCTGCAAGGTAATGGCAAGCTTTCCGCGCGAAAGAGGGCATCGCATTTTGATTTTCTGACAGATGAAGAGCTTGATGCAATGGAGCGCTCTGTCAAAGATTCTTATCTGCAGGCATAGGTGTAGGGAACTACAGGATTTTCAAGATTGGGAGATTATTGCCTTTCCTGGTTCAGAAACATCTCGCGTATCGAAACCAGTGTTGCTTTCCTCTTTCCTATGAGGCTGTTACCTTTTCATCCCCATCCCACATGCTCACTGTAGCCAAGGCAAACATTGCAACATTGCCCTTGTTGATCGCACCCGGTACCAAATAGGCAAAGAGCGGGGGGAACAGCTTGAGGCCCACCACCCCAATCATGAGAAACACAAACGGATTGAGAAAGGCTGTCCATCGCTTGAAGACCGACTTGCCACGGATGATGTGGAGGAACAACAGGATGGGAGCTACTACCCAGGTGATCAGATAGTGGACAAGAAAGACCGGAAGGATCGTAGGAAAGAGGGTGCCTTCAATCAGGTCCACCAACAACTCGTGGCTGACCCCTTGGTTGAACAGGAACGCATAGATGACGGAGTTGAGCCCCATCACCCCATGGATGAAGGGGGACCCCATCACCACCCCGTAGGAGAAGAGCACAAAGAGCACAAGGGCCAAGGTCTTGTTCGTCTTGCTCACCGCCTTGTAGAGCAACCAAAAGCCCAAGAGGTAGAAGGGAATCATGAACATGCAGAGGTAGATGGAGAGCGAGAACCTCCAGGGACTCATCTCAAGCCATATCGGCTCCACAATGGAAGTGGAGAGCCCATACTCCTTGTGGAATTCCAACAGATAGTCAGCTACGCTGAGCAGCAGTGCTGCTACTACCGAACTGACTCCCATGAACCGGTAGAGATTGCGTTTCTGCTTGCCTGCTGCTTCTTGCATAGCCTTTCTCCCCCCTGCCTGATTTGTTGTACGGCAGCCAGCATCCGCTGTCAAGCGACATACTCCTTGATTTTGCCCCCATGCAAGGATAGACTTATCCCATTATGTGGATTACCGATGGTGAATGGGGATTGTTGCTCAGCCTGATCAGTCAGGGTGGCTTGATCGTCGTCTTTGCCCTCATTCTCTTCAGAGTGCGCCTCTTTCGCAAGATTGTCCTGCAAGCACACAAGAAATTCTACAGCTACCTGCTGCTCATCGCCTACTTCGGAGGCATGGGCATTCTTGGGACCTATACCGGAATACCCGTGCAAGGAGCGCTTGCAAACTCCCGTATCGTCGGGGTGTTTGTCGGAGGTCTCATCGGAGGACCCGTGGTGGGGGTGGCCTCGGCATTTCTGGCGGGCATCCACCGATGGGCCATAGACATCGGAGGCTTCACCTCCCTGGCCTGCATGCTCTCCACCATCGTGGAAGGATGTCTTGCTGCATTACTGCATCGTGCATTTATCAGATCCAAGCAGAAATGGCTCTTTGGCATGGCAAGCGGAGCCATTGCAGAAGTGCTGCAGATGATCATCATCCTTCTGGTGGCAAAACCCTATCCCCAGGCAGTACAGCTGGTGACACTCATCGGCCTTCCCATGATCGTAGGCAACGCCTTGGGCATCGGCATGTTCATCGCCATCAGCGAGACCCTCTTGCGGGAAGAGGAAAAGATAGCTGCCCGGCAGTCGCAGAAAGTCCTGGAAATAGCCGGTACCACCTTGCCCTTCTTCCGCAAGGGCTACACTGAAGAACAAGCTCTCAAGACAGCACAGGTCATCAAGGCCGAGCTCTCCATCGCAGCCGTAGCCTTCACCGACCGAGAGAAGATCCTTGCGCATGTAGGAATCGGGGAAGACCACCATAAGAGTGGCATGCCGATCCAGACCGAAATGACACGGACAGCCATCCTCGAAGGCACGGTGCAAGTGGCGCACTCGAAAGCGGACATCGAATGCTCCCATTCCGACTGTCCCCTCAAGTCGGCAGTCATTGTCCCCTTGATGCACTCTGACACTCCCATCGGAGCCTTGAAACTCTACCGCGAGCGTGAGAATGCCATCAGCGAGGTTGATATCGAGGTTGCAAAAGGTTTGGCAAGCCTCTTGTCCCTCCAGATTGAGTTGAGCCAGCTCGACAAGCGCGAGCAGCTGCTGAGCAAGGCTCGCCTGCGAGCCCTGCAAAGCCAGATCAACCCGCACTTCCTGTTCAATGCCATGAACACCATCTCCTCGCTGATCAGCGAGGACCATGAGAAAGCGAAAGACCTGCTCCTGAACCTCAGCGACTACTACCGAAGCCGCTTGCAGCTGGCCAAGGATTTCATCACCTTGGAGTCGGAGTTTGAGAACATCAACGCCTATATGGCGATCGAGCAAGCCCGCTTCGGGGACAAGATTGCCGTACGGTATGAGATAGAGGGTGACACCTCCTTTCTCATCCCCCCGCTCATCCTCCAACCCTTGGTGGAGAATGCCGTCAAGCACGGCTTGCAGAAGAGCCTTCACCCAGGCAGTGTCATCATCTCTGCGAGCATCAAGGATGAGGAAGCTTCCATCTGCATAGCTGACAACGGGGTGGGGATGGATGAAACCGTGCTTGCCACCATCTATGGTGAATCACACGGGCTGGACAATGTGCATCAACGACTCATCAATCTGTACGGAAGCGAGTATGGTCTGAAGATTGAATCCAAGGTGGGGGAGGGGACAAAGGTATGGCTGAGAATCCCATGCAACACCGAGTCCTGATAGCCGATGATGAGGCTCCCGCACGGCGTGAGCTGAAACGCCTGCTTTCCGTCGACCCATCCCTTGTGGTGGTGGGTGAGGCCCAGAATGGCTTGGATGCATTCACCCAGGCGATGGCCCAGCGTCCGGACATCGTCTTTCTTGACATCCAGATGCCGGCTCTGACCGGCATTGAGACTGCGGAGCAGTTCCTTGCCAATCATTACTACCCACTCATCGTTTTTGTCACCGCCTATGATGCCTATGCGGTGAAAGCGTTTGAATTGCACGCCATCGACTACATCCTCAAGCCGGTGCGCAAGGAGCGGCTTGACATGGTCCTCAAGCGCATCCATATGCAGCTGGATGACGCTCATCCCCAGGATGGGCAGGAACGCCTGCTCAGGCTCATCTCCTCCCTGCAGGAGGGACGCCAACCATGCCGCATCGCCCTCTACCAGGGTGACAAGATCATCCCCATCCGCATTGATGAGATCATCTATGCCGAAGCAAGCGGACGCTGTTGCAAGGTCATGACCAAGGACGGCCTCTTCTCCACGGCGTACAGCATGCATGAGCTGCAGGAGATCCTGCCTTCCTCCCGCTTCTTTCCCTGCCATCGGTCGTATCTGGTCAACCTTGACTGCATAGAGTCGGTTCAGTTGTGGGTGAACTCCACCTACCGTCTCAAGATGACGGGCTCTGACACCTTGGTGCCGGTCAGCAGAAGCAGCACGGCTGCTTTGAAACAGTTCTTGCACCTCTTGTAACCGAACGCTCGGTCTTGTTCTTCCACTCATGTAGGAAATTTGACATCTCATGCAGTTGAGCACACGCCTTCTTTGAAGTTCTGCTACAGTACCTCCGAAATCTGCAAAGCAGGGATAACCCTGCCTTTTTGGAGTCAAGGAGGAATCATGGCTAGTTTCTTGCTGTCATTGGTGTTGCTGGTAGTAGGGTATTTCACCTACGGTGTAGTGGTCGAGCGGGTGTTCGGTATTGATACCAAGCGTATCACCCCCGCAGTCGCCCTCGAGGACGGGGTCGACTATGTCCCCATGACCTGGGGAAAGATCTTTCTGATCCAGTTCCTGAATATCGCCGGCTTGGGCCCGATCTTCGGGGCTGTCATGGGGGCGCTGTTCGGACCGGCTGCCTTCCTCTGGATCGTTTTCGGAACCATTTTTGCAGGCGGGGTGCATGACTACCTCTCGGGTATGATGAGCATGCGCCATGACGGAAAGAGCATTCCCGAAGTGGTGGGGATGTACCTTGGAAACGGGATGCGCCAAGTCATGAGGGTATTCTCCGTCGTGCTTCTTGTTTTGGTGGGAACCGTGTTTATGGCAGGTCCTGCAGGCCTTCTCGCCAATCTGGGCTTTTCCGGCATCTTTGCCAACAAGTTCTTCTGGGTTGTCGTGATTCTTGTCTACTATTTCATTGCAACGGTGCTTCCCGTCGATAAGGTCATTGCCCGCTTCTACCCCGTGTTTGGCATCGTGCTCCTGATCATGGCAGTTGGCGTCGGTTTCATGCTGGTGGTCACCAAGGCCCCGATTCCCAATATTGCGTTCGTCAACATGCACCCGACCGGCATGCCCATCTGGCCGATTCTCTTCATCACCATCGCATGCGGAGCCATCAGCGGGTTCCACTCCACCCAGTCGCCGCTCATGGCTCGTTGCTTGAGCAATGAGTCCTATGGCCGCAAGGTCTTCTACGGCGCCATGGTAGGTGAGGGTATGGTAGCTCTGGTATGGGCAGCAGCAGCCATGGCTTTCTTCCCCAACGGCATTGCCGGTCTGAATGAAGTACTGGGTCAGGGTGGAGCAGGCTTGGTGGTCAACAAGATCTCCATGGGCCTGCTTGGTCCCATTGGCGGTGTGTTGGCCATGCTGGGTGTCATTGCTTGCCCGATAACCAGCGGTGATACTGCCTTCCGCAGCACCCGCCTGATCCTGGGCGATATGTTCTCGATCGAGCAGAAGGGCGTCAAAAATCGCTTGCTCCTGGCAATTCCCATCCTGGGCATCGGATTTGCCCTCAACTTCATCGACTTCACCATCATCTGGAGATACTTCGCCTGGTCGAACCAGACCTTGGCAACCATCGTTCTCTGGACTGGTGCTGTCTATCTGCATGAGGAGAAGCGCTCCCACCTGATGGCCAGCGTACCCGCAGCCTTCATGACTGCGGTGGTCACCACCTACATCCTGCAGGCTCCCGAAGGGTTCTCCCTCCCGACCACCATCAGCTATCCCATCGGCATCGCGGCGGCAGTTGCAGCTACCCTTGCGTTTGTGGTCTATCTGAGAAAGCAGCCGGCCCGACTGGGTGTTGTGCGTCACTAAGTTCACAAGTTCATCAGCAGGACACAGGTGCCCTTGGTATCTGTGTCCTGCTTGTTTTTCTTCTCTCTCTCTCTTCATCTCTCTCTTCTATTCTTTTCTCTCAAATTCCTCTGGTCCGCTCTCTCCTATCCTTCTCTTTCAAAGCTGCCGATCTGAGGCTATGCTGAAAGCATGGATGAAGCTTTGCTCCACTTCTTCGCTTCTCTTGACCGATCCCTCTTTGTGGACAGCGCGTACAAAACGTTTGCAAAGCTCGACAGACCCTTGCCCATCGCCATGGGACAGACCATCAGCCAGCCAAGCCTTGTCCTGTACATGACCGAGCAGCTCCAGCTCAACAAGACCCACAAGGTGCTGGAAATCGGGACAGGAAGTGGGTATCAGACGGCATTCCTTGCCAAGTTCTCCCACGAAGTCTTTACCGTTGAGCTGCATGCTGAGCTCCAGTCCCAAGCCAGAGAGCGGCTTGCCGCACTTGGGTATCACACCATCCAGTACAAACTGGGTGACGGAAGCCTAGGCTGGACGGAACATGCCCCCTATGACCGCATCATGGTGACTGCAGCACCCAAAACCATTCCCCCGGAACTGGTAGCACAGCTTGGTCCTGAGGGTATCATGCTCATCCCGGTTGGGCCTTCAGGCTGGCAGGAACTTGTCATGATAACCAAGGACAAGGAGGGGCAGGTTCGCAGGCAGAAGCTTCTGGACGTTGCCTTTGTGGAGTTGGTGGGTAAGTACAGCTGAAAAGATTCTTTGCAGTCATAATGCAGCTAGAAGCGTATCGTAGGGAAATCAGGAACATAATCGGATCCAAACCAGTGTAGCCACTTTGCCTGTTTGCAATGGGAATCTTCTTGTATTCCCTTGCTGTGATCAGTATAGTGACTATATAAGTTTTATAAAATATGTCCCAAAATACTATATATGTGTCCATGATTGGACATCTGTGTTTGATGATGAAGGATTGGACTGTCATGAAAAAGAAGAATGTAATACATCTGATTAAGTACCACATTGAAAAGAATGAAGCTGCCTTTCGGGATGAAGCGTATGCAATCGCGGTTGATTTCAATAGGACGCAAGATGGGGAACTTGCCGATTACATCATGGCGCTCCTCTCTGACAAGAATACCTTTGTCCCTCAGGTGTTGAACGGAAAAATGGATTATCTGCGAAAGGTCGATGCTTCTCCTACCACGTTACCTCTTCCTGAATGCATCAAAGATGAACTGATGGGCATCGTGAATGCAGTGAGTTATGGAGCAGGAGTCAATAAGTTCCTGTTCCAAGGTGCTCCAGGTACCGGGAAGACTGAAAGCGCAAAACAAATGGCAAGGATTCTCAATCGTCAGCTCTATGTGGTGGATTTTGATGTATTGGTAGACAGCAAAATGGGTCAGACATCAAAGAATATTGCCCAATTGTTTACTGAAATCAATGAGGTTCCCTATCCTGAGCAAATCATCATCCTTTTTGATGAACTTGACTCCATAGCACTCGATAGAACCAATACCAATGACCTCAGGGAGATGGGAAGGGCAACCTCCGCTGTACTGAAGGGGCTTGATACCCTTAACAATAGGATTGTCTTGCTTGCTACGACAAATTTGTTTGCCTCGTTCGATCGTGCTCTGATCCGTAGGTTTGATAATGTAATCGACTTCAACCGGTATACCAGGGAGGATTTGCAGGAGATTGCTGATATCATGCTTGAGAGTTTGCTGCAGCAATTCAAGTTCCAGGGCAGGAATATTCGGCTGTTCAGGAAAATCATAGCATTATTGGATCCCATCCCGTATCCAGGGGAATTGAAGAACCTTATCAAGACGGCTATCGCTTTCAGTAATCCGAACGATGAGTTTGACTACCTTGCACGATTGTTCAAGCAAACGCTACCCACTTTCTCAGGGGGATATAAGGAACTCCAGACATTGGGATTCTCGGTACGTGACATTGAGATTCTCTCCAAAGTCTCAAAGAGTCGGGTTTCACGTATCCTGGTGGAGGAAAAGCGATGAACAAGGTGCTTGAAATGAAGGGGAAATTCAATCAGGCTCCCAATCCATCCAAACCTGGGGCAGCAACACTGCCTAGGAATGGGAGTGTTGATGCTTCCGATATCGAACGGCTGATTACCTCCCTTGATGGTGTCCGACGCTATTGGACGGAAGAGCGAAGGCTGTTCAAGCCATTGGTGTCACTTCATTACAAGGATGTTGTGGCCAAAAGCAACCGAATGGGGGCTATTCTTGCAAATGGTTCTGAAACACCGAATACGACAATCGTCGGCGCCAAATTCTCAGCAGAAGTGCACCCAAGACACATCATTACCCACTGTGTTGATGTTGATGCTCTTCTTAATGGCATACAGCGGCTTGAGCGTGTCCTGTCCATTCTGAAAAGTGGTTTTGAGAACCGAATTTCCGCTGAGCAAATGGTTATTTTGAGTGCCAATAAGGAGTATGTCAAAGCATATCTCAAAAGGGATCCAACTCCCGCTGAAATGAGCAGGAAAACACATCAGGAAGAGATCCTCTCTGAACATGGGATGAAAAAGTCACCATTTTGCAGCATCATCAAGGATGCATATTATCTTGATTGCTTTGCAGTTGAGGAGCGCACAGAGGCTATCTCAGAAAGCCAGATCATCACACTCTATGATACAGGACTCAGCCGTAATGAAATCCTTCGGAGACTGGGGATGCAAAACCAAACCGTCAGGGCCCTGGATGAAGTAACCTGGATGGTCACACCCGACCAGTACAGAAGAATCATCAATGAAGCCCCATACTTGGTGGCGATGGCTGTGCCTGATATGGGAAGGATTGGAGCACTGATTGATGGCGATAGTTCTGGCCCTGCTTCCGCATTTTCAATCCCCCAGCCTCTGGACGAACCTGTTATCGGGGTTATCGACACGCTCTTTGACGAAAAAGCCTACTTTTCCTCATGGGTCGATTCTACCTGTATGGTTGACCCTGAGTTCATTGAGCAAGCGGATTACGAGCATGGGACAGCAATCTCTTCCCTTATTGTTGATGGACCTGCTTTGAACGCACATTTGGATGATGGATGCGGTCGCTTTCGGGTTCGTCATTTTGGGATTGCAAAGCACGATAAGAACAGCTCCCTTAACCTCATGAAATTGATACGGTCCATCGTTGAGACGAACAAGGACATCAAGGTGTGGAACTTGTCCCTTGGCTCTCCATTGGAAATAGAACCAAATTTCATATCACCAGAGGCGGCTCTTCTCGATGAACTTCAATTTGAGAGAGATATCATCTTTGTGGTAGCGGGAACCAATAATCGTGATCGTCATAGAGATTTTCCAAGGATAGGTGCCCCTGCCGACTCTCTTAATTCTGTGGTGGTCAATGCTGTTTCACTGTCTGGAAGACCTGTGGAGTATTCTCGCAAGGGACCTGTCTTGCATTTCTATAAAAAGCCGGATGCAGCCACCTTCGGCGGGGATCGAGAGGATGGTATGGTTGTCTATTCCAGCAGGGGTAGGGTGAAAGTGATGGGAACCTCCTATGCTGCACCATGGGTAGCCCGCAAGCTGGCATATCTGATCCATATCATGGGTTTCTCCCGAGAAGTAGCCAAGGCCCTGCTTCTCGACGCTTCTGCTGGTTGGAATGTAGATGCCACGTATCAGGATCTTGTGGGTTTCGGTCGGGTACCAACCCATATCTCAGATATCCTGACAACAGGAAATGATGAGATCAAGTTTGTAATTCACGGAATCTCTGAAGCATACCAGACTTATGCATATTCCATTCCAGTCCCCATGTACAAAGAGCAGTTTCCTTATATTGCCAAAGCGACTTTATGCTATTTCCCGAAATGTTCACGTCTGCAGGGAGTTGACTATACGGGTACTGAGATGGATCTTCACTTTGGACGGATGGATAAGAAAGGGAAGATAAAAACCATTGACAATAACCTGCAAGGTGATGATGCCCCGCATGCATTGTTTGAGAAGGATGTACGGGAGCGATACCGGAAATGGGATAATGTCAAATATATATCTGAAGGGGGCAAGTCTCGGAACTATCCTCGCAAACGGCTCAATGCATCATCTCCGAACTGGGGAGTCAACATCAAAACCAAGGAACGCCTGGAAAGCAAATTCGGCAAAGGTTTGCATTTCGGAGTTGTTGTCACGTTACGTGAGCTTGGTGGGGTGAACCGTATTTCGGAATTCATGCAGCTTTGCAGGGCAAACAACTGGTTTGTGAATGAGGTGGATATTCACGCGAGAGTCGAGACCTATGCAAAAGCTGAAGTTGAGATTGCGTTTACTGAGGACTGAGCCCATGATGGGGGATGTATGGAGTCCTCTTGTCTCCCAAAGAAACACGAACGTCCGGAGGATTGTCGCATGACAGGTATACGGTGTATCACCGAAGAGGATCTTCCTTCCATTCGCAAGCTCATCGAACAATTGGCCGTGGACTTGGGTGAGGTGTTTGAGATCAGCGAAGAGAAAGCCTTGGAACACTATCAGGCGATGCAAGAGCATCCAGAGGTATACCAAAGCTTTGTCTCTTGCATGGATGGTCAGGTGATTGGTTTCATCTCCTTGGTACTTTACCGATCGTTTTTCCACAGGAAAGGCACTGCGTTGGTGAATGAACTGGTGGTGGAGAAGGAGTTCCGAAACCGGCAGATAGGAAAAGCCCTGCTTGAGCATGCCTTCTCGGTAGCCAAGGAGGCAGGCATGGATGAGTTGGAGGTGGGAGTGATGAAAGAGAACACCCGAGCCATCGCGTTCTATCGAAAAAATGGGTTTGATGAGGAGTATTTGCTTCTGGGGAATGAGTTTCCTGTTTATCGCCAAGCGAGTAAATAAGAGTGTTCATTCTTGTTTTTCATTTTGTGTATGGTCAAGTGAATTTTTCGCATATGCTTCTACAAATGAATCAATGACTCGTTCTTGTGTCTCTATAACAGCGCATTTCCCAGAAAGAATTTCTGAGACAAGATAGTTCAAACTTACCCTATTTGCTTTGGCCTGAAGGGAGAGCTTTCGGTGTAATGAAGGAGTAACTCGTACCACGAACCGTCCACTATACGATTTTGAAGCTGGATCTTCAGGTTTAGGAATAGGAAGGCCCTTTTCCAAACTGAACTCGATCCATGCTCGTTTCGCATCTTCTATCATTGCAAGAGCTTTTTCAGCAGTATCACCAACTGAAAAGCAACCCTCCAGTTCTTTGACAGCAATAAAATAGGATCCATCTTCTTCTTTCTTCAGCTCAAGGGTATAGGGAAGATTCAGATAATCATCAATCTTCATCATGGAGTACCTCCTCCAAATCAAGTGGATCACGAACCCGTGAATATCAATGAGCACATGCAATTCTATGGCATTCAACTGCAATCGTGCAGTATCGTGATACTATATTTAGTATAAACTGGCAAGGATAATTCGTGTAAAACATATTGATTGGGCATGTTCAGAATGATCCGTATGTTTGAATGATGCTCTCAGTTCTTGAAAAATCATGCTATTCTGGTTTTCAAGGAGGATTTCCTATGCCACAGCAGAGAATCGTCATCGTAGGCGCCGGTATTTCGGGCCTGACTGCAGCAACTTCGCTGGCCATGCGAGGCCACAAGGTGTTGGTGCTTGAGAAACAAGCAATCTGCGGTGGGTTGGTGAACTCCTTTGTGCGGGATGGCTTTCTCTTCGATGGTGGAATCCGGGCCACCGAGAATGCCGGCATGATCAAACCCATGCTTGCAGAGCTTGGCCTTGATCTGCCGTTGTTTCCCAGCAGGGTTTCCCTGGGTGTTGAGGATAGGATCATCACAGCTGACTCCCAAGAGAGTCTTGCCTCCTATGCGAAACTGCTCAAGGAGCTCTATCCAGAGAGCACCGAGGATGTGGAGAAAGTCATCAAGGTCATCGGCAAGTACGATACGTACATGCAGGTGCTTTTCGGAAGTGACAGCCCGTTCTTCAAGGATGCCAAGCGCGACCTGAGCTACTTCCTGACCACCTTCATCGTCTGGATCTTCCGCTTTCTGGCCACCGGGGCTGCCATCATGCGGATGCAAATGCCCATGGAAGTGTTTCTGGGCAAGTTGATCGGCAATGACTCCCTTCGGGATATCATCTCCCAGCACTTCTTCAAGAAAACCCCCGCCTTCTTCGCCATGAGTTATTTCTCCCTCTACCCTGACTACTTCTATCCCAAAGGGGGAGTGGGACGAATTCCTGCTGCTCTGCAGTCACGCTTGGAGGAGCTGGGGTCTGAGGTACGGACTGAGACGGAAGTGGTGGGTTTGGATGCTTCTCGCAAGGTGCTTGTTGATTCGGCGGGGAATGCATATCCCTATGACAAGCTTATCTGGTGTGCTGATGTGAAGCACCTCTACCGAATAACTACCTGGGATACGTTTCCAAAGTCCATAACGCAAAAGATGCTCAAGGAGAAGGAGCAGGTGCTTGCAAGCCGTGGGGCCGAGTCTGTCTTCACGCTCTTCTTGGCTGTGGACCTTCCCCCAGAGTATTTCCACGCAATATCAGAAGGCCATTTCTTCTATACCCCCTCCCGGAACGGGTTGGGAGAGCTGCATCGCAGTGAGCTTGCATCTCTACTGCAAGGGTGGGAGACTCTCAAGCGAGAGGCCTTTTACTCCTGGCTGGATTCCTTCTGTCGTCTCAACACCTATGAGATTTCGATTCCGGTCCTCAACGACAGCAGTGCAGCCCCTGAGGGGAAGACGGGCCTGATCGCAAGCTTCCTCTTTGACTACGAGCTTACCCGAAGGATAGAAGCAGGCGGTTGGTATGAGGAGTTTGAGCAGCACATCAAAGCCTCCATGATCGAAGTGCTCACCACGTCGGTATACCCAGAGCTGAAAGAGCACATCCTCTTCTCGTTCTCGGCAAGCCCGTTGCGCATTGAGCGTACGGTCGGCAGCAGCGAAGGGGCGATCGTCGGCTGGTCGTTTGAGCAGAAGATCCCTCTCGATGCCACCATGCTTACGATGAAGAAGGCGATCAAAAGCCCTATTCCCGATGTGTTTCGTGCAGGGCAGTGGACAGCCAGCCCTGCCGGCCTTCCCACCTGCATCATGACTGCCCGCATGGCAGCTGACATGGTGCATGCTGAGCTGGGGGAAAAGATTCTCTGAAACCCAATGTTAAAAAAGTAGAAAACTTAGCCTTTCCTGTGTAAAGACTTCTGGCGGAACAGGGATACAATTGTTCTGTACACAAGGATATGGAAACGTATCATTTGTAACAAAAGGAGTCACACAATGAAAAAAGCACTGGTAGTTATGGTACTGCTCAGTCTGGTTCTTTCCGGCGTATTCGCTGAAGGAACCAGTGAAAAAGCCCCTGCAAATGAAAAACTGGTGGTTGGGTTTGCCCAGATTGGGCAAGAGTCAGGTTGGAGAGGTGCGGAAACCACTTCCATCACCTTCTATGCAGCCCAGAATCTTGACACCATCCAATTGCATTTTGCCGATGCGCAGCAAAAACAAGAGAACCAGATCAAGGCAGTCCGCTCATTCATCCAGATGGGTGTGGACGTAATCGGTCTTGCTCCGGTTGTTGAAACTGGTTGGGAAACTGTTCTCAAGGAAGCCAAAGAAGCCGAGATTCCCGTAATCTTTGTTGATCGCATGGCAAAGGTGCCCGAGGATCTCTATGCAACCTTCATAGGATCGGACTTCATCGATGAGGGACAGAAAGCTGCCAAAGAGATGATCCGCCTGCTCAACGGTACAGGCAAGGTTGTCATGCTTGAAGGTACTGTCGGTGCCTCGGCTGCCATCGACCGCCAGAAGGGTTTCCTCGATGCAATCGCAGCAGCTCCTGGCATTACGGTCATTGCACGCCAAAGTGGGGACTTCACCCGCAGCAAGGGAAAGGAAGTCATGGAATCCTTCCTGAAGAGCTATCCCGAGATTGACGGCGCCTATGCAGACAACGACGATATGATGCTTGGTGCAATAGAGGCAATGAAGGAAGCTGGCAAGAAGCCCGGCACCCAGATCAAGACGGTCTCCGTCGATGGCGTGAAAGGCATCTTCGAAGCAATGGTGGCAGGAGAAGCCAATGTCACTGTTGAGTGCAACCCCCTGCTCGGACCCCAGTTCTTCCAGGCTGCAGCCGACCTGAAGGCAGGAAAAACCGTACCGAAGTGGATCAAGTCCAATGAAGATGTGTACCGCCAGGAAACTGCAGCGGCTGATCTTCCCACCCGCCTGTACTAAGTCAATCCAGACGGATGTTCTGCAAGCCGCTCTGTACCACAGGGCGGCTTTTTTGGAGGAATCATGCACCAGAACCTTATAGCCATGCACCATATCTCCAAGCGATTTCCTGGTGTCCAAGCCCTCAAAGATGTCTCTTTTTCTTTGGAAAAGGGGGAGATTCATGCCCTTTTGGGTGAGAACGGAGCAGGAAAATCAACACTCATCAAGGTGCTGACCGGCGTGGAAACCTGCGATGAGGGAACCCTCCATTTGGAAGGAAAGCCCATCGCTGCAAAAACCCCACAAGATGCCCAACGCTTGGGTATCAGTACCGTCTACCAGGAGGTCAACCTTTGTCCCAACCTCTCGGTGACAGAGAACCTCTTCATCGGGCGGGAACGCAAGAGACATGGGCTCATCGACTGGGAGTATGCAACCAATGCCTCCCAACAGCTTTTAAAGATGTTCAACCTCGATATTGATGTATCCCTGCCCCTCTCGCGCTACTCGGTGGCAATCCAGCAGATGGTGGCCATCGCCCGTGCGGTAGACATCTCCGCAAAAGTCCTGATTCTTGACGAACCAACGTCGAGCCTCTCCACCGTGGAGGTTCAGGAGCTTTTCAAGATCATGCGCATGCTCAAAGAGCGTGGCATGGGCATCATGTTTGTCACACATTTTCTCGATCAAGTATACGGCATCTGTGACACCATCACCATCCTCAGAAACGGGGAGTTTGTCGGAACTTACCCAACATCCTCCCTCTCCCGTCTTCAATTGGTGGGGAAGATGATTGGCAAAGAGTATATTGAGATGAATGCGACACCGTCTTCCTGCCCGAAAGAAACTTTCGACAAGAAAGCACTTGTGGAATTGCACGGTGCTTCCAGCAATCAGATCAAGAACATCCATCTTTCCTTGGAAAAAGGAGAGGTGATGGGATTCGGGGGGCTTCTGGGATCGGGAAGGAGTGAAACTGCGCGCATGCTTTTTGGCGCGGATCAGCTGACGGAGGGTACACTGATGCTGGCAGGGCGCGAAGTACATCTGCATCACACCTTGGATGCAATCCGCAATGGCATCGCATTCTGTCCGGAAGACCGCAAGAGTGATGGCATCATAGGCGAACTCTCCATACGGGAAAACATCATCCTTGCACTGCAGGCAAAGCGGGGTGTATTCACGATGCTCTCTCGATCCGAAGCCGACCGCATAGCCTTGCACTACATCCAGGCTCTGCAGATCAAGACCCCCAGTCCTGACCAACTGATTAAGAACCTTTCGGGGGGGAACCAACAGAAAGTCATTCTTGCACGGGCTTTGGCAACCAATCCCGAATTGTTGATCCTTGACGAACCCACCAGAGGCATTGATGTAGGAACCAAGGCGGAGATCCAGAAAATGGTCCGGTTGCTCGCAGAGGAGGGCATGGCTTTGGTGTTCATCTCTTCCGAAATCGATGAGATGTTGCGCTGTTGCAACCATATGGTGATCATGCGGGACAAGCAACAGGTAGGGGAATTGGTGGGAAGCGAGATCACGGAAGCTGCCATCATGGAGTGCATAGCTGGAGGCGCCCAATGAAACGACTGACACACACCCAGATATTCTGGCCTCTCATGATCCTGTTCTCCATCATACTTCTCAATGGTCTTGCTTCAGGTGGGGCTTTCTTTCACCTGCAGATCATTGACGGCCACCTGTATGGGAGGATCATCGACATCGTGCGCAACGGCAGCAAGCTGATGTTGCTTGCCCTTGGAATGACCATGGTCCTTGCCACTGGGGGGACTGATATTTCCGTAGGCTCGGTCATGGCCATAGCGGGAGCGGTAGCCTGTACCATCATCGAAGGCTCGCTTTTTCCCTTTGCCCATGGGAATGTTGCGTTTGCCATCGGTATGGCCCTGCTTGCCGGTATGCTCTGCGGCAGTTGGAATGGCTTGCTTGTCTCAAAGATCAAGATGCAACCCATCGTCGCTACCATGATACTCCTGGTGGCAGGAAGAGGTATCGCCCAGCTGATTTGTGAAGGAAGGATTGTGACCATCAACTCCCCAACCTTCTATTTTCTCAATGGTGGATACATATTCGCTCTTCCTTTTCCCCTCTATATTGTTGCCTTCTTCACCCTGCTTATGCTCGTAGGAGTACGAAGGACTGCCTTCGGACTCTATGTGGAGAGTGTGGGGTGCAACGCTGAAGCCAGTCGTTATTCAGGCATCAATAGTGAACGGACCAAGTTCTTCATCTATGTCTTATGTGGGACCTTGGCTGCAGCAGCCGGACTCATCGAGAGTGCCGGTATCAAGGGAGCGGATGCAAACAATGCAGGCTTCATGATTGAACTCGATGCCATTCTTGCTGTCGCCATAGGCGGTTCATCCCTTTCCGGAGGCCGCTTCTCCCTCCTCTCCAGCCTGGTGGGAGCCTTGATCATCCAGAGCATCACCACCTCCATTCTCAGCCTGGGGGTTGCCCCTGAGGTCAACCTGGTGGTGAAGGCAGTGGTTGTCATTGCAATCTGTCTCGCCCAGTCATCTGTCTTCCAGCAGAGTCTTGCTGAATTGAAATCAAAGGTACGAAAACAGGAGGTTTCCCGATGATTGCCAAACCCAAGCGGATGTTCTTTCGCAAGAATCTCTCCCTGTTCATTACCCTGACTTTGTTCATTGCCTTGTTTGCTTCGGTAATGGTCATCGGCCCGATGCGTTCAAACCGCTTCAACTCCCTTCCGGTATTCTTCAATTTGTTGAATGACAATGCTTACCTGCTCATCGCTTCGGTTGGCATCATGTTTGTACTGATCACCGGCAACATTGACATCTCCGTAGCTTCGACGCTGGCATTCTCTGCGGTACTCTCCTCCTACTTGCTTCGTGCTGCGTGGCCGGCTTGGTTGGTGATTATAGTGGTTCTGGGGATTGGGTTCTCTTTCGGTGCCCTGATGGGGTATCTGATTGAGCAGTTCAAACTGCAATCATTCATCGTAACACTGGCCGGTCTGTTTTTCTTGCGCGGCATGTGTGCAGTGGTGAGCAAGGAGTCCATACCCATCGACAATGCTGTGTATCGTGCAGTAGCCCAAGCCAAGATATCTTTTGGAAGTATCAGGTCATTCGGAAAGGTGAACATCTACCTCTATGGATTCATCGCCCTTGCAGTGGTGTTGGTTGCATTCTTCATGTTGCGCTACTCCAAATTCGGACGGTGCGTGTATGCGGTAGGGGGCAACGAGCAGAGCGCCCGTCTGATGGGACTTCCGGTACGCAGGGTGAAAATCCTAGTCTTTGCCATCAGTGGATTCTGTGCTGCCCTAGGCGGGGTGGTGTTCAGTTTTTATACCCTTGCCGGCTATGCATTGCAGAACCTGGGACTGGAGCTCGATGCCATCTCTTCGGCAGTCATCGGGGGAACCATGCTCAGCGGGGGTGTGGGCAGCGTGGTGGGAACGGTCTTCGGTGTCCTGATCCAAGGGACCATACAGACCATTGTGACCTTGCTGAACCTGAATGCTTGGTGGACGAAGGTAACGATAGCGCTCTTGCTGTGTGTGTTTGTCATTCTGCAGCGCATCATCTCGTTGCGAAGCGATTCCTGATGCTCTCATAGGTTTTTTTATGGAAGGAGCGCTGGCCATGCTAAGATACACGTTATGAGCCTGAAACAAAGCCTCAACAACCTTCCTTTTCGCACAAAGATGCTCTACTCCTACCTGATCATTTCACTGGTCTCGTTTCTGGTTTTTGCGTTTGCCAGTGGAGGCATGGTAACCAGGCAGTTGAGGAGGTCTGTTACCGTACAGATTGAACAGACAATCTCTCAGGTGGAAACCTCGCTCAGCGTCTATCTCCAAACGATGGAGCATTTGCTTGACTATGTGGCGGAGCTTGCCCTGGAAGGGGATTCAAATCTTCCCTCTCTCTTCTCAAAGCTCAGGTTTGCCAATCCTGAGGTTGCGGGTATTTTGCTTGCAAGAGTGGATGACACGTTTGTAAACAATGGTCTGGTCAGGGTTTCCCGTGATCCCTTCAGCAGTGAAGGCTGGTATCGGCAAGCCTTTGAGGCGCATGGGGATCTGGTGGTGCTCCGGTCGAATGCAGGACGGAATGTCACGACCGAGGATGTCTTCAGCAGTGATGATGTGTTCTCGCTTGCCAAAGCCGTCTATGATCCGGTGACAGGCGTCTTCCTTGGAGTGGTTCTCATCGATGTGAACCACGATGTCATCCGAAATTCCAGCAAGAATGCCAGCATCGGGAAGGAGGGCTTTGTCTTCATTCTTGATGCACAGGACGAAGTGGTATATGCCCCGGTCAATCCTATCGTCTACCGGGTGAACCCCCTCTGGCTCACCAAAGGAAACTCTTCGATTACAGTCGAAATCGCTGGGCAGCGGTACTATCTGCAGGGAAAAGAGAACAGCCTTTCCGGCTGGCAGGTGGTGGGGGTTTTCCCGGCAAGTGAGGTGCTTCATGATATGACCACCACGGTCTATGTCATGTTCATCAGCCTCTTCGGCTCCTTGTTCAGCATTGCCATTCTCTCCTACCTGCTCTCCAGTACAATCACAAAACCACTCTCCAAGTTGCAACGGCTCATGGAACAGGCTGAGGCGGGAAACCTTTCGGTCAGATTCAACAGCCGCTATACCGATGAGGTGGGCTCATTGGGACAGAGTTTCAACCACATGTTGGTACAGATCGAGCAATTGATCGGGCAAGTCTACATCGAACAGAAGAACAAACGAAATGCCGAGTTGAGGATCTTGCAGGAGCAGATCAAGCCCCACTTCCTGTACAACACCCTCGATACCATCTCCTGGCTCTCCCGGGAGAGTGGGGCCGAGGATGTGGTCCTCTTGGTGGATGCGTTGACGAACATGTTCCGTGTCGGACTTTCAAAGGGAAGGGAGACGATTACCATCAAGGAAGAGATTTGCCATGTTTCCAGCTACCTTTACATTCAGCAGATTCGTTACAGCACCAAGCTCTCCTATGCGATTGAGGTACCTGAGGATCTTCAGGCATACCTGGTTCCGAAGCTTATTCTGCAACCTTTGGTGGAAAATGCCATCTACCACGGCATCAAGCAAAAGCGTGAGAAGGGTCATATCTTGGTGAGGGTATTCCTGGAAGGAGAGGTCCTTGCCTTGCAAGTACGTGATACCGGGGTGGGGATGGAGCCGGACAAACTGAGGCTTTTGCAGGCAGAGTTGGAAGAGAGTGCGCGTACCGATGAGAGTGGATTTGGTCTCTTCTATGTCAATGAACAGATCAAGCTCAGTTACGGACCAGCGTACGGAGTGAAACTCGCCAGTGAGCAGGGTGCGTGGATGGAAGTGACTATCCATATTCCGTTGCGCTTGAAGGAGGTCTCTGATGCAATCAATCAGCGTTCTGATCGCGGATGATGAGTTGATCATCCGTAGGGGGTTGCAAGCCATGCTGGCAAAGGATCCCATGCTCCAGGTGGTGGGTGAGGCGGAGGATGGGGAGCTTGCCCTTGAGCTGTGCAAAAGGACCCAGCCCCAGCTTGCCTTCGTCGATATCAATATGCCCTTCCTTGACGGGCTCTCCTTCATCGAGCAGCTGAGATCCATCACCCCGTCTACGGTCGTGATTGTCATCTCCGGATATGATGACTTTGAGTATGCCCGAAAGGCCATCGAACTTGGGGTTTTTGCATACTTACTCAAGCCGGTGAAAGAGGGCAAGCTCCTGGAGACGGTGGCAGATGCAAAGCGGGAACTGGAGAAGACCCAAGAGCGAGAGGCATATCTGCAGTGGGCCAAGGATCAATTGTCCAAGAACAAGGACGCGTTGGTTTCCTACTTCCTTCATGCCCTGCTGTGCGGTAGTTATGAGGAGGAGGAAATTCTTCAGGAGGTGAAGTATCTCAATCTTTCGGTTCCCCAATCCTTCTCGCTCTTTCTGGTGAAGCTGTCACAAAAACCTTCCTATATGGATAGGCAGGATTGGCAAGACTCGCTTATCTACTTTGCGGTACAAGAGCATGCTCTTGCAATCTTTCCACCCGCTGCATTCTGTTGCCGGAACGGCAGCAGTGAACTGGTTCTGTTGTGTGAACAACTGCCCGAGAAAGACCACGCGATGTGCATGGAGGCGCTGCAAACACGGCTGGACAGCCAATTGCCAGTACATCTTGATTGGGTCAGTGTACAGGGGGAAGGGTATTCGGCAATAGCCGAGGCATTTGCTGGCTTGGAAGAGGAGCTCTCCCATATGGGGCAACTTCCGAAGACATTGGTGCAGGCACAAAACTATCTAGCCGAACATTATTGGGAGAATACCCTCTCGCTGAGTGAAGTGGCAGAACACGCCCAGGTTACCTCCCAGCACTTGAGCAGATTGTTCAAGGCTTCCCTGAATGTCACCTTTGTGGAGTATCTGACAATGCTGAGAGTCCAGAAGGCTCTTTCTCTCTTCAAGGACTCCGAGATGAAAATCTATGAGGTGGCGGAAGCAGTGGGGTATTCTTCGCAGCACTACTTCTGCACCGCCTTCAAACGGGTGTTGCATCTTTCTCCACAGGAGTACCGAAAGACCCAGATGCGAGGAGAACACTGATGAATAGGCTTTTTATCCTGCTTGGGATGGTACTGCTCTGCATCGTTCTGATTGCCGCTGTGTTGGCTGTGCAGAGTCGCTCAAGCTCAATGGGTGCATACACGTATGTCATTGGGATTTCGCAAGCCAATCAGCGTGATCCATGGCGTTTGGTTTTGTCCAAGGAGTTGCAGAGCGAGGCGGCAAAGCATTCCAATATCCGATTGGTCTTCACCGACGCAGCCGATGATGTGGAGAAGCAGAAGGCGGATATAAAGCGGTTGCTTGCTTCGGGTGTTGATCTCATGATCGTCTCACCCTGCAATGCGGTGGCGCTTACCCAAACGGTGAGGGAGGCCTATCGTAGTGTTCCCATCATTGTGCTGGACCGGGTGGTGGATGGCTATGACTATACGTTGTTCATCGGTCCTGACAATCGCTTGATCGGGAGGCAGGCCGGGAAGGCCGTGCTTGAGCTTGCCAAAACAGAAGAGGTGAAGGTTCTTGAGATTTCGGGCAGCAGTGCATCCTTGGTAAGCCAGGATAGACATGCAGGGTTTGCAGAGGAGATGACCCAAGCTTCGCAGGTGGAACTTTGTACAGTGTATGTGGAGGATGGGACACGTGATGGAGCAGAGGATCTCCTTCTTTCCTTGGGACCTGAGCTTGCCGATATCGACTACATTTTTGCCCATACCGACTATTTGGGTCTTGGTGCGTTCAAAGCGGTGACCGCCCTCGGGTTTGATCAGATCAAGCTGGTATCCATCGATGGGTTCCAGATTCCCGATGGTGGTCTTGATCTGCTGGCAAGGGGTGTCTTGTCAGCGACCATCACCTGCCCTACCGGGGGCAAGGAGGCGATTCAGTACGCTCTGGATATCCTGCACAAGAAGCAGGGTGTACCGAAACAGGTGATTCTGCGCAACCATACGGTGACCAGAGAGAGTTTGGGGCAGTACCGCCAACTGCTTGCCAATGATCCGCTTCCTGTCCAGCAACCTATTCGGGTAGCCCATGCCCAGATTGCGGATGAAGGGGGATGGCGTTCGGCAAACAAGGAATCGATTGCCCAGGCTGCCAAAGATTTCGGTGTTTCGTTGACAAGCATTGATGCCTCTTCCCTTCCCGAGCAGATAGCTGTGGTTCGTTCGTTCATTGCCGATGCTTTTGATATCATCGTACTTTCACCCATTGTGGAAAGCGGTTGGGAAACGGTGCTGAGGGAGTGTAAGGAAGCTGGTATCCCGGTTTTCCTCTCCGACCGAAAGGTTGAGGTGTCGGATGACCAGCTGTACTACTCCTTCATTGGAGGGGACTTCTTTGAGGAGGGCAGGCGTGCCATGCGATGGGTTGTCTCAGCGATCCAGCCCACGTTGAAACCCGTCAGGATCCTGGAGATTCAGGGGACGGCTGATGCAAGTCCTACCAAAGAGCGTAAACAAGGTTTTTATGAGGTATTATCCCTGATGAAGTCGTATGAGGTGGTTGCCTCTCCCAATGGGGATTACAATTTCAAAGGGGGGTATGAGGCGGTACAGGGATATGGCCAGGGCAAGGAGGTGTGGGATATCGATGTCATCTACTCCCACAATGACGATATGGCCCTTGGTGCCGTAAAAGCACTGAAGGAGATGTGCCTCAACCCTGGCTTGGATGTGCTTATCGTCTCCATCGATGGTACGAGTGCTGCCCTCAAGGCGCTGAAACAGGGAACACTGAATTGTGTGGTTGAATGCAGTCCTCTTTTCGGACCGCAGCTGATGAAGGCGATCGAGGATTACATGAGTGGCAAGGATCTTCCCCGCAGGATCATCACCGATGAGATTGTGTTCACCAAGGATACACAGGAACACCTCTTCAAGAGAAGACAATATTAGACTCCCACCTGCATCATGACTGCCCGCATGGCAGCTGACATGGTGCATGCTGAGATGGGGGAAAAGGAAACTCTGTAGATAAGACTGCTTGGTTACGTACAGTGGGCTCCTCTTGTGGTTTCGATGTATTGCTAGTATAGTAGTAATTATAGAATTAAAAGGAATTTAATAGCTACTATGATATCACTCATGACACCAGTACAAGCACAGTTGGCAATAGCAGACAGTGTCCGTGAACAGCGGTTGGAACAGAACCTGACCCAAGCCGGTCTTGCAAAGCGGAGCGGGGTTTCACTTGCAACCTTGCGAAAGTTTGAACAACAGGGAGTCATCTCCTTGGAATCACTGGTGAAGCTCTTGATGGTCTTGGGTTTGTTGCCTGCCTTGGTGAAAGCCTTGGAGGGAGCACAAACCCCATTCGCTACCATTGACGAGGTGATTGACCAGGGGCAGGTACAGAAGCGCAAGCGTGGGAGGAGGACATGAAAGGGCCTTCTTCCGTAGAAGTGATCCAGGTCAGCCTTGACTTTGGGAAGGGCAAGATACCTGTTGGCCGTTTGGCACGGAGCCAGGGCACCATCTACTTTGCGTATGAGTCGGATTTTCTGGAGCGTGGGCTTGAGATTTCTCCCTTCCATCTTCCCTTGAAGCCAGGGGTCTCTGCCTTTGACCGTTTCTTGTTTGAAGGGTTGCCAGGTGTCTTTCATGACAGTCTTCCCGATGGATGGGGCCGACTCCTGCTTGATCGGTATGTACGCTCACAAGGAACAGATCCGAAGCTTCTCACTGCACTGGACCGATTGGCCTGGGTGGGGAAGCAAGGCCTTGGGGCCTTGGTGTATGAGCCTGGGATAGCGTTGGGGTATGGCCAGGAGCCTTTGGATCTTGATCTTGTTGCCTCTGCAGTACAGCAGGTGCTGGAGGGGACTGCTGAGGATGTGTTGGAGCAGCTGCTTTCGCTGGGTGGCTCTTCTGCTGGAGCAAGGCCCAAGGCGCTGGTCAATGTTTCACAATCCAAAAAGAACATTATCCATGGATTGGGAACTCCTTCGCAGGGGTTTGCTCCCTGGTTGGTAAAGTTTCCGACAAGAGATGATGGTTTGGATGCAGGGGCCATTGAGTATGTGTATGCTCTCATGGCAAAGGATGCAGGAGTTGAGATGCCACACGTGCACCTCTTTCCTGCACACCATGGCCCGGGGTATTTCGCAACCATGCGTTTTGACCGTGATGGAGACTCCCGCTTTCATATGCATACTGCTGCAGGATTGTTGCACACGGACTTCCACACTCCCGCTCTCGATTACCAGGATTTGCTTGCGCTTACGTTTCACCTCACCCGTGATATCCGTGAAGTTGAGAAGATGTATCGCCTTGCAGTCTTCAACGTTCTGGCGCACAATCGCGATGATCATGCTAAGAACTTCAGCTTCCTGATGAACGAACAAGGTGAGTGGAAGTTCGCGCCTGCCTATGATCTTACCTTCTCGTTCGGGGTGGGAGGAGAGCAGAGCACGATGGTGATGGGTGAGGGACGATATCCCCAAGCTGAGCATCTTCTCAAGCTCGGAATACATGCCAACCTCGGCAAACTACAAAGCGCTCGGATCATCGAGCAAACCCAAGCAGCTTTGGGCTCTTGGGCGGGCCTTGCCCGTCAGTATGGAGTGGCAGATGCCAGTATCCAGCGTATTGCCAAAGAGATTGGGCTCTGAGGCAAGAGCTTTTCTTTGGCTTATTCCTATGATAGTGTGAACAATATCAATATGCAGATGAGTAAGGAACAGGCGATGAATGACATCAATGCACTCTTGGAAGCAGCACTCAAGGAAGCGAAAAACCTGAAAGAGGGGGAGAGCTTCCTGCTCAAGGACCTGTTCAAGGGGTATGTCTGGAACAGGATCCCCAGGGGAGAACGGCTCTTGCTTGGTTCCCTGTTTCTCAGTCATGTCAGTTCCCAAAAGTGTTCCATCTCCGTAATCAACAAGGGAGTATCGGGACAGCAGCGGTATGAGAAGCAGTAGATTTATCACTATAAAAATGTGAAAAAATCACATTTACAATGTTGCTATCTTGATATGTGTATGGTAACCTCTTGGTAGGAGAACTCCCATATGTTGTCAAGATTCACCGTTGGAAACTTTCTTTCATTCAACAAGCCCCAAGGTTTTTCCATGATAGCTGGGTCTGTTCAGAATCATAAAGAGCGACTTTATGCAGCAGATGATATGAAGTTGCTGAAGTTCAGCGCTTTGTATGGTGCCAATGCTGCCGGCAAATCAAACCTTGTCAAAGCAATGGCATATGCTCGTAGTGTGGTCATACATGGGACTTCTGAAGTACCAAATACACCTTTCCATAAGCTTGATCCTCGGTGCCAGGAGCTTCCTTCCTACTTTGAATTCGAGATCTGCATCGAAGGTAAACTCTACAGTTATGGCTTTGAGATGATTATTGCAGACCGGGAGATTACCGAAGAGTGGTTGGTTCTTCTTGGGAAGAGCAAGAATCAGGAGGTATTTTCCAGAAACACGGTTACTGGCCAGTATGCCTATGATGCAAGTCTTCTTGCCAATGCTGAGGATGTCACCCATTTTGAAATCTACATCAAAGACCTGAAAAGCGTCAAAAACAAGCTTTTCCTCCAAGATATTGTTACCAATAAGGAAGCTATCTACGAAGCAAACAAGAACCTGGGGATTCTGAAACAGATTTATCAATGGATACAGGGGTTGGACATCTCCTTCCCTGATACGTTGGTTTCAGGATATTCCTGCTTCTCCTCGACCACAACCGATGAAATTCTGAGTGCTGTCAAGACGTTTGCTACGGGAATCAGTCATGTTGAAGCACGGAAGGTATCCAAGGAAAAAGTCTTGGAAGATGCTCCTGCAGGTTTCAGAAAACAAGTTGAAAAAGCTCTTGCTTCACTAGACACAGAGAATGGCTTGCTGGATGAGGGGAATCCCAAATCATCAGGTTTACGTGTCAGCTGTGATGGAAAGCTTTATCTGGTAAAGATGGTCAATAAAGAACCTGAATTCAGGGAGATTACGTTTGAGCACAACAAGCTGGAAAAAGTGGTGTTCTCGATGGATGAAGAGTCAGACGGAACCCAGCGCTTGTTTGACATGCTTACGGTACTCTTGTGCACCAAGGACCATACCGTGTTTGTGATTGATGAAATTGATCGGAGCTTGCATCCTCAGATGACGGTGCATTTCATCAAGAACTTCCTTGAAATTGCAAAGAAGAAAGACATCCAGCTTATCATCACGACACATGAAAGCCATCTGATGGACTTGTCCATACTCCGGCAGGATGAGATATGGTTTGTGGAAAAGAACAAATCTGGAGCAAGCCTGCTTATCCCGTTCGATCGTTTCAAGGAACGTTTTGACAAGAAAATTCAGAAGGCATATTTGGATGGTAGATATGGAGGTGTCCCCTTATTTGATTCGTTCTTCTTTCCCCAAGGGTATGAGATTGATGAACCTGATGAAGACGGGGAAAAGTTGACATCACATTCCTAGAGTTCTCTCTTGATCCTATTGCAACGCCTAATATAGAAATAAACGGTTATTCACTGTTTCTGGTGGGTAAGACGCAATTGGGTATTCATGAATAGAGGGTAATTTGCTATGTTTAGAGCAAGGAGCATGGCAGATGATCGACCCGCATATTCAGAAACTTTTCAGCCTTGGATTGGGCCTTGAGGAACCTTGGCGCATCACATCACTGGAGATGGTTCCGTCCGAGAAGCAGCCAACGCTGTTGGAACTCCACATACGGATCGATTTTGAGGAAGGGTCGAGTTTCCCGTGTCCAGGCTTCGACCAAGGCTGCAAGGTCCACGACACCCGGCAGAGAACCTGGAGGCATCTCAATTTCTTCCAGTATCGCTGTTACATCACGGCAAGGGTTCCCAGGGTCATCACGCCCGACGGCAAGGTGAGGACCGTCCCGGTGCCCTGGGCAAGAAGCGGCAGCGGCTTCACCTTGATGATGGAGGGGGTGATACTCACCCTTGTGAAGCATATGCCGGTCAGGACGGTTGCCCGGGAGATCGGGGAGCACGACACCAAGCTGTGGCGCCTGATCGATTACCATGTGGAGGAGGCCCTCAATGGCCAGGACTTCTCGGATGTCAGTGCGATAGGGGTGGACGAGTACAGCCACAAGGGTCACAACTACATCACGGTATTCCTCTCCCATCCCGATGTCGTCACCGATGAGGCCGGAAGGCGCAGGCAGGTGGGGAAAGCAAGGGTACTCTTTGTGACGGAAGGAAAAGACAAGGATACCGTGAAGCGTTTTCTGGAGCGTTTCAAGGAGAAGGACGGAAAACCCGGGCAGGTGAAGGTTGCCACCAGCGACATGATCCACGGCTACCGCAGCGCCCTGGGAGAGAGCTTTCCCGAGGCCGTCGTCACCGTGGACAAGTTCCATGTGGTCAAGAATTGTTCGGATGCGGTGGACAATACCAGGAAACGGGAAATGCACAGCAAGAACGCTGCAAAGACAAAGGACCTGAAAGAGACGCGGTACATCTGGCTGAAGAACCCCGACAACCTCACCGACAGGCAGCGAGAGCGGCTCGGCCAACTGCTCCAGGTCGAATATCTGGATACGGTGCAGGCCTACAGCTATCGTCTTGAGTTGCAGGATTTCTATGAGACCCACAAGGCCTATGACGAGGACATGGTGTCTGGCTTTGAGCGACTGGCCATCAGATTCGCCAACTCGGCGGTCATGGAAATCCGCAAGTTTGCACAGTGCCTGACCAGGAATGCGGTGGAGATTCTCAACTACTTCCAGACCTTGAGGACCAATGCCATTCTGGAGGGGTTCAACTCAAAGATAAGCATCATCAAGAGTCGGGCGAGAGGCTTCCGGAACATGAGGAACTTCATGAATATGATCTACTTCGTCTGCGGAGAATTGGCCCTACCCCTGCAGCCAATCATGTAGAGCTACCCACTACAAACAGCGAAAGGCCATTTATATCCTGATTCTCCGTATCCGACTTTTCGTTGCTTCTCTCTGAAAAGGCTGCATTTCCATATCATATCCATAGAGAGGATACAGATATGGCACAGACAAGGTTCCTGCTAAAGGAAAAGATTGAGTTGATCGAGCAACGCTTTGAACTTGTCAAGACTGGGCAGCTCGTCTAGTGTTACCCCATCACTCGCGTTTGCATTACCTGCTAGGGTGCACATAAATTTTGGACTTTCTCACCCAAACCTCCCCCGGTTGGGTGATAATCCTTTCTTTGTACTGTGGAGAGTCAGCTTGATCAAGAATAGGTAGCTGCTGTGCTTCAAATGCGATTGCACAAGAAGGAACTACCTTTGTTTTGTCTGTTTGGGTGAGAAAGCCCCCGGTGTAAACAACCATGCAAGGATAGTCGGACGTTATCGTGAGACTTCTTCCACTCTTTGGATTGGAAAGTGTAGCTTCGCTTGTCTCGAATGCATGATTCAGCCCACGCTCTTGGATGAGCTGGCTGTCATTGCTTTCAGGAATGGGTGGTTTGTTCGTTTGGAAATCAAATGCCGTATTTGCTGTCTTTGCTCGTTTGATGGGAATATGGTCTTCATCATTCAGGTACACATACTCAGCAGGAATCTGCAGCAGATGGTCGCTCAGTTCTGCATTGAATCGCCCCTCCAGATTCCAATACGTATGGTTCGATAAGGAGAAGACAGTCGGCTTGTCTGTTATGGCTCGGTAGGTGAGTGAAAGCGTAGTATCTGGTTTCAGCTGGTAGATAGCCTGGATTGTTCTGTTTCCAGGATAGCCATCCTCCCCATCCTTGAGGGTAAGTGAAAACACCGCCTCATTGTCTGCATGGGTTACCAGATTCCAGTGGCGGAAGGAGCAGCCACCACTGCCACCATGGAGGTGGTGGTGCCCCTCATTTATGGACAAATCGAATTCATGGTCATCGATTTTCAGCCTTGCATCCCTGATTCTCCCAGCCACAGGCCCCAAGGTAAGGCCGGCATAGCTCGGGTCAGGATGTTTTGCGGGCATGGCAATATTTTCGAATCTACCATCTCTATCCGGAGCCCAGAATTCCACGATACCAGCCCCATAGGTGGAAAGAAGAACGTGAAAGCCATGCTCTGTACCCAATTGAATCTGTTTCATTACATCCTCTGTATAGCATGGATAGATGGGAGTGGATAATACTTTTTTGTTCTGATACTGTTACACCGCAATTTTTGATAATCATTGGGCAATTTTCACTAATTCGCGTTGAAAAAACTGGTGGTACACTGGCCATGGTTACCAGAGGAGGAGGCATGGGACATACCCTTGCGTTTGAAAACATAACCAAGTTTTTCCCCGGTGTTCGGGCACTCGACCACGTAAGTTTCTCAGCCTACGGTGGACAAGTACTCGCGTTCCTCGGAGAGAATGGAGCAGGCAAATCAACCCTGCTCAAGATACTCAACGGTGACTACCAACCTGATGAAGGGCGCTATATTCTGGATGGTGAGGAAGTCCACTTCGATAACCCGCACCAGGCAATTCTCAACGGGGTGAGCATCATCTACCAGGAGCGACAGATCCTCTTTCACCTCAGTGTAGCAGAGAACATTTATCTGGGAAGAATGCCATCCAACAGGTTCGGCGTCATCAACAAGCGCCTGGCAAATGAGAAAGCCCAGGCCATCATTGACGATTTCGGCCTTCCCATCAAACCCACCACGCTGGTCAAGGACCTCTCCATTGCCTACCAGCAGATGGTCGAGATCATGAAAGCGTACAGCAGGGACAACCTTCGGGTCATCTGTTTCGATGAACCCACTGCCAGCCTCAGTGAATCGGAAATAGAGAGCCTTTTCAGGGTTATCGGAAAACTCAGGGAAGAGGGTAAGATTGTCATCTATGTCTCCCACCGTATGAGTGAGATCCGAGCCATCACAGACTGTGTAGCCATCTTCAAGGATGGGCAATACGTAGCCACAGTTCCCACTGAGAGTACCAGCGAACAAACCATGATCAGGATGATGGTTGGTCGCGACCTGGGAGACATCTATCGGAACCTCGATCGAAACAAGACAATCGGTCCGGTCTTGCTGGAAGTGAAAAACCTCGTTTCAGATCATGTGCAGGATGTCTCTTTCTCTTTGCATGAAGGGGAAGTGCTCGGATTTGCCGGCCTTGTCGGAGCCGGCAGAACCGAAGCCATGCGCGCAATCATCGGAGCAGACAAACTGCAGAAAGGAACGGTGTACCTCAGAGGCAAGGCCATCGTAAACCATGACCCCCACCAAGCGATGCTCAGTGGCATCGTCATGGTTCCCGAAGACCGCAAGACCCAAGGCATCCTTGGCAATCTTGATGTAGCGGACAACATCACCATTTCCCTGCTGGATAAACACTCCAATCGCTTCGGGGTTCTCGATACCTCAGAGGAAGCAACCATAGCACAGAAGGGTATTGAGGAGTTCAAGATACGGACCCCATCTCCGAATAAGAAAATCCTTGAGCTCTCTGGGGGAAACCAACAGAAATGCATCGTGGCCCGATGGATGGCCACCAACCCGAAGGTACTCATTCTTGATGAGCCGACCAAGGGCATAGACATCGGAGCGAAGGCGGAGTTCTATGCAATGATCTGCGCGTTCGCGAAGCAAGGAATCGGGGTAATCCTGGTCTCCTCGGAGATGAGTGAGGTCCTTGGGCTTTCCGATCGCATCATCGTGATGCGCGCCAGGAAAATCTCAGGAGAACTGACTGCCACCGACGCAACAGAAGACAAGGTCCTGGCATTAGCCATGGCAGAAGAGTAAGAGGGAAACGGATGATGAAAGCAAAACGATTGTCGCTGGCTATCAGCGGAGACAAATTGATCTTGATGGGTGCCATTGCTGTGGTCTTCATCCTCTTCACCTTCCTGAACCCCAACTTCTTCTCTTGGGTGAACATCACCAATATTCTTGTGGGAGCCAGTTTGGTAGGCATAGTCTCCATCGGGCATACCTACTTGATCATTGCAGGGCAGAACGACCTCTCCCCAGGCTCGCTGGTTGCCTTCTCAGGAGTTCTTTGTGCACTGTTTGTCAGCAAGGGCGTACCCTTGCTCCCCGCTGTGCTGCTCACCATCGTGGCAGGCGCAATCGTTGGTCTTTTCAACACTTGGATGGTGAACAACATCCGCATCGATGCTTTCATTGCCACCCTGGTTACCCAGACCATCGTTCGTGGATTCGCCTACATCATCTGTGGCGGGAAACCGGTAGCAATCAGCAATGCGAACTACATTACCTTTGGAAAAGCACGCTTTCTGGACATCCCGCTCTCGGTATGGATCATGCTGCTCTGCTTCCTTTTCTTTGGTTTTGTGCTCTCCAAGACCAAATTCGGCCGAAGCATCTATGCGATCGGAGGAAACAAGGACGCAGCAAGGCTGGCTGGTTTGAACCCTCGCAAGGCAATACTCATCTGTTATGTGATGATGGGCATCATCTGTGCCATAGGTGGCATCATCTTCTCTGCACGAATGAACTCCGGTCAGCCGGCAGCGAACGTCAACCTCGAGTTCGATTCCATCACCGCAGTCATTCTGGGAGGGGTTTCCTTTACCGGAGGCGTTGGTTCTTTGGCAGGTACCATCCTGGGGGTTTTCCTTATCCAGGCTTTCAATACCGGTCTGACCATGGTCAACGTACCCTCTTTCTGGCAGTACGTTGCCCGAGGCGCCCTGCTCCTGTTCGCCCTCACCAGTGACTACGTGCGCAAGCAGAACCGGGAGAAGATGCTCCTGGAAGCAAGCAAGCGGCAAGGATAGGCATGTATTGCGGTGCAAGCACCGCCAGACATAGTGTGGTTTTTCCCAAAAATAGGAGGATTCTATGAAACGGACACTGATTGTGGTTCTCATGGTCTTGGTATGTATCGGTACCATCTTCGCTGCTGGACAGAAAGAGACGAAGCCGGTTATCTACGGCATTTACAAAGCAGGGGACCAAACGTGGTTCATCGATGAAGGCAAGGCAGCCCAGGCAGCCGCAGAGAGTGCAGGATACTCCTTCACCTATGTCGATGCAAAAATGAGCCCCGAGGAGTATCTCAGAGCCATTGACAATGCCATCGCCAATAATGCTGCTGGTATCGTCACGTGTATCCCCGACCAGACCATGAGCAAGGCTGTCGTGGATAAGCTCGCTGAAGCCAAGATTCCCGTGGTTGCTGCTGATGATGCACTGCAGGCTGCAGATGGCACCAAGCTTGCTCCTTGGGTAGGTATCAACGCTTATGTGATCGGACAGGCCAATGGTGCTTGGCTCGCTGACTATGCGAAGAAGAACAACCTCATTGGCAAGAGCGACGTGGCCCTGCTCATTATGACCATGGACACCGTATCGAGTTGTGTACCCCGCGCCGAAGGTATCTATGATGAGTTCACCAAGATGGCTCCTGACTTTGACAAGAGCAAAATCTACACGGTCGACTATGATGGGACCACCGAGAAGGGCAACGTAGGTGCTGCTTCCATCTTCACTGCTCATCCTGAAGTGAAGACCTGGTTGGTCACTGGTGCAAACGAAGAAGGCACCGTTGGTGCTGTCCGTGCACTGGAAAGTGCAGGTCTTGATGCGAAAGCTTGTGTCGTCGGACTTGGTGGATATCTTGCCAAGGACGAGTTCAAGAAGGCTGGCGGATCGGCAATGAAGGCTGCTTCCTACTTCTCTTCCGATGCAGTGGGTGCTGGTTCGGTGAAGGTTCTTCTGGACATGATCGCAGGTACCAAGGTTCCGATGGAAACCGCAGTTGATGCTATCATCGTAACTCCTGAGAACTACAAGCAGGTCATGGGCGCTGCAGCGAACTGATCAATGAGGTGAAGTGACAGGGCTTCTGGTTACAGAGGCTCTGTCATGTTCCGATAAGCAAGCGGGGTGTGGGTCGTATACTTCTTGAACGTTGTCCAGAAGCTGCACTCACTGGAAAACCCGCAACGATAGACCACCTCCTTGATCGGGAGTGTGGTGGTTCTCAAGTAGAACTTGGCAGCATTGACACGGGTGAGGATAACGTACTCATGCGGCGTATAGCCGGTTTCCTGCTTGAAGGTTCTGATGAAGTAATAGGGGCTGAGGCAAACCCGGTCGGCAAGGGTTTCCAACGGGAGCGGCTCCTGTATATGTTCGTTGATGTAGGCCAACAGTTCATCAATCTTGTGGCTGTTGGCCTGCTCTGTTTCATGAGGGGAGGAGAAGAAGTCAGTCAACAGGTTGGTCAGGTACTTGTTCACCGAGGGTTCCTTGACGGTAGATGTCTCATGAAAGAGATTGTAAATCTTTTGCAGGCTGTGGTGTGGTGAGTACACACCCTGCTCGACGATGAAGGATCCTTCCTTGGCAATAGCCTCGTAGTAGGGGCGGGCCATTTTTCCATCAAAATGAGCCCAGATGATTTCCCAGCCTTCACTGGTGCCATAGGCATGGCTTTGGTAACAATCAAGGAGGAGCAGCGAGCCCTCAACCAAGGATACTCTTGTCTCAGCTTGGTAGACGTACCCGCTGCCCTTGATGACATAGAGCAGCAAAAAGCTGTCGTACCGGTTTCGTTTGACTGCATAGGTGCTGTCACAGACATAATGGCCAGTGCAGATGAGGTGGAGGAATAGGTTTTTGGCCTGTTCGCTTGGTGTGTGAAAGTAGATGTTTGACTCAATGAGGATACCTTGTTCATAGACTTTCATCCGCATCTCCTTAAAGCAATTTCTTTATAAGTATAGCTTGATATTATGAATTAGCAATTGTTAATGGTTCGTTCTTTTTAAGCAGAAAGAGCAATTTTATAAAATAAGTGAGCAATCTTTCCCATTGTGGGTGCTCTGGGGGTTTGCTAGCATGACAAGAGAGGGAGGATACTACGATGCACAATTCATATACTGAGGTCTCCTGTTGGACTGAGATGGTAACCATTCCCACCTATGGGGTGGGAAAGCCGGAGAAGAATCCTATGTTCTTCGAGAAGCGGGTGTATCAAGGCAGCAGTGGAAAGGTATATCCCTATCAGGTAATTGAGTCGATCAGCGATGAGAAGGAGGATGTAGCCTATGAGGCAGTCTTCCTGGAGAACGATTATCTGCGCATCATGATTCTTCCCCAGCTTGGAGGACGCATCCAACGTGCATACGACAAGACCATCGGGTATGACTTTGTGTACTACAATGAGGTCATCAAGCCGGCGTTGGTTGGCCTGCTCGGTCCTTGGATTTCGGGTGGCATCGAATTCAACTGGCCACAGCATCACCGGCCTACTACCTTCAGCCCTGTCGATTACACCATTGTCGCTGGTGAAGGGGGAAAGAAGACCGTACGACTGGGCGAAGTCGACCAGATGTACGGGACCAAGTCCATTGCCAGCATCTCCCTCTACCCGGACAAAGCGTATGTCGAGATTGAAGGCCAGCTGTACAACCCAACCCCTTTCGACCAGACCTTCCTGTGGTGGGCGAATCCTGCGGTAGCGGTTCATGATGATACCCAGTCAATCTTTCCCCCCGATGTCACCGCTGTCTTCGACCATGGCAAGCGTGATGTCAGTTCTTTTCCCATAGCGCATGGAGTCTACTACAAGCACTCCTACGCAGGGGGAGTGGATATCTCCCGCTATAAGAATCTCCCGGTTCCCACTTCCTATATGGCGTGGCGCTCCTCCTACGATTTTGTAGGAGGCTATGACTATGCCAAGCAGGCAGGAATTCTCCATATTGCCGACCATCACCTATCACCAGGAAAAAAGCAGTGGACGTGGGGGTGCGGGGACTTCGGGAAGGCATGGGACCGCAATCTCACCGATGCAAATGGTCCCTATATTGAGCTCATGACCGGGGTGTATACGGACAACCAGCCTGACTTTACATGGCTCAAGCCCTATGAGGAGAAGACTTTCACCCAGTATTTCCTTCCCTATCATCAGGTGGGCTCGGTAAGCAATGCCTCGCTGAAGGCAGTGCTAGGTTTGGAGAAGGGAGATGGGGAGGTTGTGGTCCGTCTGTATGCTCCCCAGCCCATTGCGGGGGCGGTTCTGACCGTCTCCTCAAAAGACGAGGAACTCTTCTCTGAACCTGTTGGCCTTGGTACCGCACAGAGCAAGCAATGGACGCTGGCGTGTACTACTGAATCAATGCTTTCTGTAAGGCTTGTCGATTCGGAAGGTATCCAGATTCTGGCATTCAATGATCAGCAACAGGGTGAGACAGAGCTTCCTGAACCAGCAAAACCTGCCCTCGACCCCAAGGATATCGCAAGCTGCGAGGAGTTGTGGCTTACTGCCCTCCATCTGGAGCAGTACCGTCATGCTACCTTCACGGTTGACCCGTACTATCGGGAAGGACTCGCTCGCGATCCTTCTGACAGCAGGCTCTGCAACTCCTATGGGTTGGTGTTGATGAAGCGTGGTTTGTTCATCCAGGCAGAGGAGCTTTTCAGAAGGGCGATATCGCGACTCCAGGCAAGAAACCCCAATCCTCAGGACAGCGAGCCTCTCTATCATCTTGGATTGTGCCTGCTCTACCAGGGACGGGATGAAGAAGCATACGACTGGTTCTATAAGGCGACGTGGAGCAAGAACCAGCAAGAGATGGCATTCTTCCATTTGGGCTGTTTGGCTTGCAAGAAGAGTGCATATGAGCAGGCACTGTTCTTTGCTGAGCGTTCACTGGTGAAGAACAGCCACTCACTGCATGCACGCTTTCTGAAGGCAAAAGTGCTGCAGTTGCTGGGCAGGGACGCTGAAGGTGAAGCATATGTACAGGCGACTTTGGAACTTGATCCATTTGCCTATGCAAGTGGCTTGCTCCTCTCAGACAGAAAAGAAGTGCTTGCTCGGATGGGAGACCGTGTTTCCAGCTTCCTGGAAGCAGCACAGCTCTTCATGTTGGGTGGCTGGTACCGCGAGGCATATGAGCTGCTCGACCACTGTCCTGCTGTATCCGGTGCTTTGGCCTACTACCAAGCATACTGTCTGAAGCGATTGGGTGAGGACCCGAAGAAGGTTCTTGCCACTGCATCCAGTCTCGGATGGGGCGCTCCATTTGCACACTCCTTGGAGGATATGCTCGTGCTCAGTGATGCACTCTTGGAGAATCCCAAGGATAGTGAAGCAGCCTATCAGCTGGGGAATCTGCTGTATGACAAGCGGCGGTATGAGGAGGCTGTTGAGGCATGGGAGCAGAGCAGGGAGAGCAATCCAAACGTTCCTATGGTGTGGAGGAATCTTGCTTTGGCATATTACAACAAGCAAGGGAAGGCAGAGAAGGCCCTTGAGGCTCTCACCAAGGCTTTCTCCCTGGATGAGAGCGACAGCCGCATCTGCATGGAGTTGGACCAGCTGCACAAGAAGGTTGGCCGTACTCCCCAACAGCGCCTTTCATTCTTGTCAGCACATCTTGACCTGGTATCCCAAAGGGATGATCTCTATACCGAATATGTGGCCTTGCTGAATCTCACTGGTGCTTGCGAGCAAGCCTATGAGATGATCATGGGACACACGTTCCATCCTTGGGAGGGAGGGGAAGGAAAGATTACGCGCGAGTATGTGCTCTGCCTGAGTAACCTTGCGTTCCAAGCCCTTGGGCAAGGTGAAGCGGAAAAGGCTCGGTCGTTGCTTCAGAAGGCGCTAGTATTCCCCGCAAACCTTGGGGAAGGAAAGCTGGAAGGACAGAAAGACAATGACCTGTATTACTTGCTTGGGCAAGCTGAGCGGATGCTGGGAAATGAGGAACAGGCTGTTGCGTACTTCACACAAGCAGCCATCGGCAGTGAAGAGCCAGCAAATATGATGTACTACAATGACCAGCCTGCGGATATGATCTACTTCCAAGCGCTGGCAAGAAGAGCATTGGGTGACGAACAAGGAGCACAGCAGAGACTGCAGTGTTTGGTGGACTATGCACAGAAGCATCAGGATGACCACATCACCATCGACTACTTCGCCGTATCGCTTCCTGATCTGCAGATTTTCGAGGATGATCTTGACCGAAGCAACCAGGCAAACTGTTTCTACCTGTTGGGTTTGGGGTGGTACGGTCTTGGTAAGCAGGAAGAGGGAAAAACTGCCTTGCAGAAAGCACTGGCTCTTGTTCCCTGTCACCAGGGAGCTGGCAACAGACTGGGCATGCTGGAGTAGAAAAAGCTCATCAAATTCGCTGGGAGAGAGGTTCTCTCTGTTTTCTGAACTTCTCGATAGGAGTAGAATGCCCAGCGAAGGAGATGATCATGCACACACAACAGTTCACCATTGAAGGAATCCCTGCAGTAGTGTGGGGCTCTGATTCTCCTTCCGTGTTTCTTGCTGTTCATGGCAATATGTCCAACAAGATGGATACCCCTATTCGGATGCTTGCAGAGCAAGCCACTATGAAAGGGTATCAGGTCCTGAGTTTTGATCTTCCCCAGCATGGGGAGCGGTCAGGGGAATCAGAGCCGATCATGGTCGACCGTTGTGTCGATGAGCTGCACCAGATTCTTTCCTATGCACAAAACCGGTGGCAGAACCTCTCTTTGCTTGCAAACAGCATGGGAGCCTATTTCAGCTTGGTAGCCTTCCCTCAGGTCCACTTTGAACAAGTTCTGTTTCTCAGCCCAGTAGTGGATATGCAACGCCTTATCAGTGGTGTTATGCAAGCGTTCCAGATTACTGAAGACCAACTGGAAACCAAAGAGACAATCGAGACCCCAATAGGGATGACGCTTTACTGGCGATATTACCAGTACGTGAAGCAGCATCCGATTAATCGTTGGGACAGCCCTACCGCTGTGCTGTATGGCCAGCTGGATGAGATAAGCGAAAGAGACGCGATTGATCAGTTTTGCTCACGATATTCAGCATCTCTGGAGATTGCTGAGGGCTTTCCTCACTACTTCCACACTCCTGAGCAGCTTGCTCGCTATGCAAGGTGGCTTGAGGCACAGCTCGGGTAATGCTCAGAAAATTAGGAGTTCCGACCATCGAAAAGTTCCTCATTCCCCACGGATGCTGAAGAAACTGCTTGCGTGTTTATATGTAATAAAATTTGTATTAATAGAATACAAATAAGCCAAAAAGCTTGAAAACGTGTATTGGCAGCACAGATATAAAGCTTGAAAACGTGAAAATCCCATCGTTTGAAAAGCTCGTTTTCGTGTTTCCGTGATTGAAACCCATAAGAGTTTTGGACAAACCTATTGCAACCTATCTAGCCGTGAGATAAGCAGCGCCTTCATTGCCATCTTTTCCTCATCTGAGCCTAACTTTGTTTCAGGTGATTTTCAAAGAATTGCTTTTTTGCTTCATGTAGGGATTTCTCATTCCTTCCATTTGGCTCATCAGGATGGGTATTCTGGAACGGATCATCAATCCAACCACATACCCTACACGTCGAATAATCAGATTCAATTGGTATAGTATAGAGTCCACAGCATTTGCATGCTCCAAAAGCGATAGGTTGATTAACTTGTTTAAGCTCAATTTCAGCATTCTGAGATTGTTCGATAAGAAGCCTCAATTTATCCTGATCAAAACCCAAATTTAGTTGTTCTGCTGAAATATACCCAGAGCTGGCTCCTCTTCCTCCCATGATTCTACCTCCTTATGAGAAAATCTGCTGTAGTTGATAAAAATGGTATTTGATTCCATTTCTTTGAACGGTTTGCCGAAACATAACACCCGTTCCGGTTCAATTTGCCTTAACATTTCTTTGTATCCGAGCAAAAAGGATTTCTTGCATGCTCTGCAGCCGTTCGTAGATATTGCAACAACCGACCCTTTTTCAACCCCCTTAAAACAGAAATCGAAGCTTTCTACTGAAGCCCATGTAATAGTGGGTATAACAGATAGCCCTAGCTCTTGCCAGAAAGCGCCACACCATCGATTCTTGAAGGTGTTCATTAGTTGGAGGGTGAGAGGATAATCAGTGTATAAACTGAAATCTGGAGTAAGCACATGAGTGTATTGTGCTAATTTTGGTACGCATCTTTCTGGATATGTGTACGTTGTCTCAAACTTATAATCATCAATAAAGAAGTGAACAATTTTATTACGGCTCGGATCATTGGGTTTTGTATTATCATATGAAACCACTCCTAGATTAATGAATGATGGAACTGGCATTCTTTTCAGTATAGGAATGTCCCACGGATTTATCATTGATACGTGATTACGAGTAATATACGGTGCCTGCCTGTCCTTTGTGATTTTGCGACTCATACGCCTCCTATCAGATACTCCATAGGTGCCAATATCGTTATCAAATCCAATAATTATTTTGAAATACACTTGTTGCTTATTGACGCGGTATGAATCGAATAGCTGTCTTAACACGCAGATCTTTCATTCCTCGAAGCACATTTGTCAAGCTGATTTTTGAAAAAAGAGGGAGTGTCTGCAGTGTATGTTCCTTCTTGGCGTTCTTACGTTCAATTATCCCAAAGAGAATGATTGTCTGAGGATTCTGATCAAGCACCATATTATACCGATCCTTGAGTTCTTCCTTGCTCTTTTGGGCAATGAGTAATTTCAGTCGTTCCTTCGCAGCCTGTTCCTTCGTATAGACTCTTGCGGAGACATACCCTTGATTGAAAAGATGACTCAAAGCACTTGATGACCTGAATATCTTGTTGTGAATGAAGAATAGGTTTTTTGCATCAGTATATAACACATCACAAGGTTCAATCGGAGTCTGTCCTTTATCGCTAAAATTTGTCATATCAAGATTTATTCCTGCGATTTGTTCTGCTAGTTCCTCATTGAATCTTGCTTCTCCACTTGAACTATGATCATCACGGTTTATACCATTCTCTTCTTGTGTGTATGGATGTATCACTAGAGGAAAGAGATGAGAGGAAATTTCATTTTTTAATCCTTCATCCAGTTCAATGAGAAAATTCTGGTCAACTTCGTACCAAATGGATTCAATTAGGAAATATCGTTGCCCAGAGTTCTCAATCAGCTCGGTATCAAAGGAGATACAATCAAAGACAGTTACGTTTTGTGAAAAGTGGTCATCCTCAGTTTTCTTGATTTTCACTTTATATCTATGAAGTAAGTCAATCGTAATGATAGGATCAATGCTTGTAATCAAATCAAAAACTGAATCTGTAGAAAAATTCTCAAGGCATTCAAAACTTGCTGATACATTCGAAAGCTTCCAAACCCATTCGAATTGATCTTCTACATCGGGGAGGTCAAGCTGAATGCTTGAATAATCATTTTCCAATACCTCTTCAAGCTTTCGATTGAGGCTAGTAATTAGTTCAGTATCCAATACTTGCTGGATCCTGATCAACTCAGGAAAATGTTTTTTATAGTCTTCTGATTGACTCCTTTCCAGAACCTTTGCGAGTAATCCAGCAAAGTTTATCGGCAAAACTTGGGCTTGTAATCTGAGTGCTTTTCCACACCCCCCCGATAATGATGAGAATATGGAAGAATACTCAGGAAAAACCTTGCCTGAAAGATCTCGAACAATGGAGGCAGATGTTGATCCGAACATAGGCAATTGCAGTATGGAGCTACCAGAACTCTTATGAGTCAATTGTCTGATAGAGGCATCCGGCTGAAACACTTTTGTAGTAGTGATTTTGCTTGGGTCCAAAGAATTTAATACAGCATAGTATGCAAACTGTGTATCGATTAATTCATGCTTAAGATACTTGCTTGCATAACCTTGGGATAAAGCAAACCAACGAAGATTGCAGGGAATTAAGATGATAGCGTTAGGAGAGTTGTGAGTGCTCTCGCCCTCTATGTTCCAATACTCCTGCCACCAAGTTCTCTCAGTTTTTGACTGTGTTTGCCAAGTTAATGCCACTGAACCTATTGGTGCCGTTGGAGGAACAGTCTTTTTCACTTCTTCTTGGCATAGCTTTCGAATTTCAGTTTCTATTGTTTCTGGAGTAATATCTTTTTTAAGTAACCAGACTAAAAAAGTGTGCTTCTTTTCTTCTTCTCGTTTCTTGTCCAAAATTTTACTCCTAACTCCCCGAAAAGTAAGCAGTCCATTGGAGCAGAATAGATTATGGAGAGATGATAATACAAACCTAAATCTAGAATGAACAATTGTAAATATAAAACATATAAAAAATTAATAAATATTAAAAAATAATTATCAGTATGCTGGATATTCGTCAGTGATGGTGTAAATGCCAATACTCCGTCACATGTTTCTTAGTCCTGATAAACTTCAGGAATTCTGATTACCCGAGTATATCGCAGCAATGTCACACACATTTCTTGTAAGAACAACCATGTATTCTTGGTTATGGCAAAATGATTCGGGATAGTCTACACTTGGAGCGAAACAGAACGAGGAGAAGCACCAGTGTATTTTGTTGGTATTGATGCAGGAACGAGCGGAAGTACTACCATCATAGTTGATGCTGATGGCAATATCATTGGCAAAGGCTCCAGTACATACTGCACCGAAACAAAGCGATTTGGACATGCTGAGCAGGCCCCTGATACTCTGTGGGAAGGAGTACTTTCTTCCATAAAGGCAGCAATCACCAGTGCTTCTCTGGATCCTGCAAAGATTGTTTCCATCAGCCTTGCAAGTCAGCGTGGGACTTTCTTGGTTGTTGACAAGAATTTTTCTCCTTTGACTCCTGCAATCCTTTGGTCTGACCAACGTGCTGTAAAAGAGTATGACTGGTTTCAATCCCATATCGGAGAATCCCAATTCAAGCAAATTACCGGTTGCTCCATCGCTCCCATGTGGACAGGTTTGAAGATTCGCTGGTTGACAACGCATGCTTCCAAGTTCATGGGAAAAGCTGCCTTCATTCTCAATGAACAAGAATGGTTGCTTCATAAATTGGGTGCTACAGAATTTTGTACAGATGTCTCTTCGGTGACAATGAATGGGATGCTTTCTATCAAAGATAGAGATTGGTCGGATACTATTCTATCTGCAATCGGCATTAACCGAGGCATGTTACCACCTATTAAACCGTCATCGACGCTAGTTGGAGCTCTCTCAAGAGATGTGGCGAACTTCTTGGGAGTGCCCTCTGGTATTCCCTTGTATCTGGGTGGGGGAGACCAACAATGTGCAGCATTGGGGACTGGCGCCTACGAAGAAGACTCGTTGGCACTGATTTTGGGTACAGGTGCTGTTGCAGTTGCAAATACGCGAGATATTGGAAATGTGCTCACACAATCTTCCAATTTGAGTTATGTCATTGGAGGGCATGTCATTCCCGGTCGATGGGATGTGGAAGGAATCTCTCTTTCAGCCGGCAACTCGTACCGGTGGTGGAGGGATATTGCATGGAGCTCTGCTCATGATATGAATTCATTTATAGAAATGGATGCTGCTGCACATCAGGTACCCGTTGGATCAGAAGGCCTCCTCTTTCTCCCATATCTCTCGAAGCAGATTGTACCTAAGGTATCCTTGGAAGCAACAGGAGTCATGTATGGACTTTCTCAGTCGCATACTCGAGCTCATATGACTCGTTCCATCATGGAAGGCGTCTCTTTCGAATTGTGCACACTGGTGAGAACGCTCGAGAAAGTTCTCGGGAAGCACTATCCTGTTATTAGGGTCACAGGTGGCGGATTCTCGTCATCCCTTTGGTCCTCAATGATAGCAACCATGTTAGGATCCGTGTTGGAGATTCCAAATTGTATTGAGAGTACTGCCCTTGGAGCAGCAATGCTTGGAGCTGTCGGGACTGGTGCGTTTGGAACGGTCGAAGAAGCCTCTTCTCGTATGGTCAGCATCGTAAATAGCATTAAGGTTGATGATGCAGCATCAGCAGCATATCAGGAACTCTTCATTTCTTACCAGGAGAAGTCAGCCCTACTGTTTGACACTTTATAGCTCTCAATTTTTTGGTTTCTTTTTCTCTGAATTGATGATATGCTCTGTAAATGTGAATAAATTAACATTCTGAGGGAATGCATGAATAAAAAGAAACAGAGAGCCATCGAAATAATTGCTCTCTTGAAAAATCACCGGTTTTTGAGTATTCAGGAACTTGCTGATCGATTGGGTACATCACATATGACCATTCGCAGAGATCTTAATCAACTTGATTTGGATAAGCTGGTTGATATACTTCCCGGCGGAGTAATGCTCAAAGAGTCATCGAACTCAGTTGATAAGAACCCATCGTACTCCCTAATCTCTGAATCTTGCTTATATCAAATGGAAAAGCGAAGAATCGGGGAAAAAGCTGTTGAACTTTTAGTAGATGGCGATTTCATAACCATTGATTCTGGTACAACCACTGAATACCTTGCCAGGAGTATTCCTGATGATATGAAACTCTCTATTCTGTGCTACACATTGAATGTATTATTTGAAGTCTATAAAAAAAGGAATTGCAATATCATTTTCTCGGGTGGCCAATACCACGAAAACACAATGCTCTTTCAATCTCCGGAAGGACTTCAAATGATCAAGCGGCATAGAACCCAGAAAGCGTTTATTGGTGCAACCGGGTTTTCAGATACTCTTGGTGTCACTTGTTCGAATGTAGGAGAACCTGAAGTAAAGCAGGCGGTCATGGGGTCGAGTCAGCAGAAGATTCTTATGATTGATTCCAGTAAGTTTGGTCTTGTGCGTCCCTGTTATTTTGCTGAGCCGGATGATTTTGATGTCATTATTACCGATGACAATATTCCTGATAGATACCGCCAGTATATTGAAAAGAAAGGCATTGAGCTCATTATAGTGTGAAAATATGAACAAAAATAACTCGTTTATGTGAGATTTTTGTTGACATCTCAAAAATCATGGCGTAATGTAAATTGAAAATGTTAAAAAATTACCATTTTAAAAGCTACTGTCGATAGTCCAGGTAACCATTACATGGAAGCGTGTATAGTTCAGATACACCCCATGGATGAAATAGCGCTATAAGGAGGACCGTATGCGCCGAATAATTACAACTCTCATTCTTATTACCGTTGTGTGCTCATTTGGGTTGTTTGCACAAGGGGGAAAGGAAAGTGTTGCTGCAGATCCGAATCAGAAAACCATCGTCATGATTGTAAAACAGAGTGATCCTTGGTTTGATGACATGACTCTGGGTATTGAGAAGCTGAAGAAAGATACTGGGATGAATGTGTATGTCCAAACGCCAGCTTCTGGGGACCCATCACTTCAGATCGCTATTATGGAAAATCTGATTGCCCAGGGTGTTGATGCTATTTGTATTGTCCCCAATGACCCCAAAGCTCTCATTCCCACCATTCAGAAAGCAAGAAAAGCAGGTGTCGTGATTGTCACCCACGAGGCTCCAGATATTGCAGAGTATGTTGATCTTGATGTTGAAGCTTTCCGCGGTGAAGACTTTGGGCAACTCATGGGCCAGGCATTGGCCAAGGCAGTCAATGGAAAGGGTCAGTACGCAGGATTTGTAGGTGGTCTGACCATGACTACCCATATGGAGTGGTACAACGCAGCCGTTGCTGAGATCAAGAAAAATCATCCTGGCATGACAAACATCTCTTCCGAACCATATGAAGATAGCAACAGTATTGAAGTGGCATACAACAAAACAGTTGAGATTTTGAAGGCCTATCCGAATATTGCCGGACTGTTTGATTGCTCCGCTCATGGTGGTGGTATTGCTCAGGCCTTGAAGGACAAGGGAAGAACTGATGTTAAAGTAGTTTCCTTAGCTATTCCTTCTATGTCCGCAAACTACATCAAGGATGGAAGCATGGTTCATGGTCAGGCATGGAGACCTGCTGATGCAGGGTATGCAACGGCCTATGCAGCGCTTTTGCTTAGTCAGGGTAAAAAAGTCGAAACAGGTACAAACCTGAAAGCAGAAGGCTACGGTGATGTGATTGTTGAAAACAACATTGCTTATGGATTTGCCCCTCTGGTATTTACCCCCGAGAATATTGACGACTTCAATTTCTAATTTTGATTGTTCGAAGAATTCTTTGGATTGCACTACGATCGTAGTGCAATCCAATTCTGGAGTAATACATGAATAATGAGACGATTCTCAAATTGTCAGGAGTCAATAAGTCCTTTGCGGGCGTGCGCGCGTTACGCGATATTGATTTCTCACTGAAACAGGGAGAGATTCACTGCCTTGCAGGTGAGAATGGATCTGGCAAGTCAACACTGGTCAAGATTGTGACCGGAGTATATGAACCTGACTCTGGGGAAATCTGGGTCAATGGAAACACATTCACCAAATTTAATCCTATTGTATCCATGCAACAGGGTATCCAAGTCATTTATCAAGACCTTGCTCTTTTTACCCATATGTCTATTGCCGAGAATATTGCGATTAATAAGATTAGGCAATCTGGAAAACGATTGGTTAGACAACAAGAAATTAAAGAAATAGCTGAAAAACAGCTTGATCGAATTGGAGTCAGCCTTGATCTTGATAGGACAATCCAGGAATCTTCGATGGGGAATCGACAGATTACTGCCATTTGCAGAGCATTAGCGCTCGATGCAAAGATTCTGTTTCTTGATGAGCCTACCACTGCGCTGACCAATCACGAAGTTGAGAGGCTTCTGAAAATCCTTGTCGAACTTAAAGCAAATGGTCTCTCGATCATCTTTATCAGCCATAAACTTGATGAGGTTTTCCAAGTATCTGATGCAATTACCATTTTGCGAGACGGTGTGAAAGTTGGTGACTTTACTGCTAAGGAGATTGATCGAAAGCAATTGGTGTATTACATGACGGGAAGGAACATCAATTATCCCAAGTATAAGAAACTAAAGGGAGAAACGGAACAAATCCTTTCAGTGAAAAACTTAAGTGGAAATAGATTTTCAAACATCTCTCTGGATGTACAAGAGGGTGACATTATCGGGCTTGCTGGATTGCTCGGTTCTGGAAGGACTGAATTCGCGCTTTCTCTTTTTGGTTTGAATCCTCCTAGTGAAGGGGCCATTACCTTGGGTGGCAAACCATACACGCCAAAATCTACACAGAACGCTAAAGAGATGGGCATAGCACTCTTACCTGAGGATCGGTTAGTACAAGGTTTGTTTCTTGGAAAGAACATCCAAGAGAATGTGAGTTCCTCGGTGTTAGGGAAACTTGAGAAGTCTCTGAATCGTATTGATGTTCAAACAGAAACCGAGTATGCAGACAAGATTGTTAAGGAAATTCGAGTTAAAACACCCTCGCTTACAACCTTGATCAAGAACCTTTCAGGAGGAAACCAACAGAAGGCAGTTCTAGGTAAGTGGATTATCACTGGGCCAAATCTCTTCATCATGGATTCTCCTACGGTAGGTATCGATGTCGGATCGAAAGCAGAGATTTACGAAATAATCCAGACGCTAGCACGGGAAGGCATGGGTATCATCCTGATTTCCGATGAAGCAGAAGAAATTGTTGTAAATTGCAATAAGGTGGTGGTTTTTGCCCAAGGCAAGATTAAAACCATCCTTACTGAGAAGGACCTTGCTCAAGAAGGGATAGAGCATACGCTTACCCATATCATCGGTAATGTCACGAAAAATGGTTCAAACGGGGGAAATGCATATGCGAATCAATAAGATAGAAATCGTTCTGATTTCGATAATCGTGGCATACTCCATATTTGTAGGTACCATGAACAGGGCCTTCCTGAATATCGACTCTCTCTTCGATATTATCAGATCCTCCTCATCTGTGATGATCTTGGCAATGGGCTTGTTGGTTATCATGCTCTCTGGGGGAATAGATATTTCTTTCATGGCCATTGCTTTGTTCAGTAGTTATACTGCTACAAAGATTTTAATCGACAATGGACTTACCAGTGTTATGCTGGCTTTCATGATTGCCGTCTCTATCGGAGTTTTGCTAGGTTTGATCAATGCACTGCTTATCTCCTGGTTGAGATTGCCACCGTTCATTATTACGCTGGGAACGCAGAATTTGTTTCATGGGGTGATGGCCACTTTTATTGGAGCTAGAACATATGGAGCAGGAAGATTACCTCCCACCTACTCAGAATTTGGTTCATCAACACTGTTCAAGATCCAGACAGCGAGTGGATCAGTCGGGCTGACTACTCACGTCCTTTTTGTTGCATTCATCATTTTCCTAACCTGGTTCATCATCCAAAAAACGATGGTTGGACGCGGAATTGTTGCAATGGGTAATTCTGAGGATGCAGCTGTCAGGGCTGGATTCAATCCACTGAAGCTCAGGTTGTTCGCCTATGGCTATATGGGCTTTCTCGCAGGTATTGCCGGAGTTATTTATGTCTGTCAGGTCAATGCAGTATATCCGGATAAGCTTGTTGGAGAGGAATTGATGGTAATAGCTGGGGCCGTAATCGGAGGGGTTTCCGTGTCTGGTGGAAAGGGAAAAGTATTGGGTGTTGTATTGGGGATTTTCATTATTTACCTGTTGAATTCCACTCTAATTTTCATAGGATTGACTTCATCTTGGAATTCCCTCTTTGTGGGAACAATCTTGACTATTTCCATAGCCCTGACGTCATATCAAGAGAAAATGAAAAATCAGCGTGATTTTATATTCAACTAAGGAGCAAGGCCATGTTGGGAACTAGAAAAGATATTGGACAGCGTGACACCAGCTTGCATGCGCTCTATATCGTGACACTCTTTGTTATCGTCTTGTTTTTCTTCGTGTTTGGGAATGCAATGTATTCATCGAGGAATATTCAGTCACTTGCCTACCAGATACCGGAATTTGGATTTGTGGCATTGGGTATGATGTTCTCATTCATGCTTGGGGGTATAGACCTCTCAATCATTGCAAACGCAAATCTGTCTGGAATTTTGGCGGCAAACATTCTAATGGGTACATGGGCCGGTGGCGTCCCGGAATCTGCCCGAATCATTCTGGCCGTTTTTGTGGCATTAACAGCCTCAATTGTATTCGGAGCTTTCAACGGATTGCTGATTACAAAATTCGGAGTGCCATCTCTCATTGCAACACTAGGGACTATGACCCTTTACTCTGGAATTGGAATGGCATTGACTGGAGGAAAGAGCCTCGTGGGATTTCCTCAGCGATTTACGGCGGTAGGGATTAGTGAGGTGTTTGGTATCCCCGTGATCTTTATTGTGTTTATTCTTGTCGCTGCTATCTTGGGGTTTATTGTAAAGTACACAGTAACAGGAAGAAGGATTTACTTGATGGGGACCAATCCAGTTGCTGCGCGTTTTTCTGGAATTGATAACGATACCATGCTCATGTTTGTGTTTATGCTAACCGGTCTGCTTGGAGGCTTGTCTGGTCTTACCATTATCAGTCGTGTCAATTCTGCCAAAGTAGGATACGGAGATGCCTATTTATTGCAAGCTCTGGTGGTTTGTGTTATAGGAGGCATTCACCCAGAGGGAGGCCGAGGAAGAGTGGCTGGAGTTCTGATAACCATTGCGCTCATGCAAATGATGTCCAGTGCCTTTACCATCCTCCAGTTATCTCCATTTGCAAAGAAACTCATCTGGGGTTCTATGCTCATTCTGGTCATGGGGCTAACCAAAGAAGGACCTAGGATTGTTGCCACAATTCAAAAAGTGACGAATCGAATAAAGAATATTAGGCTAGGAGAGAGGCGAGTATGAGCATTTCCCAATCATATCAAAAACTATACACAACCATCATCGATGAGCATCGACAGGTTTTTGACCGACAGAATGTTAGCCAGTTGGAAGCAAGTCTGCACAAAGTGGAAGAAGCAAAGAGAGTTTTTGTAATTGGAGTAGGTCGCGAAGGAATTGCAGCCCGCTCATTTGCGATGCGCCTGATGCATCTGGGCAAAGAAGTCCATTGGATATGGGATGATACAACTCCAGGTATCTGCCCGGGGGATTTGCTCATTGCAGTGAATGGATCGGGTAGGATTGGTCATATCAATTACGTTATACGTCAAGCAAAAGCAGCGGGCGGATCAATCCTGGTTGTTACGGGAAGTCCTTCGGGAGAGGCAGGAGCTCTTCTTGCTGATGAAGTCCTCTTTGTCCCAGCTTCCGTATACAACGGTACCGATGAGGTGGTTTCTTCGATTCAGCCTATGGGAAATCTCTTTGAACAACATCTGTTCATGTTGTTTGATGTGATGGTGATGTTGCTCGAACAACAGATGAAAATCACTCATGATGAGATGGCTTCCCGACATAGGAATGTGGAGTAAGCCGTCAGAGACCCAAGACGAGACAATTGCAAAATGGAATTGGGATTATGCTATTGAGGTATTTCTTGGGGTTGCATTGGGAGGGACCGTTAGTAATCTGAATAAGTTTCGAAGGGATCCTTGAAGTCTTTTAGGCAGTACTCTTGGATATTTGCATAAAGCTTGAGCCGTTCTTTCTTTGTATGCCAGACCCTATTGCAACCTATCTAGCCGTGAGATAAGCAGCTCCTTCATTGCCATCTTCTCCTCAGCTGTTAGCCAGCTTGTTTCAATGACCTCGATGAAAGAAGGGGAACGCTGGATAAGTCGGTCAATAAGACGTTCAGCGACCTTGGGAGCGAGCTTGAGATGATCAGCGAGTGAGAGAAAATCTGCAAGAGTGAGACGAGAACGTTTTCCTCGTAGTGTGAGAGCAGTCTCATCTGGGTCTTGGGGAAGCACCAAGGCAACGGGCAAAAGATCATAGGCTGGAGTGAGTTGATACCGCGAGGGAGTGGGAGCGTACAGGGAGAAGTTCTTCAGGTGCATATCAGAGTTTCCTGTAATGAAACAGAACACCAGCAGATACCAGAAGTTGGTGAGATCCAGCAATGGTTGACTGGAATAACGTCTAATAATCTGTCCGCACTGCTCATACGACCCTTTGTACTTGTCTTCCGTCAAGCGTAATGAGAGTTGGCAAAAGTCTTCCATGGGAAGTTTCTGTATTCTTTCTTTAGTTTGGATGCGATCAATACGCTTGCTGATATAGGCAAGCGTTCCATCTTCACTACGAAGCAATGCATGAGGAACCGTCTCAAGAGAAGCCACGTCTGCCATTCGCATCACCACATCTTCCAACTCAGGAAGGTGAGGGTATTCGTCTGCTTGCAACTTCAGGATGTATCCTGGAGGGTGCCCAATACGTGTCAGTTTTCCTTTTCCACGATAGGCTTCCAGATGGAGTGAGAGTTTCTTCTGTACTCCGGGTACGGTGAATCCCATCCGGGTTGATTCGCTGCCCCAGGCTTCCAAAGCTTCAGAGTCGAGTGAGATGGAAGGCAACTCATTGGTACCGAAAAAGGATTTGATACAGCGAGTATGCCAGAGTGTGTCATCAGGGGTAAGCGGCTTTCCGCAAGCGAGGCATCTGTTCATATGCGTGCCTCTATACTGACATCTCCGATACAGTCACGGCATACTGCGCATATCAGTCCCATCCTGTCACGCGCGTCCAGCTTCCATGTGGTGATTGCTTGCGATAGAAGCCAACCTTCCGGAATGAGACCATCAAAGAAAGGGAACATGGTTTTGCTGGTGTACTGTTTTGCAGAAAGTGGTAGGGTGAGACTGATTGGCTTGGCTCCTGGTTGGCTGAGATAGAGATTGTCATAGGTGAATGCATATCCTTCATCGGTCTCGCAAAGCACTCCTGCTGGTTGTGAGTCAACAAGCACCGTGGCTGATCGTCTCTCCATTTCCTCACTCCTTGTCAACAGTCAAAGGACCTGGAACTGCCTGATACCCAAACATGGCCAAGGCTTGATTCACCTTATCCAGTCGAACGGTAGTCTTGCCCTGTTCCAATTCCCTGACAAAGCGCAATCCAAGCCCAGAGCGGAGTGCAAACTCCTCTTGGGTAAGGCCTGTTCGTTTTCTCTGTTCCTTCATGAAACGTGCGATAGCATTCATACATGTATTTTATACCCGAACGGGTAATAATTCAATTGGTTTTTCTATGATTATACCTTTTAGGGTGTAATATGACTAAATTTCTATAAAATATACCCGTTCGGGTATTGAACGCTCACATTACGTCGCAATTGCACCCCTTCGGGTATAAGACCCTAAGCACCTATGCAGTACATAGGCTTGGGTTGCCTGACGTAATTAAAATAGTGTATGCCCAAGCTTCCCTATGATCCTGAATATGTTTGGGGAATTCCTTCTGCTCCCTGTGTGTTGGTCATGGCACTAGGAGAGTAGATTTGCTTTTATATATCCGAAAAAACAGATATAAAATAGTATGAAATAATTTGTGTAAAACTATGTAATAATGCAAAATAAAGAGAAATTACATTGCTGATTTATTTTCTTGACAGCTGAACTATATCATATTAACCTGTTATAAACAAAGAAGGCTGATGTAAATAATCAACCAAAAGGAGACCTGGATGAAAAAGATTGTTGTACTCATCGTTCTCATCGCCTTGGTGACTGGGTTGTATGCAGGGGGAACCCAGGAAACAGGAAAAAAGACCGTAGTATTCTGGAACGGCTATACCGGACCCGATCGTCCCGTACTGGAGGAGCTCGTAGAGCAATACAATGCAGCTCACACTGATATCGAAATCAAGATGGAGATCATGCCCTGGGACACCCTCTTCCAGAAGTTGATGCCTGCCATGATTGCAGGCAATGCGCCCGACCTCATTGCCATGTCCGTCGGAAGGTATGCAGAGTATGCCCAGGCAGGAAAGCTCGCCAGCCTCGATGACCTCATCAAGTCCTCCAAAACCCTTGATGTCAGCAAACTGGTCCCTGGCATGATCGCAGCAGGCAACTTTGAAGGCAAGCAGTACGCCATGCCCATGGCCTTTGCCGCTCTGGTGATGTACTACAACAAGACCCTCTTCAAGGAAGCAGGACTGGATCCGGAAAAGGCTCCTGCAACTCTTGCCGAGCTGCAGGATGCGTGGAAGAAGCTCATCAAGAAAGACAGCTCGGGCAACGTTGTGCAGTATGCCCAGGCAATCGGAGTCAAATCAACGGTTCCCATGGTTCCTGTCTTCATGTGGATGTATGGTGCTGACTATCTGAAGGATGGAAAGAGCATCATCAACTCCGCCGAAGCAGTCACTGCCATGAAGATGCTCGCCGATGCGTTCAAGATGGGTGTTTCCCCGGTAGGATTGACCGGCCAGGAAGCTGACAACCTCTTTGCAGCCGGCAAGGCAGCCATCGAATTCAATGGTCCGTGGGCCATCAATGGCTTCAGGGGCGCAGGCATCGATCTTGGTATCGCCGAAGTTCCTGCCGGACCGAAGGGACGAATGACCTGGGGTGGGGACAGCGTGCTTTGTATCACCGAGGGTTCCAAAGTCAAGGAAGCGGCATGGAACTTCATCGAGTATTGGAACTCCCTCGAAACCCAACGGCATTGGGCCCTGAACGTTGGCTTCCCGCCGACCAGAACCGATATGGCTGATGATGCGCAGCTGAAAGCTGGCAACCCTGACATCGTCCACTTCCTCAACTCCGCTCCTTATTCGGTCCTCTTCATGGCCGAAGAGCCGAAAGCCGGAAGAATCGATGCAGAAGTACTCGTTCCTCTGTACGAAGCGGTGACGCGTGGTACGCTGAGTGCAGAAGCTGCACTCAAAGCGGCAGATGCAAAGCTGACTGCCTTGCTTGCCGAGTAGTTGCTGGGTGTGATCGTCATGTCCTGCATTGCTGCAGGATATGACGACTCTGTTGGAGTGAAAGAGGGGGGAGCTCGTGCGAAAAAAAACCATGGATCGGACCATCGCCCTGGCCGGGATACGGATGGTTCTGCCATCGATGCTGGTGATCAGCATCTTTGTTCTGTACCCAATCGTACAATCGCTGTGGATGAGCCTGCATGACTGGAACATCCTCAGAAACACCAAGGACTTTCTGGGCTTGGCCAACTATGCAAAAGCCTTTGGTGATGAACGGTTTGTACGAGCACTCACCAATACCCTTGTCTATACGCTTACCTATGTGCCGAGCCTGGTCTTGGGCTCGTTGTTGGTAGCCGTCTTCATCAATTACCAGTTCACCGCCTCAGCTTTCTTCAAGAGTCTGCTCTTCTTGCCGGCCATCACCTCCATGGCTATTGTGGCCATCGTCTTCCGTTTTCTCCTGGATGGGGATATCGGGCTGGTAAGCATCTACCTCAGAAGTCTGGGCCTGCCGGTGAAGGACTTTTTGCGAAACCCCGATACAGCCATGGCCTCGGTCGTATTCACCGGTGTCTGGCGCTGGCTCGGATTCAACATGGTCATCATTCTTTCCGGTCTCAACTCCATCCCCGACAGCCTCTATGAGGCGGCCGAGATCGATGGGGCGGGGAGGGTGCGCCAGTTCTTCTCCATCTCCCTTCCCCTGCTGATGCCGACGATGAGTTTTGTCATCATCACCAACCTCATCAGCTCGTTCCAGGTGTTCGACCAGATCTACGTCATGACCAAGGGTGGGCCGCTTTTCAGCACCGAAGTGCTGGTCTACTACATCTACTACCGCGGGTTCAATGTCTTTGACATGGGCTATGCATCTGCCATGGCGTTCCTGCTCTTCTGCATGATCCTGGTTCTGACGCTCATCCAACTGAAGGGGTTCCGCTCTGCAGAGAGAAATGGAGATTACAGCTGATGAAACTCTCAAGAAAAGCCAATCTTGCCATGCTTCTTGCCTTTCTGGTAGTAGGCTTTGTGTTCCTGCTGCCCTTCCTCTGGATGACATTCTCCTCCATCAAGCCTGAAGCGCTGATCAGGGGCAATCCTGAGCAACTCTTTCCCACCAGCGTAACGGTGGGCAACTATGTGAGTCTCTTCAGCCAGATCCCCTTCTTCCGGTTCCTGATCAACTCCTTCATCTTCGCAGGTGGGGTGACGCTCAGTTCGCTTTTGTTGGACTCCATGGCCGGGTATGCTTTTGCAAAGCTCCCGTTCAAAGGTTCCTCGGTGCTTTTCATTCTGGTGCTGGTGACCATGATGGTTCCCTTCCAGATCACCATGATTCCCCTCTACCTCATCATGAACAAGTTCCAGATACTCAACACCTATGCCGGCCTGATGTTGCCTCGCCTGACCAACGCCTTCGGCATCTATTTCATGCGCCAGTCCTTTCTCTCCATTCCCAACGAACTGATGGATGCAGGAAGAATTGACGGGGTTGGGGAAACAGGCATTTTCTTTAGGATCATGGTACCTGTGGTGGTTGCTTCTCTCTCCACCTTGGGGGTCTTCCACTTCATGTACAACTGGAATGACTTTCTCTGGCCCATGCTGATGACCAATACGGTGGAGATGCAGACTTTGCCCGTGGGCTTGGCTCTCTTCCAGGGTGAGCATGTCATGGAACACGGACCGATGTTTGCGGGGGCGGTGCTCTCCATTGTTCCGATTCTCATCATCTTTTTGGCAGCGCAAAAGACCTTCATCAAGGGCATCGCCCTCAGTGGAATCAAGGGGTAAGTATGAAAACAGATCAATTTCTCTGGTGTTGTGGCATTGAGGATACGTTTATCGCCGATCCTCATCCTCATACGGGCAAAACGCTGGATGAGTATGAGCTCACCGGCCACTACCAGAGCTGGAAGGCCGATTTTGCCAAGGTAAAAAGCTTGGGTGTGGATGCCCTGCGCTGGGGAATCCCCTGGTACAAGGTACAGCCGGAGGAAGACCGCTGGGACTGGTCCTGGACCGACCAGGCAATTCCTTATCTGGTGGAAGACCAGAAGGTGGATCTCATCCTCGATCTCATGCACTATGGCACGCCATTGTGGATGCAGGGCTCCTTTCTCCATCCTGATTATCCGCAGTATGTCGAGGCGTATACAGCAAAGGTCATCGAACGGTACGGGAACCTGATCCATATGGCAACCCCGTTCAATGAACCGCATACGGCAGCGGAGTTTGCAGGACGTAGGGCTCAGTGGCCTCCCTACCTTTCGGATTATGACGGCTATCTTGCCGTCTACAAGGCGATCATGAAGGGAACGCTCAGGCAGACTGCACTGTTGCAAGCTTCTGGCTGTACGTGTGTACAGGTGGAGTGCTCGGGTGGAACGCTGACTGAAGAGCCTGTGCTTTCTGACACGGCACTCATCGAGACTACCGTACAGTCGATGTTCTTTGACTTCCTTACCGGAGACTTGTCCCCCCTGGAACCGCTCTACCCATTTCTGAAAGAGCACGGCTTCACCTCCTCTGATTTCTCCTACTTTTCCCAGAGGGGAACCGGTATCGATGTCATGGGAGTGAACTTCTATCCGCAGTTCTCTTTCCAGCACATTGGTCTTGATAGGGAAGGAAAGGAAGTGAGGAAGAATCATCAGCTCTGGACAGAGGATCTGATACGCACACTGCATAGCCGGTATGAGCGCTACCACTGCCCGATGATGGTAACCGAGACCAGTGTGCGCGATGACTTGGCCATGAAGGAAAAGTGGCTGGGAGAGGCCTCACAGGCCGTGCTGGCTGAGTATGCGTCAGGGCTTCCTGTTGTGGGCTTCACCTGGTTCCCTGTCATCGACATGTACGACTGGGAGTATCGGGTGGGGGAAGGAACGAAGGACCAGTTCAAGGCAAGGTTTGGGTTCTGGGACCAAGAGCGCAATGAGTATTGCGGTGCTTCTCAGTACCGGAAGATCATAGCTGGGGCAAAGGAGTCGAGAAGATGAGCAACACAAGACGGGCAGAGTATCCAAGACCTGACTTCCAGCGTTCCCAGTGGCAGAATCTGAATGGGGTGTGGGATTTTGCCTTTGACGATGAGGACAAAGGCAAGGAGGAGCGGTGGTACGAGCGAGCAGACTTTGCAAACACGCAGATTGTGGTGCCGTTTGTCTATCAGTGTGCTGCCTCCACCATTGCCGACCTCTCCTATCATCCCATCTTTTGGTACTCGCGTCTTGTCGCGTATGAAGAGGATGCAGAGAAGCTGAGAAGCTATCTCTGTTTTGCTGCGGTGGACCACGAGGCTGAGGTCTGGGTCAACGGCCGGTATATGGGCAGTCATCGCGGTGGGTATACCCCGTTCTCCTTTGATGTGACTGATGCACTCCATCCGGGAACGGACAATCTGGTGGTGGTTCGCTGCGAGGACCGCAATGACTGCAGTCAGGTGCGGGGCAAGCAGTACTGGAAGACAGAGAATGACCGGTGCTGGTATACGCCGAGCTCGGGTATCTGGCAAACGGTGTGGTTGGAGAAACGGCCAGAAGTGCATATCAGCTCCTTTGAGCTGGAAAGCGATATTGATACCTCAATGCTTTCCATGCGCGTTATCCTCAACAGGAAACCTTACCAGCCTTGTTCCTTGACGGTCGATCTTTCCAAGGGAGGGGTGTGTGTCCAACATGCTGTGCTGAGCATGCATGAACAGACTTCGCAGTGGAAGATTCCGGTTCTGGAGGATGACTATATCGATGAGATTCACTACTGGACACCGGAGCGGCCTTCCCTCTATGACATCGACTTTACGCTTGCTTGCGACCAACAGGTCGATGAGGTGCACGCTTACTTTGGCATGCGCAAGATATCCATTCGCGATGGGCACGTGCTGCTGAACAACAAACCCTTCTACCAGCGCTTGGTACTCGACCAGGCATACTGGGAGGAGACGTTGCTGACAGCCCCATCCGATGAGGCGTTCAAGCAGGATATTGAGCGCATCAAGCAGATGGGCTTCAACGGGGTGCGGTTGCACCAGAAGATTGAGGACAGCAGGTTCTACTATTGGGCCGATGTTTTGGGCCTGGTGGTGTGGGCCGAACTACCCAGCACCTACAGTTTCAACCCGGTGGCGAGGCAGCTGAGCATCGAGAGCCTGACTGCGTTCATTGAACGCGATAGGAACCATCCCTGCATCATCTGCTGGGTTCCCCTCAATGAATCGTGGGGGGTGCGCAATATCTACGCCAATGAGGAACAGCAACGCTTCGCTGTAGCGCTCTACCATCTGGTGAAGATGCTGGATGGAAGCCGGATGGTGAACACCAATGATGGGTGGGAGCAGGTGAGCAGTGACCTGTGCGGAGTGCATGACTATATTCCCGATGGCGAGCGTTTCTCCCATGTCTGGAAGGATCTTGAGTCATTGCTGGAAGGGACTGTCCAGGGGCGCATGATCTATGCCTCAGGATACTCGTTTGCAAACCAGCCCATCATGGTCACCGAGTTCGGAGGCATCGCCTTCAATGCCGATATGGTGGGAAGCCATTGGGGGTATGCCGGAGGGGTGGAGGATGAGCGGCAGTTTCTCAGCCGTCTGAGAAGCCTGATCACTGCGATTCGGTCAAAGAAGGAGATCCAAGGCTTCTGCTACACCCAGCTTACGGATGTGATGCAGGAGGTGAATGGGCTTTTGCGCATTGATCGAAGTGCAAAATGCAGTCCTGAGGAAATCCGGAGCATCATCACCAGCTGATGCTTGTTTGCATCAGCTGAGTTGGATGCAGAGTTTCAGGTCCTGGGCGTGGTTGCCGAATTTTGAACCGAAGATATTGATGCCCCCTCTGTTTTTGGCATGCTCCTTCACCCCGATACGGATGGTGATGGAGCTTGCTGCATTGATGTCCAAGGCATCCACGGTGATGGATGAGAGCTTTTTTCCATCCATGAAAGAGCCGGTGGTGGTAACAAGCCAACTTTTGAGAAAGCCGGATTGGCTGTCGTTGGTGTTCCACCAGGAGGGGGTCAGCAGGCCGCGTACGCCTCCCATGTCCCCGGGGCTTGTCCAGGTTCCAATCTCCTTGTCGTTGATCCACAGGGTGATGTCACTGGGCCACTCGTTGTTGTGACCGGGATACTCCGAGCAGACTTCGGCACTGAAGGTGATGCTCTCAATTGTGGACGAGGGTTCGAAATTCTTGGGGAACCGATACTCCAGATAGCCATAGGAAAACCAGATGAGGCTTGCACTTGCCCGCCCAGGGTCAAGAAAGGACGATGTCGAGTCGTAGTAACCGATGAGCCCGGTGTCGGAGAGCATGCCGCACGGTACAGTGACCGAGTAGTCGGAAAAGAGACCGATAGGCATTTCCGTCTCGATTCTGCTGGTGTTGTTCGCATTTGCCGGATTGATGAGGGTTACCATCAGCTTTTCATACTTGAGGGAACAGAGCTTCTGGACTCCTCTGCTCTGGGCAGGGAGTTGTTTGGTCTCCACAATATTGGCTTTCTCCAGGATCTGGATGTTGGCAGTACAGGTCGATTGGGGAATCTGAAGGGCAGCGCAGAGCTGCTTGATGTTCATGTTGGAGTTTTGCAGGAGGTGTATCATCTGCAGGCGCAACTCTGAATCCAAGGCGCGTGCGATGGTTTGCACTTCATCAGGTCCGGCAAAGAGGATTTTCTGGCTCATAGGTCTGAGTATATTATAAATTCCTGATGGAAACTACTGGTTTTGTTTTTGTGTTTGTAGGGATTGTTGTGATTTGCCTGTACATTCATTCAAGTGCACGGGATACCATCTTCCTTTGTTTTCAAATCTTTGATTTCTTTTAGGATACGATGCACATGTGTTCCTGGATTGTTCGGTATTCCATCGCTGTCTGTCGAAGTTTTTTCTGCTTCTTCCATTGCATTGACTAGTCCGGGTTCAAATTCTTCCGCCTTCAATGAAGTCTTGGAATAGGAGCCCTTGACTGTTCTCAACTTTGATTCCATTTCTTGTGAGCTTTGCATTGGTTCTGCTGGCATAGGCGCAAAATGCAGATAGAGCCAAAGCTCAAAGCAGGGGTTGCTCAGAGCCACTTTGATTGGTATATTTCTGATTTTTTTCCCCATTACTTCCCTGATTTGTTGCTCTTTCCATCTATCTCTATCAATTGCCAACCAAAGGCGATCTTGCTTGCCTAGATCAAGTTGTTTTGCAGTATTCTTCAGGTTATCGAGTACGTAAGCAGGAGCGGAACAGCCATCTTGAGAAGGAATTGGAAGGATTTTTACTCTTCTATGAGAAAGGAATGGAAATGAGAAATACAGTTCTTCTGTCTTTTGTCCCTCGGATGCAATAAGTATCATAAATGCATCACGATAGGGCTTAACAATCCTTTGAAATTGTGGGGCTGTTCTGGTAACTCTACTTGGCATATCAATGTATCCTCAGTGTATCCCCGTGAAAGACTGGTATCGCTCCAAATCTTCCGTTTAGGTATCCTTTTTCATAATTCAATCCTGTTGTAAGCTTGAACTCGACAAGATTACAAAGATGGCTTGCATGTTCCTGATCCTTTTCTATGAGCCAAATCTCATCACTACGAAACAAATTTGCATCCAGTAGATTGGTATCGTGTGTACTAAAGATGAGTTGGTTTCCTTTCTGAGCATTGGTAGTCTCAGAGATGAAGTTCTTGATGAAGTATTGGGCAAGCAGTGTATGAAGACTTCTCTCCAATTCATCAATTACAAAGACAGTGTCTTCCCCGTGGATAAGATCCAAAGCAGGCAGTAAGTGGATCATCCTGTTCATTCCGCTGGAAGCCAAAGCCATGTCAAACTGTATATTCTTCCCATCCTGTCTCGTATAACCTGCTTCAAGTTTAACCATATCAAACCCTTCTGCAGTTTTCCTGACAACTCCATTTGGATGTGCAAATTCATCACTCAGTGTCACGGCTTGACCAATTTGCAATTCTTCAAATATTGACCGGTACTGTTCTGCTTCAGTATCTCCGAGGCGAGAACAAAACTTCTCAACATCAAACGGTGTGCGTACTGAGCTCAGGGCATCAACATCAAGATCCATTTCTTTGATACGCTCATTCATTTTATTAAGTGTTTCAGTCTGATCGTGAAGTATGAGCTCAAGTGCTTGCACTGTGCTTTCTGGCTTGATGATAAAGCAATGGTCAGAAAACCAATCAACAATTGGTGCAAGAATACTGACGTTTCTCTTCACAGCTTCACGAAGGAAAAGTTCTTCGGGCTTAATGCCTTGCATGATAAAACCAAGAAAACCTTTTCCTTTTGGGGTGGCAGATACAAGAGCCTGTCCAAATGTGGCCGAAGGCTTTCCATTTTCCATATAGCGTTCGAACATGAGGCTGGGTTTGGAAGTGAAATAGGCAGAAAGCCACTCTTCCTGTACAGTTTTTTTATGCAGGGAGAATCCATAGTCGTATACAATACCGTAGTACTTGAACAAGATTGAGAATCTGGTGGGTTTGCTCTCTTGCAGCTCATCTGCCAAACGAAAAGGAGTAACAGAAGGGTAGATATCTTGAGTAATTCGTAACTTCATGAATTGCAGGGCATCAATGAACGTGGTTTTTCCACTGCCGTTTTTCCCGTACATGACTGAAACAGGAAGCACGTCTACTGCTTTGTTTTCTGGAGAATGCAAGATATGCTCACTCATTTCCCTGATTCGTTTTGCCGGGGCGAGGTTAAGCAATGCTTCCTCCTTGAAACTTCTAAAATTTGAAACGGTAAAATTTATCAGCATCTTTGTTTCCTCCTTGCCCGCATGCATAGAATAGTTTGTTATGTCCGGAAAGTCAATAAAAAAGTGTTTTCACGAGTAAATGGCTTTTAAAAGCATGGAATAATGTAAATATTCTCTTTATAATTATTAGGACAAAGAATCTTAACAAGAATTGCAGATGGTATTCCCAGGCATGTTCTTCCTTAATGCCCAAAGATCGAATTCAAATCTTGAGGTAGGAAACTTCTAAAAAGCTCTTGCAAACAGCGGAAAGCAACGTTCTCCTCCTCTATCGACGAAATATCCTTCGCAGAGCTTATCTGGAGACAATCAAGGTATGTCGAAGCCTCTCAACAGAGGCTGAATCCAAAATCTGTAGGCAGAGTCTAATGAGCGGATAGTTTTTCTGTCTATACCCCGAAAAACTTCCTGTTTCTCGATACTTTTTCAGGGTACAACCCTAAAAACTATTTCCTGCCACAGATCAAACCTCCCTTTCTTGAACAGCCTCTCCGCTCACGGTATCATTGCGGGTATTGGAGACTGCACCATGGGTAAGAAACAACGAAAACTAGGCCTCTTTGACAGCGTACATCTTTTGGTCGGGGGTATGATCGGTTCGGCCATCTTCTCCCTCTCCGGCCTGACCATCCTCAGTGCAGGCCCAGCTGCACTCATTTCCTGGGTGTTGGGGGCTCTCATTCTCCTGGCCTATGGCTTGCAAACGGCAGAGCTTGCTTCCAAGTACCCGCAGAGTGGTGGTGTGTTTACCTTTCCTGCACTCCTGCTTGGCAAGAACCGCGAACAAGGAAGACTCTGGGGATGGATCTCAGCTTGGGCCTACCTCTTTGGCTGTATTGCCGGAGCTTCCTTCTCAGCCATTTATATCGGCATCTACCTCGGTGTTGCGTTTCCTGTTTTCTCATCGATGCAGGTTCCGTTGGCATTGCTCGCAGTTCTCTTCAGCGGCTTTCTGAACATGCTCCGCTTCCGCATCACAGGAAAAACCACCACCTTCCTGACACTCTTTTTGGGGCTCACGCTGTTGCTGTTCGTCTTCTCAGTCTTTGGAAGCGGACGCTGGGATGCTTCCTTGCTCACGCCTTTCTTCACCCAAGGCAGTGGCGGTGCAACGGGCTTTCTTGATGCCCTGCCGCTTGCAATGGTTGCCTACGGGGCCATCGTTGCTCTCTCCTTCTTGGTAGGGGAGGTGGAACGTCCGCATCGCACCGTTCCCAAGGCGATGGCAATTGCCATGGCCGTGGTACTGGTACTCTATCTGCTGGTCTTGGTGGCAACCTTGGGGTTGGTCTCCTCCTCCTACCTGCAGGAAAACGTGGGCATGCAGTACATCCCCTTGTATGCGGCTGCATCCTTCCTTCCAGGATTGCCGTTCCTGCCTGCCCTCATCTCCATCTCAGCACTCCTTGCCCTGGTCACGACCATGATCGTCACCATGGCCCTTGCGGCCCATACCCTGCAAGCCTGTGCTGGCAATGGCATTCTTCCCCCCTTCCTTGCCAAGGAGAGCAAGAAGACAGGATCCCCGATTGGCGCAACGGTAGTAGTTGTCGTGGTAACAGGATTCTTCTCTGCAATTCCCCAGCTGACCAATATCCTGATCAACCTCGGTGCGCTTTGCAACGTCATCGTGGTAGCAATTGTGTGTCTTACGGTCCTTTCTTCCAGAACACAACATCCGGAATTGGGTGAGAACTCCTTCAAGGCACCGGGAGGAAGAGTCTTGCCGATCCTCACCCTCGGTGTCCTGGTTGCGACGTATATCCCCAGCGTACTGGGTGGTGGCTGGCAGCTCTGGGTTGCCACCTTGGTCTATTATGTGATCGGGATGGCCTTCTATGCTCGGCGAAGGAGTGCCCAATGAGCAGTGCCTTCGGCGTCTTCGACGGTATACATAAGGGCCATCAGGCACTTTTGGCCCTCAAGCCCAAGAAGATCTATCTCAGCCCGCTCCCCCAAAGCTCCTCGCTGACCACCTCCGAAGAGCGGGAAGCGCTTATCAGGAAGTACGCTGGGAAGAAGGGTACAGTCAGCTATTCTGAATCCCCAAGCAAGAGCGAATCTCTCTTGCTCTACCCTGATGCTGCTGAGTATGCACTCCTTACAAAAGAATATCTGGAAAAGAGTACCTATACCGAACCTGTTCTCCATCATGAACTCCCCATTACCTCCGAAAGAATTCGAATGGCTTTGGAAGCGGGAGAGGTGGAAGAGGCTGAGGCGATGCTAGGCTACTCCTATACCCTTACCGGAGAGGTGGTGTATGGGAGACAGTTGGGAAGAACGGTGGGCATGCCCACCGTAAACCTGAAGATTGCCCCTGAGAAACTGCTTCCCAAGCACGGGGTGTATGGTTCGATTACCATTGTAGATGGGGTGCGCTATCTGGGCGTCACCAGCATCGGCCTGCGGCCTACCGTTGATGATCTTCCTCATATTACCATCGAAACCTTCTTGGTGCATTTCAACCGCGACCTCTATGGGCAACAAGTCAGTTTGGAGCTGAAGACCTACATCCGACCCATCACCAAGTTTGAGAGCCTTGAAGCCGTACGGCAAAAGGTTGATGAGGATGTGCGGTATGTCGTGGAAAAGCGTTACGAATAAGTAACAATTCTGGACGCCGTTCTCTTCTCATGCTACCGTCAAGAAAGCGAGGATAAGACGGTGAAAGCAGAGCAATATCAGAAAGGGTCCTTTACCATGCCCGGTGAAGCTGGGTATGAGAACCTTACCTTGGAGTTGGCACAGAAGTGGGGTGCCGATGTCATCCGCGACTGTGAGGGTACCAAGCTCTCTTCCGAGTTGCTTTCTGCCGGCATGGATGTCTATTCCACCATTTGCATCATTCGCGAGCACAATGCATTTGCCCAAGAACACCCCCAATTCCAACAGCAGGTGTTCTTGGAGAGTGAACGGGTGCTGTGCACTGATACCACGGTGTCCATAAATCTTCTCAGCCAATACTTTTCCCGCCAGTTTGAAATCAACGTAAGCTGTGTTGCTCTCTGGCAGGTATTCGACCGGACCACCGGAGAAGAGGTTTCTCCTTCGCAATGGGCATTTGAAGAGAGCACTGGCAAAGTGCTTATTCGCAATGCAGTGCAGTGGCATCACTACAGCGTGAACTTCCTTGCCTATCGGATCTGGGAAGAGATCAACATGTACAACCATGTGACCAACAGCTGGGAGAAGGAGCCGCTTCGCCAACTCGACCCGCGGTACCCAGAGGTGCGGGAGTATTTGCGCAAATGGTTGGCTGCCTGGTGTGAGGACCATCCTGAGACTGATGTGGTGCGGTTCACTTCACTCTTCTACAACTTTGTCTGGATCTGGGGCAGTGATGAGCGCAACCAGCATCTGTTCACCGATTGGGCTTCCTATGACTTTACGGTAAGTCCCTTGGCTTTGGAGCAGTTTGCCCAAGCCTATGGGTATGCTCTTACGGCAGAGGATTTCATCAACCAAGGGTATCGCAACCCCAATCATATCGCATGGAAGCAGAAGATGGTGGACTACCTCTGGTTCACCAACGCATTTGTATGTTCTTTCGGCAAGGAGCTGGTGGACATCGTCCACCGCTACGGCAAGAAGGCCTATGTCTTCTATGATGATAGCTGGGTGGGTATGGAACCCCAGTCGGAAGCGTTCCAGAGCATCGGTTTCGATGGCATCATCAAGTGCGTGTTCTCGGGCTTTGAGGTACGACTCTGCAGCAGCGTACCGGGAAGCCTCACCCATGAACTTAGGTTGCATCCCTATCTCTTCCCGGTAGGCCTTGGTGGTGCTCCCACCTTCAAGGAAGGGGGCAACCCCGCCCTCGATGCCCAGCAGTACTGGGTGCAGGTTCGCAGGGCTCTTCTGAGAACGCCTGTCGATAGGATTGGACTGGGTGGCTACCTGCATCTGACCGAGGGCTTCCCAGAGTTTGTCGATACCATTTCCGACATTGCCAAGCAGTTCAGGATAATCAAGGAACTGCACCAACGCTCTGAAGTGCAGAAGGCACCGGTGAGGATTGGCATCCTCACCAGTTGGGGAAAGCTGAGGACCTGGACGTGCGGTGGACACTATCATGAGCACCCAGATCTGGATCTGATCAACATCCTGGAAAGCCTTGCAGGCCTTCCCTATGAGGTTGAGTTCCTAAGCTTTGAAGAGATCAATCATGAGAGCCTATCCACAGTTGATGTCGTCATCAATGCTGGCTTTGACGGCAGCAGTTGGAGTGGGGGAGCTCATTGGAAGGACGATGTTGTGCTCTCCACGCTCACTGAGTGGGTGTATGAGGGAGGAACGTTCTTGGGTGTCAACGAACCCTCAGCGGTACAAGGCTATGCCAACAACCTGCGCATGGCGCCTGTGCTGGGCATCGATATTGATGATGGAAGGCGTCTGTGTCATGGCGTCTGGAAGGTCGAGCCATCTACTGATGGGCTTGAGGAATTCTCCTTAGCCAAGAAGGAGGGTGTCTACCTCCTTGCTGGTACTACCGAAGTTTTACAGGTGAAAGACTCAATCCCTGTGCTTACTCGCAGTGCATTCGGCAAAGGAAAGGGTATCTATCTGAGTGAGTATCGCTACACTCCCCACAATACCTTTGCCTTGCGTTCACTTCTTGAACAGAGTGTGGGTAAGAGTTCCTCCTTCTCTACCAACAACCCCTTTGTTGACTGTGCGTTCTTCCCTGATACAAGAACACTCGTGCTCGCCAATGGAAGTCCTGAAGAGCAAGCTGCGGTGGTGCGTGTTGGGAACGAGACACGAAATGCGCAGATGGAAGGCTTTAGGATGAAGATACTCAAGCTATAGGGTTTTCCTTCACCAAAATGGCAAGAAATTGTCACGGAAAGCTACAGAAACATCGAATGTAGTTTACACCAATCAGCAAGAATGGTAGGCTTCAGTAAGGCCGCGGGATGGGGTAGGTATGTGCAAAGAGTACTGAGAGAATCCCGGCTCTTTTCTGTAGGTTCGTCCTGGAAAAGAGGGGCCTCATGCAGCCTATTGCCAGTCTTATCTGGGTTGGGGTAGGTTTGCCCAAATTTGCAGTTTCCCTCAGGTAGGTAATTATGTATCAGAAGATCGTACACCAGAAGCGTTTGTACATGACCTTTGTTGTGTTCTTTCTGTTTGTGTTCCAATACCTCTATGCCGGACGGTTCACCAACGAACGTGTCATCCAGTTTTTCATCACCAATGTCTCCCTCATTGCCTTCCTTTTTGCATTCCATGGGTTTGAATTGAACACGCTCAAGAGCAAGAACGCCGTATTGATCTCGACGGTGATAGGTTCGTTTCTTGGTGTCTTGTTGGGCATGTTCTTGGTGATTCTGTTCTTTGGGGCACAGCGTGATATATATCGGAGTGAATTGATCGCCACGACTCTTGCAGCAATCGTAGGTATCCCAATCTTTTCTTCCATTTACTATCGGATCATCGTCAAACGCATTCCTCCGACGCTATGCATTGCTTTGGGTGACCCTGCACGGTACAAGGCTCTGACTGATGAAGTGGAAGGCGTTTCGCATGGAAAGGTGAAGGTTCTTTCGTGGGTATCCAATGCAATGGAAGCACAGGAAGCCTTTGGTTCTCTTGGTGATACAGCGATACTCATTGCAGACCTCCAGCTCTATCGTGAACTTTCCGATACCATCCGTGGTTTGGAGAAGAAAGGTGTACAGAAATACTTCATCACCGAAGCGGTGGAGTATTGGTTGAATCGTATTCCCCTCCAGCTCTTGGAAGAGTATAGGGACTACTACGAGTTGTTTCTCAACCAAACACCCATATCCCAAGAGAAGAGATCTATGGACATCATTCTTGGCTTGATCATGATGGTGATAGCCCTCCCGTTTATTTTGGTGTTTGGTCTTCTCATTGTCCTGAATTCGGGTTTCCCCATCATCTTTAAGCAGCCTAGAATCGGGTTGTATGAAGGTCCTTTTATGTTCTATAAACTCAGAAGTCTGAAGGTGGATAAGAGAGCTGAAAACTCTGATAATCCAAACGGAACCATTACCCAACGTATTACCTTGGTGGGGAAGATACTCAGAAAGACTCGAGTGGATGAGTTCCCCCAGTTCGTGAACATCCTCAACGGAACGATGTCAGTGGTAGGGCCGAGGCCTGAGATGCAAGTCTATCATGATAAGTGGATCCAGGAGATTCCCTTCTATGGATACCGGAACATGGTCCGCCCGGGTCTTACCGGTTGGGCCCAGATAAACTATGGGCACACCACTACCAAGGAAGAGTACATCAAGAAGACTGAGTACGATTTGTATTATGTGAAGCACAAATCCCTGCTCTTTGATATCCAGATCATCATGCAGACCTTTGAGACCTTCCTGGGTATGAAGGGTGGTAGGTGAAGGTATGAGTAGAATTAGCATAAGCATTGTTACTTACAACAATCGCAATGAGATTATTGGAGTATTGAATTCAATAAGGCGTTCTGATGATTTGAAAGAGTTTGAAATTTTCATTGTGGATAATTGTTCAAATGATGGAACAGCTGATTTTGTTGAACAAGAATATCAAGAATGCAAAGTATTAAGGATGACAAAAAATCTTGGATATGGCTCAGGGCATAATCAAGCAATTAGCATCGTAGAATCGGACTATCATGTAATTATTAATCCAGACATCCAATTTGCTCCAGGAACTATCAAGCAATTTGAAGAGTATATGGATGCTAATCCTGATGTGGTCCTAATCTCCCCCCGAGTAATCAATACAGATGGATCTGTTCAAAACCTCCCCAGAAAGAAACCAACTATTAAATTTTTGCTTGGAGGATTATTGGAGAGTAAGGGGCAAATGTTCAAGAATTGGAGAGATGAATTCACTCTTGCAAATGAGAATATTGTTGAGCCAATAGAAATCGATTTCTGTACAGGCTGCTTTATGTTCTGCAGGACATCAGCACTGCAGAATTGTAATGGATTTGACGAACGATATTTTATGTACGGAGAGGATGCTGATCTGACAAGGGAACTCCAGGAAATTGGGAAAACCATGTATGTCCCACAGATTGAGGTAATTCATGAATGGAAAAGGGAAAATAGGTCGTTGAAAGGAAGGCTTAGGCAAGTCACATCAATGACAAAATATTTTTTCAAATGGGGATTAAAGTGATTTATGAAAATGTATTATGATGGATTCTGTAGAGGGTAACGATGGTATCAATTTTCATGGCAACTTACAATGGTGAGAAATTTCTGGAGGCCCAGTTAGAATCTATATTCAATCAGACTTGTCAGGATTTTTTTCTTTATGTGAGCGATGATTATTCCTCAGATAGTACTATGCAAATTTTAATGAAATGGAAAGATTTGTTTCCATCCAAAATGAATGTTACCAAGAGAGAAAGCAATTCTGGAAAGCCTCAGATTACCTTTTTAGAAATGGTTGTTGAACATAAAACAAGCTCATATTACATGTTTTGCGATCAAGATGATGTGTGGTTCCCAGACAAAGTTGAGACTTCCATTAAGGAAATCGCTGAGTTCGAGAAACAATACGGAGCCAGTACTCCAATTCTTCTTGGTACTGAGTATTTACTAACAGATCAAAATCTTGTCCCTTTTCGAAAACAAAAGAGACGGATTGATTATGATACATTTAGCAAAGCAAACAAATTAATAAGCTACAATATATTTACTGGGTGCACAGTTATCTTTAATAGAGCCTTATCTGAGAAGATAACTCTTATACCTGATAACTGTGTTTTACATGATTGGTTATTAGCATTCGTTGCATCTTCATTGGGTGTAGCAGCAATGATTCCTAAGCCCACATTATTCTATCGACAACATTCAAGTAATGCAGTTGGATCAGAATTGAATCGCAGTTTGAATTATTATATCAAGAGATTTCGCAGTATCTGGTCAAATGATTATTATCATTTGGCAAATCTTTTCCTTCAGTACTATTCCCAATATGCTGATCTAAATAAAGTTAATATGATAACAACATATGCAAAACTACCAGAGATTTCATGGTTAAAAAAAATCCAAGCATTTTTTACTTACAACTATTGGGCTCCAGGGGTAATTAGAAAAATCTATCAACTACTCCGATAACAAATCAATTGATGATTACTCAGTGAAAGGATCAATTTGTTTAGGAAAGATTGTCTGTTCAAAGCTCCTATTAGATGGGGCTATTTTGAACGGAAACTGGTCAGTAGATGTTCAGAAAATTCTCTGCTACTTTTCTGATTTTTGCTAAGGAAGTAATGTAAGTAGGAAATGCTCATAGTATGTAGTTTTAGGCATAAGACATTGTGTTGTTCTTTTAATACGAACTATCGTAGATACATAAATTCAATTTGCCTGCAAAGTAGGAAATCGATTGGTTCTTCATAATTATAATAAAGTGGACATGAGAGTAAAGAATTCGCTTTATTTAGGACTTAAAATGGTCCTCTATGACGCGCACATGTGAAGGAAAATTTGAAAACATGTATACGAATAGAATCAATAAGAATTGTGTTTCGTATTGCTTGGAAACAGTAGCCTTCTGGTTGTTTTGCATAATCATAATCGACTGTGCATTTTCAGGATCAGGGCATTGGTTTAGATTCGGCAATTTAAGCTTGCGTATGATTACAGGATTACTATCTGTAATTTTTGCTCTTCCAATTTTTCTAAGAAATTTGAGAAACTTGAAAAATAGTGTTGGTATCATAGCAGTTTTTTGCTTTTTACTCTTATTGGTTTACGCATTATTTAATGGAATTGCCAGGAAGAATCCTATTAGTTTGATTGTGCTTGATTTACGGGGTTTCTTCTGGTTGGGATTGCTTATAGTAAGTTTCTCTGTAATTAACACTCTGGAAAGAGTAAAGATTGTCTTGGCTTGCTTATTGTTTGGCGGATTGTTTCAAGTACTTATAATAAATTATATCAATCTACTGCTCATATTTGATAAAGCGTCTTTCTCAAACATATTTGCTCTAAATGAGAAAATTGAATTGGGTCTCATAAATCCTGTTGGGCATGGAATATTTAGAATTTTTTTTCGTAGCAATCTTTATATGGGTATTTCCTTTTTTCTGATTTTGTATAGATTTATTACTAATAGGAATAGCATAAATGATTCACTTCTCTTTTTTGTTCCTTTTATTGTGATTGCTATCCTAATTTCATTCACCCGCTCTACACATTTTAGTATTGGTATGTCACTCATTCTGTTTTCAGTATTAGTTGGTAGGGAGAGATCTTCAAAAGTATTAAATAATCTGGGCTTTTTGCTAATATTTACGTTACTAGTGTCTCTTATATATATTATTACAATCCAATCAATCAGTAATAAAAATATTCTTGGATTCGCAATGCAACGTACCATGCCTCCATTGTTTAAACAAACCCCATTGGACTTTCTTGTTATCGATGCAACAGTATTTCTTCCAAAAAAGGATAATGATGAACCCCTGAAGCAAAGTGAGGATGATCACAGTGGCTATTTGTTAGCAACTGTGAAGTCTGATAAATTTCGTATTACTACTAAAAGTGAACTTTGTAATTTGATAAAATTGCATCCAATCATGGGGAATGGTTTGGGATCTGCAATACCTTCTAGGGGTGAAGGAACGAATGAGTACTTCATTTTGGATCTGATTGCAAAAATGGGAGTGCTTGGGTTACTGATTTTCATTTTTCCTAGCTTTTTAATGTTATATAGAATTCTTACAAATGCATATTCAGATCAATTATTGATGATTACGCTTTTTGCTGGGTTGTCATCATTTTTCATAGCTTCATATTTTAATCCATATATGAATAGTGCTTTGGGACTAACCTACTATTCAGTTATTATGGCAATCGAAAGATATTTGCTAGCTAAACCCAAAATATCACCAATGTGAAGTTTTCAGAATTGATGGAATTTTGGCTTAGAGATCCAAATTGGAATCAATGCCAAAATATATTGATTAACAATGAACTCATTGAGTTGCGGAATTAGGTTATCTCTGATAACCATTTTATGCCGCTTATAACGCCTCTCATAATCGGGTTATCGATGGAATAGTATTTAAAAATTTGTAGAATAGTTAAATACCATAAGAGAAATTTGTTTGGTTGGTTAGGTAGCCAAAAAATATGGTATTGGTTTTTGGTATTGGAGATATGTATAATTTCATTGCATAGATTCAAATAGCCAATAAGTGGTATTTTATATTCGATTAACATGAGCAATCAAGCCTCATTAGGTAGAAAAATATGGCTCCAAAAATAAGTATTATAGTACCGGTATTTAATGTTGAGATCTTTCTAAATACATGTATCGAGTCAATTTTGTGCCAAGAAATTCATGATTTTGAATTGATTCTGGTTGACGATGGTTCTACTGATAACAGTGGAGCTATTTGTGATGATTTTGCGAATATTGATAAACGAATTAGAGTTATTCATACAGAGAATATGGGTCAATCCTCCGCACGAAATTTGGGGATTTCTTTAGCAATAGGTGAATACATTGGATTTGTTGATAGTGATGATTATATCAGTTCAGTGATGTATTCTTCACTATATGAAAAGATTATTGCGAACAATGCAGATATTTCGGTCTGCAATTTCCTTGTAGGAGATAAAGATAATTCTTTTAGGCCTTTTGCTGAAAATGTTAATGATATGACATTGGACACAGAAGCTGCTCTAAAGGAAATATATACAAATCGAATCTTATCATTTAGTCCGTGTAATAAGTTATATCGCAGAAGTTTATTTGATACAATATCCTTTAATGTTTCCATTATTTATGAAGATATGGACATCTCTTATCGGCTCATCAGCAAATCTGAAAGAATTGTGTATATAAAAAAAGAATTATACTACTATCGGTATAATAATAATAGTACACTGAAGAAAGCGTTTAGTTTAAAAAGGCTTGATCTCTATACTGTTAGGAAATGGATGTATCAATACTACAAGGAGCGATTACCAGAAGAATCTAATAATGTATTGGCTCTATTAATTGTTGAAAGCCTATTGCTATATCGACAATTGAAGGCCCAGGGTGGGTATAGCCTGAATAACTACAAGTATCTGTTGCAGTTCGATACAAAAGAATCCATCAAATCAATTACAACTACAAAGCTCTTAAGTATTCAAAGGAAGCTCATAACAATCATACAAATATTACTATATCGTAGGCTTATGTGATGCTTTTGAAATGCATCGATTATTGATTGTGCGCTTACTTCTCATGAACCTTAATGAAACTTTTTGATTGAGAATTTCTAGAATCAATAAATTAACTGTTGGTATTATGATTGGCAAGAGTATTTTGCAAGTGACAAATGTTATTTACATTGATCGAGTACTACAGTATATCAGGAATTCCTTTCAGACAGAGAGGGCTCATTTCAATTGATTTAGTGGCGACATCCCCATGTTTTTTCGAAGTACAGATCGATTACAAATTCTCAACATACAACTATCTTGGAATGTTATGCGTGCGTGAAGTATTGCAGTAATCTCTTTCTTTTGGGAATAGTCAGATTAATTGTATTAATTTCTTTCCTTACTGCTAATCAGCAGGATTGAAAAAACGAAAAATATTGGCGTTGAGCAAAATGCCCGTGAATGTGCTTGAATTGTGAAATACAGGATATAGGATGTCTACATGAGCAGTCAATTTGGAAGAAAGCAGAGAATAATTAAGAATGGGCTGCATGCAACTTTTTTCAGTATTTTTTCTGTAGTTTTGTCGTTTATTACACGGAAAGTATTTATTACTACATTGGGCACTGACTTCTTGGGATATGAAGGCCTTTTTTCAAATATTTTTAGCATTCTCTCTGTGGCAGAAGCAGGCTTTTTGTCTCTCATGTATTATTCACTCTATAAAGAAGTAGCGTATGATAATTATAAAGAAATTTCCAGGTTGATGGAGGCTCATAGGGTTTTCTATCATACGATCGGTATAATTATAGCTTCATCTGGGATATTGCTCTCCTTTGGTCTTTCTTTTTTCATTTCAGATGGGAGCTTGGAAATGTCTTATGTCTATAAGATTTATTTTATACAGCTATTGGGAACCGTGATTCCCTATTTCTTATCATATAAAAGAACACTATTTACTGTTAAACAAGAAGCTTACCTTTTTATTAAGATTGATGCTTACTGTACATTTGTGATGTATTTCCTAAAGATCTTACTTCTCTACCTTACTTCCAGCTATATTATCTATTTATTGGTATCAGTTATTTATAATCTTGTAGCAAATATAATTGTTTCGATTGTGTATAATAGGCGTTATACATTCATATCTCATGAAAAGTTACAATTGGGGTACTTTAAGGAAAAGGGTCTAACAAAAGATATTGGAAACTTACTAATTGGAACAATTGCTGGAAAAGTGTATTTTGCAACGGATAGCATTGTGATAGTTAAGATGTTAGGCATACCTATGGCTGGTTTATATGCTAACTATTTCTTAATTAATCAAGGTGTAGACATGATATTACAAAAACTGACATCAGGATTATCTCCCGCGGTTGGGAATTATGTCCACATGGTTGATGAGAAGCAGAAAAATGACATGTATAAAATGATGAAAGTTGCCTATTTTTTTATTGCCATATTTACTGTCAATGGATTTTTACTATTCTTCCAACCAGTAATTAAGAATTGGCTTGGAGAACAATACCTTTTACCAGTTTCTTTGGTATATGCATTTGCTGCTAACTCGTATATTACTTGGAATCATCAATTTATTTGTATTTTACGAGGAACTGTCGGGTATTTTGAGAAAGACAGAATTTTCTATTTACTGTCGGCTGTAACCAACATGATATTATCAATTTATCTATCAAGTATATATGGAATTACAGGTATCGTTATTGGCACAGTGGTAGGTCAGTTGTTCTTTTGGATGGGACGTGCATTGATAGTTCATAAATATGTGATTTCAGATTCTGTGTATGGATATATAGTACAAGAACTATTAAAAGCTTTTTATGTAGCCATGCAGGCATTGATACTTGTTAAAATTGGAACAGTGATCACTGATAGCCTAAGGGGACTATTCCTTCGTTCAATCGTGTTTTTGGTTTATACAGGGATACAATATGTGACGATTGGTTTTTGCACCGTTGGAGGGAGAAACCTAATTGGGTATTTTATCAAAATGATTAAGGAAGGAAAGATTAAATAAAATCCTTATGAGCAATAAAATAAATATGATTAGAGGGATTTCCAAAAAAATACATTGGTATCTCAAGCGGCCAAAAAGAATTTGTAGCAAACTAAATCTTATCGATCATAATTTCGAGTACCTGATTGACTGGGAGATGAAAGGGCCTTTACACCCAGATAAAAAGTTTTTAGTTCTACGTATTCCAAGTCTTCCAGAACAAGGTCAACTTTCAGCATGGAGTAGTATTGCGTATGACTGTAAGTGGTGCAAACAGAACGGTATCATTCCGGTTATCGATTATGAACCTTATACCAATTTTGATGATGGAAGAATATTTCAGGCGAATGAATGGGAAGATATTTTTCATCAACCATGTGATATACCCACAACTGAAATTATTATGTCCAAGCATGTTGGGACTACAGATATTGGTTCTCTCTGTCATCGTAGGTACATAGTAGATTTAACCAAGGATAGAGCATTTTATGAATTAGAGCTTGAATATATAAAATCAAATATTTGGTTTCAGCCTCAGTTTTATAAGAAGTTAGAAAAAGCATCCCAGTCTGTTATTTGTAATGATAGAAAGGTATTGGGAGTATCTGTAAGGGAAGAGTTTGAGTTGCTAAAAGGTGTTGGGTGGGAAGGAGCTCTCCTTCACCCTGATGAACCTCCGATAACAACTGTACTAGAAAAAACAACTGAATTAATGGAAAAATGGCAATGTGATTATTGTTTTATTTCAACAAGGTATACAAATACAATAATGCTTTTTAAAGAGTATTTTGGTGAAAAGTTACTCTATATAGAACGTGAGCGAATCGACATAGATGTAGAGTATTTAGGATACTTGAAGGGTTTTTCTGTATTGAAAACACCTCGAGAACGTTTGGAATATTGCCTGAGAAATTTCAAGTATGCACAGTTGGGTCAGGATATTCGAGATGAGTACCTAGCAGAAGTCTTTATTTTGTCCCAATGTTCTAATCTTTTGGCTACGAAAAGTGGTGCTAGCACAGCTGCTATGTACTGGAATGGTGGAGAGTATGAAGATGTATTTTTCTTTGAAGATAACAATCATTCAAAAACGTATTAATGAGGAAGCCTGATGTTAGAGAGCTTAAAGCAGATCGTAAAGGACATAATTCCTTATAAAATTCATGAGGAACTTTTTCCAAAGCCAGAAGTTTTTTTAGTTGATACACACTTAGGAGAACCCAATATTTATAACAGCAGTGGCCAAAAGATGCGAGTTATATATCTACAAGATCGATTGGGTGCTCACTTGCCTTATGCTTCAATTACCAGCCTACCTCAAAAAATACTATGGGATAGGTATAATTATACCCTACCTATTCATTTTTACGGTTCACAGGATGTATCGGGAATACGAGGAAACCCTCAAAAGAAATACGCATGGTTTACGGAATCCGAAGCAATTGATGGAGCATCATATGATAGAATTTTTAAAGAAACTGCGTTAGCTAATTCATTTGATGCAATTTTTACGTTCTCTGAACGACTACTTAATCGCTATACAAATGCAAAATTTATTCCTGCCATGCAAACATGGTATGGATCAATTATGGAAGGCGGAGAATATGATCCATTAAGGTATGAGAAGAAAACCAAGAGTATTTCAATGATTTGTTCAAGTAAAATACTCTGTGAATGGCATAGGAAAAGAAATTTCATTGCTGAACAAATTAGAAACAGTAAAAAAGCCGATGTATTTGGATCATTTACTGGTACCTTCTTAAGACAAAAGGCTGAAGCATTAGATGGATATCGTTATAGTATTGTTGTTGAGAACGATATTACTCCTTTCTATTTTACTGAAAAAATTCTGGACTGTTTTGGCGCTATGACGGTTCCAATTTATATTGGGGCATCACGGATTGGCGATTTTTTCAACATCGATGGAATAATCGTTATCAACCCAAATGATTACACTGATTTGGATAAGATACTTGCAATATGTTCTCCGAAAGATTATGAGAGCAGAAAAGAAGCAATTATAGATAACTATCATCGAGTTCAGCAGTATTTAAATGTTGAAGACTATTTCTTTAAGCATTATTTTTCATGCTTCGAAATCTAATTTGTCGAATTTGTTTTTCTAATAGTCAGCCCGCTAATGTAACATGGAGAGTAGTCCAAACTGAATAGTATTATAGTTTCAAAGTGGAAGAATAGTTTATCTTTTATTTACTAAGCTCACTACCATAAGTATTCGGACTATTTGTTCATGTAATTTGATTATTTATGAGTTATAATTTGTGATCTCTTCTACATTTCCTTAGAAATATTGGGCCTTGATTCACATCGAGATTAATATTTTGCTTGAAAAACATATGCGTTTTCTGAGCGTCATCAGAATAGTTCCTTTTGGTTGTCGTTCTTATATGCATAATTTTGATTCATGAGAAGAAGTGAGTCTCGGGGCAGTATAAATACAAATATTGAGGGCACGAAATGAAAAATGTTTTAATAACCGGAATCACCGGTCAAGATGGTTCTTATTTGGCAGAATTCTTGCTTGAGAAAGGATACGAAGTGCACGGCATCATCCGCCGAAGCTCATCTTTCAACACTTCTCGTATCGAGCACTTGTACATAGAAGAATTGTTGAAGGACATGCATCGTGAACGAAACTTGCATCTTCATTATGGGGACATGACGGATTCCACAAGTCTGATTCGCCTGATTCGGGAGATAAAGCCGGATGAGATATACAATCTGGCTGCGATGTCGCACGTTAAGGTTTCCTTCGAAGTACCAGAATATACTGCTGATACAGATGGGATAGGAACACTGCGATTGCTTGAGGCCGTCAGGTTTCTGGGATATGAAAAGACGACCAGGATTTACCAAGCCTCAACTTCGGAGCTTTTTGGAAAGGTTCAGGAAGTTCCCCAGAGTGAAACCACTCCTTTCTATCCCCGCAGTCCTTATGCTGTCGCCAAGTTGTATGGATACTGGATCATCAGGAACTACCGGGAAGCTTACAGCATGTTTGCAGTCAATGGGATCCTCTTCAATCATGAATCGGAGAGAAGAGGGGAGACCTTTGTAACACGAAAAGTTACACTGGCTGTTGCTCGCATCAAGAAAGGGACGCAAGAAAAGCTCTATCTGGGAAATCTCAGTGCCCAGAGGGACTGGGGGTATGCAAGGGACTATGTGGAGTGCATGTGGCTCATGTTGCAGCATGATGTTCCCGAGGATTTCGTAATCGCAACAGGTGAGATGCATACCGTACGAGAGTTTGTTGAGCTGGCTTTCCATGAAGCTGGGATAGAGCTTCGCTGGGAAGGTAGTGGAGCGGATGAGAAGGGTATTTGCACCAAGACCGGCAAAATACTTGTAGAGGTCGATTCTCGGTATTTCAGGCCTACTGAGGTTGAGCAGTTGCTTGGGGATCCTACAAAAGCAAGAACACTGCTTGGCTGGAACCCAAGGAAGACCAGTTTCCAGGAGCTCGTCTCATTGATGGTGAAGCATGACCTTAAGCTTGTAGCGCATGAGGAAAGAATCAGCAGGGAGTACGACTGAAATGAATAAGGACGCCAAGATATATGTAGCAGGACATTCAGGTATGGTAGGCTCTGCAATAGTACGCAAACTCACTAGCCTGGGTTATTCAAATCTTGTTCTCCGTTCAAGCAAGGAACTGGATCTTCGCAGGCAGGATAAGGTTGAGGTATTTTTTTCAGCCGAGAAGCCGGAATATGTGTTTCTTGCAGCTGCGAAGGTGGGTGGCATCATGGCAAATAGTACCTATCCTGCAGATTTCATGTATGACAACATGGCTATTGAAATGAATGTAATCCATAGTGCTTGGCAGCATGGGGTCAAGAAGCTCTTGTTCTTGGGTTCTTCCTGCATATATCCCAAATTGGCACAACAACCGATGAGAGAGGATTGCCTTCTGACAAGTTCTCTTGAACCGACCAATGAGGCCTATGCATTGGCAAAGATTGCTGGACTGAAATATTGCGAGTATCTCAACAAGCAATATGGAACAGATTTCATAAGCGCCATGCCAACCAATCTCTACGGACCGAATGACAATTATCATCCCCAGAATTCTCATGTATTGCCCGCATTCATCAGAAGGTTTCATGAGGCAAAGGTATCCAAAGCTACAAGCGTAACAATTTGGGGTACAGGAAAACCCTTGAGAGAATTCTTATACGTGGATGATCTTGCTGATGCTTGTGTGTTTCTCATGAATAACTACAGTGGGAATGAGACTGTGAATGTTGGTACCGGAAAGGATCTTTCCATCAAAGAATTGGCATGTCTTGTACGAGATGTGGTTGGCTATGAGGGAGAGATTGTTTTTGATCCGTCCAAGCCTGATGGAACTCCTAGGAAACTACTGGATGTTTCAAAGCTGGAATCATTGGGGTGGCTGTATAGTACTGAGCTTAAGGATGGGATATGTTTGGCTTATGAAGACTTCAGTTCTGGCGAATATTTTCATCAATTATAGGGTACAATTATTTCTTTAAAGTTAATTTGTGTTTGGTCAAGTAAAAACGGATAACATGACGTGACACCCATAAATTGGACTGAATTAACTTATACCTACGTGTAGTAGGCGATATTGGATGGGGGACAATCCTCCCAGTCCAATCTGAATTCTGCGTTCATTATAATATGTGATGTACTGCTCGATTGCAAGCTTGAGTTGTTGTCTTGTTCTGAATGTTCGTTCTCGACCATAATGCATCTCGCACTTCAGAGTACCAAAGAAACTTTCCATCATTTATACGAAATTTCATATGAGCATGCGAGCGGCTTTGGAGAACGAAAAAGTACGAGGACATCCATCTGCAGGGGTATGAGGATCTCCGTTCACTGAAGAAGGAAGTGGGTGCATATTTCAGGTTTTGCAATCAGGACAGGTTCCACCAGTCACTCGATTATGAAACACCGAACATGCGGTACGAATCATTCCAATATGATTATTCCGCAGCGTCCTGAGTCCATCTTAATGCTTTTGCCTTTTGGTATTGATTACAGGGCCCATCATAGTCCTTCAACCGCAGGATTTCTGTGAATTTGGTCATCTGCGACCACCTCCGAATTGATACTCATGCCCTTATTTGGGCATGACAATTCGGAGTCTACCAGAGTCAAATTCCCATCGATGTAGTGGGGTGGCTCAATTTGAGTGAAATCGGTGGCTCAGTTTTCACGGAACAGTAGCGCAACTAGGGTGAAATCTCCAAGGGTATTTTGTTGGCTACAAGAATCTGGCCGTTCAATTACGCCGTATGCATTTGGAGTATCGATTTATAAATTTGTACATTATTCGATGATTACATCTATTGATATAATGATAGACGTATCAAAATTATTTACTGTGATAGTCCCTATTGAGTATCGGTGGAGTCTTGGTCTAGCATCATTGAAAGGTCTTCTTTTCGTCCGCATCCTCATTTATATAAGCTAAAAATTGAGATGCGTAACGGGCTGATTCAATGACAATAATAAAAATTATGGTGATAACGAATGAAAGAGAAAACTAAAGTAGGAATATTAGGTACCGGAAATATTGGGATGGATTTGTTGTTTAAAATTCAGCGAAGCGATTTGTTGACATGTGGTGTTTTTGCTGGACATAACCAAGGTTCTGAGAATATCCGACGAGTAGAAAAAATGGGGATACCTACAACCTATAAATCAATAGACTACATTGTGGAGAACCCCGAATGTTGTGATATCATTTTTGATGCCACCTCAGCAAGAGTACATCAATATCATGCACCAATTCTGGAGAAACTCAAGAAATTCACCATTGATCTTACGCCAGCCCATGTAGGACCTTTTTGCATCCCAGTACTGAATGCTGAGAACTTGTTAGACTGTAGCAATGTCAATATGATCACTTGTGGAGGGCAGGCAATTGTTCCAATTGCAAATGCAATTGTTAAGGTTCAGCCAAATATACGCTATCTTGAATTAGCAGCAACAATAGCATCCAAATCAGCAGGCCCAGGAACTCGAGCGAATATCGATGAGTTCACACAGACAACGGCAGACGCATTGAAAGATTTTACAGGAGTTGATAAAACAAAAGCAATCATTATCCTGAATCCAGCTGAACCCCCAATTATGATGCGTAATACACTTTATGCACTCGTCGAAAATCCAAACATGGACTCAATTTCTGAAGCCGTTAATGCTATGATTGCAAGAATGCAGGAATATATACCAGGATATCACTTAATTCTCCCTCCGGTTTATGAAAATGGTCGTTTATCTCTTTCAATTGGAGTGATAGGAAGTGGTGACTTCCTGCCGGAGTACGCAGGAAACCTTGACATAATCACTTGCGCTGCAGTTAGAGTGGCCGAAATGCGTGCCTTTAGAATAGCTCAAAAGGCGGTGAATGTATGATTTATTTTTTTGATTCGACTTTAAGAGATGGCAGCCATTCCATCAAGCATCAATTCTCAACCGAAGATATCGAGGATTATTGCCAGAGAATGGATTCTGCGGGAATGGACTGTATAGTGGTAGGTCATGGTAACGGCTTAGGTGCATCAAGCCTACACATCGGACTATCAAAGTTGGATGATCTGGAAATGCTTAGGACTGCTCGTAAAAATCTGCAGCAAACAAAGTTGGCTACCTATATGATTCCTGGGTTTGGAACCATAAAAGAAAACCTGATCCCAGCAATCGAGTGCGGAGTGGATCTCTTCAAGATAGGTTGCCATTGCACTGAAGCGGACACAACCAAACAACATATCGAATATCTCGCCGAACGGAATATCCCGGTATATGGGGTTCTGATGATGTATCATCTCGCCAGCAGAGAACAGTTGCTCCAGCAAGCCTTGCTCATGGAGTCGTATGGTACGCGTGGAATCATTATTATGGACAGTGCAGGAGCCTCCACGCCTGAAATGGTTACATCAACAATTGACCACCTTTGTGACCATCTCCAGGTGCAAGTTGGTTTTCATGCCCACAACAATCTTGGTTTGGCAGTAGCAAATACCTATCTGGCAATCAAGCATGGTGCAACTATTGTCGATGCTACATTGAGGGGTTATGGAGCTGGGGCTGGGAACTGTCAAATTGAAGCTATTGCAGCGTTGCTGGAAAAGGAAAACATCCATACTAAACTTGATTTATATCGTATCATGGATGTCAGTCGAGACCTTGTTGCAAAATACCCTGCATGTACTATGGGGGTTGATGACATTAGCATTATTAATGGTATAGCAGGAACTTTCTCAGCATTCAAAAACCATGCAATCCTTGCAGCCGAAACATTCCATGTTGACGCACGCGATATCTTGCTGGAAGCTGGTAAACGACGTGCAGTTGCAGGACAGGAGGACATGCTCCTTGAAATTGCCGAAGAATTGGCAAATAAAGACAACACTCGAAATGATGTCTCATATTATCTCTCATCATTACTTTAATCTCGGGGAAAAAGGGGAATGACATACAATGAACGTTTCGGAATATTTATTTGATTACCTAAATAGGAAAGGAATTGATACTGCGTTCATCATAACGGGTGGCCAGGCAATGTTCCTGAATGATGCAATTGGGAAAAATTCTTCGTACAATGTCATTTGTCACCATCATGAGCAGGCTTGTACAATGGCTGGTGATGCATATGGAAGAATTAAGAACAAACCAGCAATTACACTCGTCACTGCTGGTCCCGGTGCAGTGAATGCAATGAATGGTGTTGTTGGTGCATATACGGACTCAGCTCCAATGATTGTCATATCTGGCCAAACAAACCTACGCTTCGTAGAATATCAAGAGCAACACGGTATTCGCCAATATGGGGTTCAAGGCATAAATATTGGGCCGTTGGTTCAAAAGATTGTAAAATACTTTGTAACAATCAAGAACCCTGCAGAATTGAATGATATCCTTGATAGTGCGTATGAGCAAGCAACGACTGGTCGTCCTGGGCCTGTTTGGCTCGAGATTCCACTTGATATCCAGAAAGCTGAAGTCCCCATTCAATCAATGAGGTTCCAAGCTTTGCCGGACAAATTCTCTCTGGGTGATATGAGACAAGCTGCCAAAGCTGTGTACACACAGCTACAAAAGGCAGCTAGACCAGTATTTCTAGTTGGTCAGGGTGTAAGTTTATCGGGAGCCAGGGAAATCTTTGATTCTGTCGTACATCTCCTTCAAGTCCCAGTCATAACTGCGCGACTTGGCATAGACCTTATTGAATCGTCAGATCCTTTGTACGTTGGAAGGCCAGGAAATTATGGGGAACGGTCAGCGAATATGGCAATCCAAAACGCTGACGTTATAATTTCTGTCGGTTGCCGATTGGCATCCTCTTTGGTTGGCCATAATCCAATGCAATTTGGGGAGAATGCACATGTCATCGTGGTGGACATTGATCCTGAGGAATTGAACAAACCGAACTGCCATGTAGACCAAAAAGTTCTAGGCGATGCCAAAATCTTTTTTGAATGTATGAATGAATACTACGATCGCTATCAATTGCCGACATATCAAAGCTGGATAAGGCAATGTAACCATTGGAGAGGAAAATACCCTGTTGTTCAAGCTTCATACAAAGACGAAAGGCCTATTAATTCTTATCTATTTATCGATGAGCTATGTCGTCAGGTTGATTCCAATGTGATGATCACGGTGGATACAGGCTCATGTTTTCATGTGGCTTGCCAAACCTGGAAAATCAAAAAAGGGCAGCATTTCCTGACCACCGGAGGAATCTCCTCGATGGGATATTGGTGTGCATGCATCGGGGCTTGCTTGGCACATGACAAGAAGGAAACTGTCTGTATAACTGGAGATGGCAGTTTGCAAATGAACATCCAAGAGTTCGCCACTATACGGCATAACAACCTGCCGATTAAGGTTTTCATATTCAACAACAATGGATACCTGCTGATTCGGCACACACAGCGAAACTTCATGGAAGACCGATTTGTGGGTGAGGGACCAGATACAGGTGTTTGGTGTCCTGACAGTCTAAAAATTGCAGAGGCTTATGGGATTCATGGTGTGAGAATCAATTCTCCGGATGAGATGGAGGCAAAGATAAAGGAAGTACTGGAATATGATGGACCGGTTATCTGCGATGTACTCACCCCTGAATGGCAGTTGCTAATACCACGTGTATCTTCTGAGAAACTGCCTGATGGGACATTGGTTGCACATGATTATGACGATATGTTCCCATTCCTTTCAAGGGAAGAGTTGGCATCCACCAGAATCGGCCAGAAAAGCAATGCATCAGATAACAACGAGAAGAAATTTTGAATTGACAACTCATGCGACCATTGATAGGGACATGCCATGATGAGAAAGGCTGTGGTTACTGGTGCAACCAGTATGATTGGAGTTGCACTGGTTGAAGAATGCATCAGGAACGATACTGAGGTGCTTGCCGTTGTACGCAATGGAAGTCAGAAGCTTGGAAAGCTTCCTAAATCAAAACTCGTCTCAGTAGTCGAGTGTGACCTTGAAAATTTGGATGCATTGGGGACGGAACTTGGAGTCCATGATACATTCTACCATTTTGCATGGAGCAATACATCCAAGGAAACCCGTGATGATCCTATTCTTCAGTATGAAAATATCGGATATACGCTTGATGCGGTGAAACTTGCCGCACGTTTGAAATGCCATACCTTCATCGGAGCGGGTTCACAGGCGGAATATGGATTTGTTGATGGAAGGATTCTCCCTGATGCCCAAGTCAAGCCTTTGATGGCATATGGGATTGCGAAGTTTGCTGCAGGTCAACTCAGTTGTAAACTGTGTGATGCATTAGGCATGGTACATGTTTGGGGTCGTGTTTTCAGTGTATATGGTATAAATGACAACGAAGGAACCATGATAAAGTATGCCCTTCAGCAATATAAGAACGGCAGGGTAGCTCATTTTTCAGCCGGTTTGCAGAAATGGAATTATTTGTTTGAAGGAGATGCCGGGCGTATCTTCTATCTGCTGGGGGTTCGGGTGAAAGCCAGCAAAGTATACAATATTGCCAGTCTGGATACTCGCCCCTTGTGTGAGTACATCCAAGAAATCAAATCGGTTTTGGGAGAGCAATTCCAATATGACCTTGCTGACCCAAGCGACAGTTTGCCGTTTGGGATTGATCCAGACACTTTGTCCCTTTTTGGGGATATCGACTATATACCGCAAATGTCTTTTTCCGAGGGAATGAGAATTTGTATGAATCATTGTACTACCAATAAAGAAAAGTGAGGTGAGTCATGAAAGTAGTGATCCTGGCAGGTGGGTTTGGAACAAGGATCTCGGAACAGAGCCATCTGATTCCCAAGCCGATGATCGAGATTGGGGAGAAGCCAATCTTATGGCATATCATGAAATACTATTCTTCATTTGGGTTCAATGAGTTCATCATCTGTTGCGGATACAAACAGTATGTCATCAAGGAATTCTTTGCCGATTACTATTTGCATATGAGTGACATCACCTTTGATTTCACGCGGGAAAACCATTTTGAGGTTCATTCAAACGCCACCGAACCATGGAAGGTCACGCTCATTGATACCGGTCTGCATACAATGACTGGCGGCAGGCTCAAGCGGGTTGCAAAGTATATCGGCGATGAGACGTTCTTCATGACATACGGTGATGGAGTGGCTGATGTTGATCTGGGCAAGCTGCTGGAGTACCATCGCAAGCACGGGAAGATAGCCACGCTCACAGCCATCCAACCAGGCGGACGTTTTGGGACGCTTGAGATCCGGGATGGCAATCAGATTGAGAGCTTCAAGGAGAAGAAGAAAGAAGACGGGGGATGGATCAACGGTGGTTTCATGGTTCTTGAGCCAAAGATCCTTGATTACATCGATGGTGATGCATGCGTATTCGAGAAGTATCCGCTTGAGACTATGGCTTCCGAAGGGAACCTGATGGCTTATGAGCATACAGGCTTCTGGCAATGCATGGACACCATGAGGGACAAGGAACTGTTGGAGAATTTGTGGAAAGAGGATAAGGCCCCATGGAAGATTTGGTAAAGGGATTGCAAGAGTTCTATCGGGACAAGAATGTCTTGATAACCGGGCACACAGGATTCAAGGGAACTTGGCTGACCAGGACGCTGCTCATGCTGGGGGCAAGAGTATGCGGATACTCCCTTGAGGTTCCTTCCGAACCTTCATTATTTGACATAACCGATACACATTCAAAGATACAGGACATCCGAGGGGATGTCCGAAATCTGGATTACCTTATAAGTGTATTTGAACAGGTGCAGCCGGAGATTGTATTTCATCTTGCAGCACAGCCCATTGTGAGACAAAGCTATGCGGACCCGGTGGAAACATACTCAACCAATGTGATGGGGACCGTAAATGTCATGGAGGCTGTTCGGCGATCCCCCTCCGTCAGGTCTGTGGTCAATGTGACAACCGACAAGGTATATGAGAACAGGGAGTGGCTCTGGGGATACCGCGAGCATGAGACTCTGTGCGGTTATGATCCCTATTCGAACAGCAAATCTTGCAGTGAACTTGTCACATACAGCTATCGGAATGCTTTTTTTAGTCATGAAGGGTCGCCCTCAATCTCCACCGCCCGCAGCGGAAATGTGATAGGAGGGGGTGATTTCGCAAAGGACAGGATCATTCCGGATTGCGTGAGAGCCGTTGAGGATGGCCAAGCATTGGTTGTGAGGAATCCCAATTCAATACGCCCATACCAGCACGTGCTGGAATGTTTGTCCGGATATCTCATGCTTGCAATGCTCCAGCATTCAGAGAAGAGTCTTGAAGGTGCATACAACTTTGGGCCCAATGAGGATGGGTGTGCATCTACCGGAATTCTTGCCGACTTGTTTTTTGATGCTTGGGGAAGCGGTTCCTGGCGAATTCAGGGCGATGGTGGCCCCCATGAGGCAAATTACCTGCGCTTGGATTGTTCCAAGGCGAAGCACTATCTTGGCTGGGCTCCAAGGTGGGGTGTCTCTGATGCAGTCAAGCACACCGTTTCGTGGTACAAGAAGTTCCAGTCTGCAATTGATATGAGCGAAGTAACTGATGAACAGATTGCTGAGTACTTCGGCATGGAGAATCCCTAATGAATCACAACTACTCATCTGATGGAATGAAATTATGCCAGCACCGATAAAGATCCAAGCTACCGTAAATACCGTCATAGGTCATGGGAACGGGGTTTACACCGTTCGGTTATCCGTGCCTTCCCGGGCAACCCGTTTCAAGGCTGGGCAGTTTCTCCATCTGGCCTTGGATCCTTTTGATCCCGCAGAAGGGTATTGGCCGGACTCACGGGTGTTCTCCATTGCTTCCAAGCCGGAGGGCGAAACCCTTGAGATTGTCTACAGCGTGAAAGGTCTCTTCACCAAGAGAATGGAGACGGAACTATCCATAGGCAAACAGGTATGGCTCAAGCTACCCTACGGTGATTTTATTGTCGAAAAGCATATTAAGCCTGGCCAGCATGTCGTATTCATTGCCGGCGGAACTGGCATTTCCCCGTTCATCCCGTATTTCCATCAGGTTATTGGGCAAGGGGATGAAACTCACATTGCCATTCATTATGGGATTCGGGACCGGGAGCACTTTCTTTACAAATCAGTTCTGGAAGATGTATCCTCACTTGCTGAAGTGCTTGTGGTGGAAGGCTTGTTTGACATTCAGGCAATCAGCAAGGAATTGGCGAATCAAAGGGACTCGGTGTGTTTCATATCGGGGCCTCCGAACATGATTCATGCCTTTCAGGACGAGTTGAGGGTACAAGGGTTTCCCTCTGATTCAATCATCATAGATGCATGGGAGTAGACTTGATGGATAAGACCGAGCAGCAGTTGCGTTCAGAGATATTGGCGAAGGTAAAAGAGTACCATGACCTGAAATACAAGAATCGAGAGTATGTGCCGGGCAAAACTCCTGTACGGTATGCAGGGCGGGTTTTTGATGAGAGGGAACTGCAATTGCTTGTCGATTCCAGCCTGGACTTCTGGCTGACCAGCGGGCGGTACAGCGAACAGTTTGAGGCGGAGTTTGCCGATTTCGTAGGGGCGGAGTATGCCATGCTCACGAATTCCGGTTCCTCGGCCAACCTCCTCGCCCTCACCGCATTGACCAGCCACCTGCTGGGAGAGAAGCGGCTCAAGCCAGGGGATGAGGTGATTACTGTTGCAGCAGGGTTTCCCACCACGGTGAACCCAATCATCCAGAACGGGTTGGTCCCGGTTTTTCTCGACATCGAGCTGGGGACGTATAACATCAAGGTCGATGATCTGGAAAAGGCTCTCGGTCCGAAGACGCGGGCGGTAATGCTGGCCCACACGTTGGCGAATCCCTACAACCTGGATGTGATCACCGAATTCGTAAAACGGCATGACTTGTATCTGGTTGAGGATTGCTGTGATGCTTTGGGTTCCACCTACAGGGGCAAGCACGTCGGCACGTTCGGTCATGTTGCCACATGCTCTTTCTACCCAGCCCATCACATCACCTTGGGTGAGGGTGGTATGGTGTTTACCAACGATGATGTGATTGCCAGAGCAGTCACCTCCATCAGAGACTGGGGCCGTGACTGCTACTGCAAGGGCGGCGAGAACAATACGTGTGGGAAACGATTTGGAGGAAAGTATGGGGAGCTGCCCCAGGGGTATGACCACAAGTATGTGTACTCGCATATCGGCTACAACCTGAAGGTTACGGACATGCAGGCTGCGATTGGCGTTGCCCAGATGGAGAAATTGCCGCAGTTCATCGAGATGAGGAAGGCCAATTTCAGGGCATGGTCGGAAGGCTTTGCAAAGTTTGATAAATACTTCATCCTGCCGTGTGCGACGGAGCATTCGGAGCCTTCCTGGTTTGCCTTCCCTTTATCTGTCCGGGAGAATGCCCCTTTCACCAGGACTGAGCTTACCAACCATCTGGCGATGAAGGGAATTGAGACAAGGAATCTGTTTGCAGGCAACATCACCAAGCAACCTGCCTATCTGGATATCGATAAGCGGGTTGTAGGATCATTGGAGAATACTGATTTCGTAATGAACAATACCTTTTTCTTGGGGACATTCCCGGGTATGAAACTCGATATGATACAATACTCGCTTGAAGTGATGGAGAATTTCCTAACGGACACTTTGAATGCTTTGAAACATAATGACTGATTTTGCGTGGACGTCGTAATAGATGAGAGTTTTTCAGAAATACCTGTAGTGAGGACAATGATATGAAAGGAATCATCCTAGCCGGCGGAGCCGGTACCCGTCTTTATCCTTTGACCATGGTGACCAGCAAGCAATTGTTGCCCATCTATGACAAGCCGATGATCTACTATCCCTTGTCAACGCTGATGCTTGCCGGAATCAAGGACATCCTGATTATCTCCACACCTGATGACACTCCCCGCTTTGAGCACCTCTTGGGCGATGGCAGCCAATTCGGCATCACCCTCTCCTACAAGGTCCAGCCATCTCCGGATGGGCTTGCCCAGGCCTTTTTGCTGGGTGAGGAATTCATTGGCAGCGATACCTGTGCCATGGTGTTGGGAGATAACATCTTTTATGGAAACGGATTCACCCCCTTGCTCAGGAAAGCAGTGTTGGATGCTGAAGCGGGCAAGGCAACCGTGTTCGGGTATTATGTTCCCGATCCCGAGCGATTCGGAGTCGTAGAGTTTGATGAAGCGGGAAATGTATTGACCGTTGAAGAAAAACCAAAACAGCCCAAGAGCAATTATGCTATCACAGGCCTGTATTTCTATGACAAGCGGGTGGTTCATCTTGCAAAGCAGGTGAAGCCATCGGCTCGTGGCGAGCTTGAGATAACGGACCTGAACCGGTTGTATCTGGAAGCGGGCGACCTGAAGGTTCAGTTGCTTGGCCGTGGATTTGCTTGGCTGGACACCGGTACGATGGACAGCTTGGTGGATGCAGCTGACTTCGTGCGTATGATCGAGAAGAGGCAGGGTATCAAGATCTCGGCACCTGAGGAGATTGCTTTCCGCAATGGATGGATAACCCGCGAGAAACTGCTGGAAAGTGCCTCCCGCTACGGCAAGAGTCCCTATGGGGAGCATCTGAAACAGGTTGCGGAAGGCAAGATTCACTATTAGGATGGTGTCATGACAATTCTTATCACAGGAGCCAAGGGACAACTTGGCAATGAGCTCTGCAAGATACTGGGGGAAGGTGTCTCCGAATGGGGGAAGCTTCCCCCGTTGTATGATGGGTGCACCGTAATTGGTGTCGATGTCGATGAGCTGGACATCACATCCTCTGATGCTGTTGATTCTTTCTTCACCCTTCACAAGCCGAACCTCGTTTTCAACTGTGCCGCCATGACCAATGTGGATGGCTGTGAGGGCAACGAGGATGCTGCCTACCAGGTGAATGCCATCGGGCCCAGGAACCTTGCCCTTGCTTGCGAGAAGCATGATTGCCGTCTCTTGCACGTTTCCACAGACTACGTGTTTGCGGGGAATGGTTCGAAGCCCTATGTGGAAACTGATGAGCCAGCTCCCAATACCGCCTACGGGCGGAGCAAGCTTGCAGGTGAGCGGTTCGTACTTGATTCATGCAGGAACAGCTGTATCTGCCGTACTGCTTGGCTCTACGGATATGTGGGAAACAACTTCGTGAAGACGATGCTCCGTCTTGCCAGGGAGAAAGGACAGCTGACGGTGGTCGATGACCAGGTGGGCAACCCCACCAGTGCAGTTGACCTTGCCTGGCAGATGGTGCTGCTGGCAGCATCAGGGGAGACCGGAATCTTCCACTGCACCTGCAATGGGGAGGCGGTGAGCTGGAATGCCTTTGCCAAGAGAATCATGGACAAGGCAGGACTTGCTGTGGAAGTGAAGGCCTGTACCACAGCCGAGTTCCCTCGTCCTGCAAAAAGGCCTGCCTACTCGGCACTTGAGAACAGGCATCTGAGCGATACCATAGGCGACAGCATGCGTGACTGGAAGGAAGCCTTGGACAGCTTCCTAGTGTCCTACCTAAAACAGGAGAATCAGCAATGAGCAAGACCTATCTGGTGACCGGAGGGGCCGGTTTCATCGGTTCGAACTTCATCCATCATCTGCTGGAGAAGCATGATGACATCCTTATCGTCAACGTGGACAAGCTCACCTATGCAGGCAACCTTGAGAACCTGAAGTCGGTAATGGCCGACAAGCGGCATGTGTTCGTACAAGCCGACATCTGCGATGGTGATGCCATGCAGAAGCTGTTCGAGCAATATCCTGTCGACTACGTGGTCAACTTTGCAGCAGAAAGCCATGTGGACCGCTCCATCTCCGATCCCGACGTGTTCGTCAGGACGAACGTCATGGGTACGCTGAACCTGCTCAACCTTGCCAAGCATGCATGGAAGACGGGAGAGGACAGTTACAGGGATGGGGTGAAATTCCAGCAAGTCTCCACCGACGAGGTGTACGGATCTCTGGGACCGGAAGGTTTCTTCACCGAGACCACCCCGCTTGACCCCCACAGTCCGTACTCGGCAAGCAAGGCCTCTGCCGACCTGTTGGTGAAGGCGTATGCCGACACCTACAAGCTGCCGGTCACCATCACCCGCTGCTCGAACAACTATGGTCCCTACCAGTTCCCCGAGAAGCTCATCCCGCTGATGATCAACAACTGCCTGAACAAGAAGAGCCTTCCGGTGTACGGGGATGGGATGCAGATCCGTGACTGGCTGTATGTGGAGGACCACTGCAAGGCGATCGACCTGGTGCTCCAGAAGGGAAGGGCAGGCGAAGTGTACAATGTGGGAGGTCACAACGAGCAGCCAAACATCGCCATCGTGAAGAGCATCATCTCCTATGTGTCCGAGAAGGTAGATCCGAGTGTCGGTGAGAGCCTTATCAAGCATGTGACCGACCGCAAGGGCCATGACAGGCGCTATGGGATAGACCCGAGCAAGATCCGAGAGGAACTTGGGTGGGAGCCTGAGACGATGTTCGCCGAGGGCATCAGGAAGACCATCGACTGGTATCTGGAGAACAGGCAGTGGATGGAACATGTGACAAGCGGCTCCTACCAGAACTACTACCAAGAGATGTACGCAAACAGATAGGCAAAGAGGAAAGCAGGTGGGACAGTTCACATTCACCAAGACGGATATTGACGGGGTGTTCATCATCGAGCCGAGGGTGTTCGGTGATGAGCGCGGCTATTTCATGGAGACCTACAACAAGGCAGATTTCCACAAGGCCGGCATAAATAACGAATTCGTGCAGGACAACCAGAGCAAGTCCAGGAAAGGAGTACTCAGAGGCTTGCACTTCCAGAAGCAGTATCCCCAAGCCAAGCTGGTACGGGTCACCAAGGGCGAGGTGTACGATGTGGCGGTTGACCTGAGGAAAGGCAGCCCTACGTACGGCAAGTATGTGGGGGTGGTGCTTTCGGCAGAGAAGAAGAACCAGTTCTTCATCCCCAGGGGCTTTGCCCATGGGTTCCTTGTACTCTCGGAAGAAGCCGAGTTCACCTACAAGTGCGACGAGTTCTACCACCCTGAGGATGAGGGTGGCATCATGTGGGATGATCCGAGCATCAAGATTGAGTGGCCGAAGATTGATGTGGAATATTGCATGAGTGAGAAGGATAAGCTTCTCCCTTACTCCGAAGCTCGATATCTTTGAAAAGAGGCTGATTCATGTGGTTTTCAGTACTGGTTCCAGTCTTCAATGTAGCAAAATTCCTTGAGCGATGCTTGGATTCCATACTGGCACAAGTTAATACTGATTATGAAGTTATTCTTGTTGATGATGGTTCCACAGATGAATCAGGAAAGATCTGCGATGCATACTGCGAGCAGCATCCGGATAAGTTCAAGGTGATTCACAAGCAAAACCAAGGATTATTGAGTGCAAGAAGAGTAGGGATAGCTCATGCCCAAGGGGAGTATGTCTGTTTCTTGGATTCTGATGATTATTGGATGCCACATACTCTTGAAACGATAGACGCCAGATTAAAAGAGAGCCATGCTGATGTTTTGATTTTTGGGCATTCTCTAGTTGATGTTCAGGGTGAAGTTCTGGAAACAAATCATCCATGCATCAGTGAGGGAGTATATACAGGTGCTAAGAAGCAGTTGGTATTGGAAACCTTGCTTGAAACTACATCTATGAATGCTATTTGGGCGAAATGTGTAAGAAGAACATGTATTGATTCTGATAGGGATTATTCTCCTTTCTACTCGGTATCCAGTGGTGAAGATCTGCTGCAAACACTCCCTATTTTTGATCGAGCAGAAACTATAGCGGTTATCCATACTCCGCTCTACAACTATATGCAGAATGCCCAAAGCATTACACAAGGCAAATACCTTGAACGCCATATTTCGTCGACATTCCTTGTGTTCCGCGAATTGGGTACATATGTGCAAAGATGGAATCTTTCACAAAAAGCATATATCCAGAGAATGGGGTTGAGTATTCTCTACACAATCAAACAACTCATCCGAAGAAGTAGTGGGCCTGGAGCATATACAATAGAAGAACGTACTGCAATCTTGGATAGGCTTCAACAGGATGATATACAATCTGTTATTCCGAAATACTCTGCAAGCGGGGAGCCAATATCTCTTCAGATATGTTATTATTTTCTCTCCAAAGGCAACGATATGCTATTTTCATTGAGTACTTCGGTGTTTGGTGTAGTATATCGAATCAAATTACTTCCGAATCTTAAAAGGGCAATGTAGCGTTATGAGAACAAAGAATGTGGCATATGGTTCTCTCGCAACAGCCTTGACCAGTATTGTTACCTTGCTTGCTGGTCTCATCATTCCCCGGCAGATCATCCTCGCATTTGGATCAGAATTGAATGGGATTTCCAATTCCATTACCCAATTCATCTCCTATTTTGATCTTCTGGAAGCTGGGCTTGCTGGCTCAGCAATCTATGCACTGTATAAACCATATGCCGAGAAGGACTATCAAGCAATAAATGGCATTTTGTCTGCATCAAAACGCTATTATGACAGGATTTCTCTTCTCTATCTTGGGGGTGTCATCCTCTTTTCTATTGTATTTTCACTGCAGAATACTGATATCCTCTCATCCACAGAAGTTTTCCTGCTCTCTGTCTCTATTGGTATAGGAGGGGTCCTTCAGTTCTCTACCATGGCAAAGTACAGGGTTTTACTCACAGCAACCCAAAAGACCTATGTAGTAGCACTGGCTACCAGTGCAAGCATACTGGCAAAAATCGTGGTTGTGTATGTGGCGTTGCTTCTCAACAGTGGCATCATCCTAGTAAAGTTGTTGACAGCGATGACCATACTCGTCCGTTCCTTGATTCTCTATATCTATGTAAGAAAACACTACAAACAAGTATCCTATACAGAGCAGCCTACCAAAGACGCCCTCCAGCAACGTGGTGATGTCCTACTGTCCCAAGTGCTTGGGTCTATACAGAAAGCCTTCCCTACGATAGCCATGACCATCACGGGGATTGGATATAGCACAATCAGCATCTACACAGTATATATGTCTGTCATTATTGGTGTCCGGAGTGTGTTGGATGTAATTCTCAACGGTTCGATTTATTCAACGTTTGGAGAAATCATTTCTCTTGGACAGTATGATGTGTTGCATAAAGCTCTCGGCAAGTTCGAAGTACTGTGTTATGGATTGATTTCTATTCTCTTTTCCTGTCTCTTGGTTCTTTTCATGCCCTTCATGAATATCTATGCGCAAGGCATGGCTGATGCAAACTATATACAGCCAAACCTTGCGTTTTTTTTAGTACTCAGTACCTTTGTTGCAGTAATCCGGTATCCTTTATCTGCAATGATCCAGGCTGCAGGACATTATAGAAAGACGCGATCAAGGACTATCACTCAGGCAGCCATTGCCATAGTATTTGCCTTGGTCCTTGCTAAACCTTTTGGATTGTATGGGCTTCTAGCTGGGTTCTTGGCTTCTGATCTGTATTTTACCATTACGGTATTGGAATATGTTCCGCATAAGATAACTAGAACCTCTTCTTGGGTATCTGTTAAGCGAATTTTATTTGCCATTGCAGCAATACTCATCTCTTGGTTGACATGGGAAGCTCTGTTTAGTATTCGTCCCTCTTCCTACCTGGTATGGTTCCTCTATGCAATGGTTGTTGGGGTATGGAGTATGTTTGTGACTGTTGTCTTGAACCTGATAGGGAATCCGCACGAAAGCAAGGAGCTCTGGAAGATGGCAAAGAAACTCTTGTATAAATTGCGATTATTGGGAGCTTAGTAAATGCCAAGAATTGCTATCAGTGAACTTCAGACATTGGAATTCAAGATGCTTGAAGCAGTCTTGGCCGTATTTGCAGGCCATTCAATTCCGTATTACGGGTTGTATGGGACAGCTCTTGGTGCTGTTCGTCATAAAGGGACAATCCCATGGGACTGTGATATTGATTTAGGGATACCTTACTCTTCATATTCTCAAATGCTTGACTGCCTTCGAACAGAGTTACCTTCTCCATACCGTGTGTACTTTTATGATACGGATCCTTCTTATTCATTCCTGTTTGCAAGGGTAGGGTTTGAAGGAATGAGCCATGGATATTTGCATGTAGATCTATTTCCCTTGGTTGGAGCTCCTTCAGAAAAAGAGAAGCAGCAAGCGATGCTAGCTCAGTTCAATGAGCTCTATCGCTTTTATCCAATGAAAAAGCACAAACCGGTTTGGGCAAAAACACGCTTCAGAAAAGTAATCAAACAGGCTCTGTATGATATCAGGCAATGCTTCTACCCCAAGTCGATCCATGCCATTGAACAGGAGTTTCATGCTCTGTGTGAATATACTCCAATTGATAAAGCGTCATTTCTTTACACAGCCTGTCCTGATGAAGACGAAAGAAGCTTTGTGCAAAAGCAATGGTTCGGGGAAGGAACAGAAGTACAGTATCACTCTATTCAATTACGTGTGCCTTCAGACTATCATGCATATCTAACGCATACATATGGATCATATATGGAGTTTCCTTCAAAAGATGAGCAACAAAAAGGACTTTCCTTTACTTTGGAAGTTCCACAAGCCTTACTTTAGTGACAATCAATCCTTCTTGTTACGTTATCACATCTATTCTACACTACGGCCATTGAGGAGATAGTAAGTATAATGACAATGCAACTGGCAAAAACCAAATCTCTGTTTGATTGGTTCTGTGATATCGTGATGCTCATATTTCTCAGTGTCGTAATGGCATATGGTCCTGATATCCATCGCGTATTCATTCCTGCAGAAATACTCTTCGTAGCAACTTTTGGAACAAGATTCCTGATAAAGCGCTCAAAGATTACCAATGCGTTTGTTGGATGGAGCCTGGCATTCATAGTTTTATCGGTAATTTCGGTCTTGTACGCAAACAATTCTGCAATTGCATTCAATAGGCTAAAATCGGTTATTCAGGTATTGGTTTTTGGGAATTTGGTGTTGCCATACATAAAGGAAACAAAAGATTCTTTTTCAAGATTTCTAGAGATTTTCCTTTTTTCAGCACTCATTGTTGTTGTCCGATTAGCCATAAATACACCATTCCATGTATTTTTTATTACGAGATTAGGTGAGACAATTAATGTTAATCCAAATACTGTTGGGTACCTTTTTTCTATTGCAATTATTATTTCTCTTTTTCTTGGAATAACCAAAAGACGTTGGCAATTTTCTATTCCAATTCCATTATTGCTCTATCTGGCATTATTCACTGGTTCTAGAAAGGTATTCATATTGCTTTTCATTGGTTTGTTTCTTTTGGTCTTACTTTTTCAGAAAGATATGAAGAGTACAGTTATTGCATCAATACTCACTCTCATAGCACTTGTCTTTGGTGTTATTGCTCTTTTTTCTATAGAATCTTTGAGAAATGTATTTGGGCAACGACTACTAAATATGATTTCCGAATTACTGGGTAGCGGTGCTGATGAAAGTACCTCTATAAGGATGGGAATGCTGAAAAGTGGCCTTTCCATGTTTACTCAGAAACCCATCTTTGGTTGGGGGCTTGGGGCGTTTACTGATTTGGGTGGCTTTGATAATTACGCGCACAATAACTATGTGGAGTTATTGGTCGCTGTTGGATTAATAGGAACTTTGGTTTATTACAGCCTTTGCTTCTCCATTGTTATACAAGGACTTAAAAGATTCTTTCGCTTTGAGAAGAAAGGCTCCTATGTGCTATCCACTGCCATCATGACAGCGATGCTGTTTGATCAGGTTGCTCGGGTAACCTATACAGAAGAGTTCAGTAATATTCTGATTGCCATGTGTTATGCAGGGATTGTGCTCGATACCCCGGACAAGGGCCTGGATTTCTTCCAATTGATGGCAAAGATTGGTGAGTATATTCGGCATCCTAGTAGGTTTGTGAATCACCTTCTAAAAAGTAGATTGGCTCGGTTGCTGCCTAATGCATTGTTCCTTTCACTGAAGTATAGGATGAGTAATGGGAAGAAATGTAATCTCAAAGAGCCTCATACGTATAATGAAAAACTGCAGTGGCAGAAAATATACGATCATAATCCTCTCTATCCCCATATCGTTGATAAGTATGAAGTTCGAAGTCATGTTTCTTCCAGCATCGGGGAATCCTATCTTGTCCCTCTGGTAGGGGTGTATGACGATCCTTCTCTTATTTCCTTTGATGCTCTTCCTGAAAAATTTGTTATTAAGCCTACCCATACTTCGGGTGATGTTTTGTTTTGTTATGATAAAAAAACCTTTGATTGGGAGCATGCTCATAAGGTGATGAGCCAGTGGATGAACTCGAATTACTACTGGTATGACCGTGAATGGCCCTATAAGGAAATCAAACCTAGGATTATTATTGAGCATCTCATCCAAACGGAAGATGGGAAGCCCCCAAAGGATTACAAGATTTTCTGTTTCGGGGGAGAACCCAGAATGGCTTTCGTTGCTTCCGACAGACCGGATGATACCAAGTTTGATTTTTTTGATATCTCTTGGAATCGGTTGGATGTAATGCAACACTATCCCAACAGTACGTACGAAATTCCCAAACTAAAACAATGGGATTCTATGCTGGCTTTGGCGAAAACGCTTTCTGCAGGGCTTCCGCAGGTCCGTGTTGACCTGTATGTTGATGCAAATGAGCAGATTCTCTTTGGGGAATTGACACTTTTCCACTTCTCTGGTTTTGAGCCCTTTGAACCCGATTCTTATGACGAGTTGCTGGGAAGTTGGGTATCACTTCCTCAGGTCACGGTATGAGCAGAAAGAAGAGTGATACTATAGCGATTGTAATTACCGGTCTTGCCTTTGGTGGTGCAGAACGAGTGACTTCCTATCTGGCGAATTATTTTGTATCCCAAGGAAGGAATGTTCACTTGATCTCACTGACCACAGGAGAACATGCATATCCCTTATCCGAGAAAATCACCATCACTGAGTATGATATTTCTCCGAGCCTACCCGTTGTGTTTAGATATCTCTCGCTGATCAGGAATATCAGAAGAACCCTTAAAACTATTCGTCCTCGCGTAGTTCTGGGCATGATGTCATATTCGGGGAGCCTTGCTTGTATTGCAAATCTTGGGCTCGGAACACCTTTTATCATTTCTGAGAGAAATGATCCTTACACCTCAAAGGGATTTTCTGAGTTCGAGAAAAAGATACTCAGATTTGTGTACAGAACGTTTGTCACCAAAGGGGTATTCCAATCGAAGGGTGCACTTTCCTATTATTATGCTGAGACAGACCCCCGTGGTATTGTCATTCCCAATCCGTTGTTCACGGAATCCATGCCTCTTCCAAATACTAACAGTATTGGTTTGGAGACCATTGTATCTGCAGGAAGACTGAACTTTCAGAAGAATTTTTCTTTGCTCATTCAAGCTTTTCACAAGGTCCATTCGCTTCATCCATCCTCTCGATTGGTTATTTATGGGGAAGGGGAACAGCGAGTTGAGTTGGAAAGCCTTGTACGTTCTCTAGGATTGGAACAAGCTGTCTCCCTCCCTGGGATAGAGAAAGATATCTTCTCTAGGTTTTTGGAAGCTGGAATGTTTGTGCTTTCTTCCAATTTTGAAGGGATGCCTAATGCCCTCATAGAGGCAATGGCTATGGGACTTCCTTGTATCACAACCGATTACAGCCAAGGGCGAGGGACCGTCATTGTGGACGGGGAGAATGGTCTGGTTGTACCTCGCAATGATGTGGATGCGTTGGCAAACGCTATGCTGTCCTTGATTGAAAATCCAGCACTCGCTGAAGAACTCGGCAGAGAAGCTGTAAGAATTCGGGAAGTGCTTGATAGTACGTCTGTTTGCAAGCAATGGCTTTCTGTAATTGAATCAACTACCGTATAAGGAAATTACATGCCTTTTGTTACCATCCTTACCCCTACCTACAATCGTGCTCATACCTTGTCCAGAGTGTACGAGAGCCTATGTACACAAACATTCATGGACTTTGAATGGCTTGTTATTGATGATGGGTCATCGGATGGAACCAAAGAACTCATCGAAAGCTTTGCCAAGCAAGCCACGTTTCCCATACGATACTACTATAAACCCAACGGGGGCAGACACACTGCTCTGAATTATGCGCTGGATAAGATCCAGAGTCCCTATGTACTGAACATCGATTCCGATGATGCACTTGCCATGAATGCTTTGCAATTGGTCCACGATGCTTGGGAGAGAGTTCCCCAAGACGACTACGACCGTTTTTGGTGTGTTTCCGGTCGATGCCAAGAGGCTTCTACAGGGAAGCTGGTAGGAAAGCCATATCCAGAGGACATCAATACACTGATAGGCAGAAAGCAGCATAAAAAGATCCTGAAATACCCAGGAGAAAAATCATGCTGCAGGAAAGTAGAGGTGCTCAAGCGTTATCCCTTCCCTGTGTTTTCAGATACGAAATTCGTGTCAGAAGGAATGGTTTGGGAGAAAATCAACCAACACTATGACCAGTTTTGTACTAACGACATATTTCGTATCTACTACACAGATTCAACAGACTCGCTTACTTCTGGTGCCATGCACTCCTCAATGAGATGGAGAACGTACTACTATGTTGCCCAATTTTACCTGAACGAGTGCTTCTCTCAGATTACCTATAACCCAACAGTGAGAAGAGCACTCCTCAGTGTTTCTCGATGTGCACTTTTATCGCATACCCCAATGAAAGAAGTTTTGGGAGGCCTCAGTGCGTGGTATACCAAGGTTTTGGTATGCTTGGGTTATCCGCTTGCTTGGATTATTCTCAAATTCCAACGCATACCCTATTGATTGCTACAAAGGAAAAGAGAACATGATAACCTTGCAGGAAATGCAGCAGATTGAACTTGGAATCATGAAAGAGGTTCATTCATTCTGTGTTGAGCACAATCTTCGGTACTCACTTGCATACGGCACCTTGCTAGGAGCTGTACGTCACCAAGGGTTCATCCCTTGGGATGATGATATGGACATCATGATGCCAAGACCCGATTACGAGCAATTTCTTGCGACCTTTTCTTTTGCTGGCTTTGAGGTAGTATCACCCCAAAATGATGAGTACCACTATCCCTATGCCAAGGTCTATGATACGAGAACATTTTTGCACGAAGAACTCCGTAATATTTACCCTAGACTTGGAGTGTTTATCGACATTTTTCCTGTTGATGGACTCCCTGAAAAGCGAAACGAGCAACTAGCTTTATACCGGAAACAACGGGTACGTTACAAACTCCATATGAGCATGAAGTATCACTTCTCCAAAGAGTGGTCATACTCAAAAAATATATTGATTGCAATAGGAAGAACCATTGGAGAATTCTATTCTTTGCACACCCTGACTGTTCAGATAGATAAGCAAGCTCAGAAACAGCCATTTGGCTTGACTCAGCAATGTGCGGTGCTAACGGGAGAACTTGGATTGTTGCCAATGGAATGTGGAGCATTCAACCAATTGGATTCTCTTGAATTCGAGGGTTCTCAGTTTTTCACTATTGCTGGATATGATAAATACCTACGCAATTTGTATGGTGAGTACCTATTGTTGCCCCCACTGGAGAAACGAAAAAGTGAGCATCGGTATGCATTGGGATGGATAAATGAAGTGTGATTAGAAGATTTTCCTCTAATCAAGAGTTAGACCTTACCAAAATTTTCACTATAAGCTATAGACAATCTGGAATTAAATGTTACTATTAATAACAATTTCCCCATCCCCTCTGCAAGCTATTGGTAAGGTCCGGACATGCACGTATTGTATTTGGCAATTATCCATCCTCTCGAACTCTTGATAGAGTTCTTTTTCATTTTCTTTGACAAGAGCTTTGATGACTATGGCTTGGCCATTGTAGGAATAAGCTTGGTGATCAACCTCCTCGCGCTTCCTCTCTATCATGTAGCAGAGACGCTTCAGCGAAAAGAACGAGACGTGCGGATACGCCTTTCTGATGGGGTTGCCCGAATCAAGGAAGCGTTCAAAGGTGATGAGCAGTACATGATACTCTCCACCTACTACAGACAGAATCACTATCATCCAGCATATGCCCTGCGCAGCTCTGTAAGTCTTCTTATCCAGGTTCCCTTTTTCATTGCGGCTTACAACTTCCTCTCTCATCTTGCCCAATTGCAAGGAATATCTTTTCTCTTTATTCCCAATCTCGGTGCGCCGGACGGCATGCTCTCTATCGGCGGGATCTCAGTCAATGTGCTTCCTATAGCCATGACGTTGATCAATATCATTGCAGGCGCAATTTACACCAAAGGGTTTCCTCTTCGCGACAAGATTCAGCTCTACGCGATGGCCTTGCTGTTTCTTGCATTGCTTTACACGTCTCCTGCAGGGTTGGTGTTTTACTGGACGCTGAATAATTTGTTCTCTCTGGTAAAAAATGTATTCTACCGACTCAAACGACCCTTGCCTGTTCTCTATGGCATTGCGGTTGTGGGAACAATCGGGCTGACGATAGCCATCTGGATTGTGCATCCGACCCTCTCTTTCGCCAATCGAATAGTGTTTATCTCCGGATGTCTCTTTGTTGTTCTGATTCCTTTCCTTCTGAAGGTAGGTTCAAGTCTCTATCAGCAGTACCTCACCGATTTTGCCCAGGCAGATCGAAACAGAAATACTTTGTTTCTGATCTCTGGAGCGCTTCTGTTTCTTCTTCACGGATTGGTAATTCCTGCAAATCTTATTTCTTCCTCAACCATTGAGTTTGCTTTCAGTGGGACCGTAACGAATCCTCTTGCATATATAGGCCATACCGCTACAGTTTTTTTTGGACTGTGGGTGGTGTGGCCTTTCTTCGTTTATGCCATGGCCAAGCGGCCCATGAAGGCAATACTTGCAGTATTGCTCATGATTCTGTCTCTTTCCTCCTTGGTCAATCTGTTCTTCTTCACTGGTGATTACGGTATTGTCAGCACCTTGCTTCAGTTTGAGAACCCCTCACTACTAGAAGCATCACCATCCATGATGGTACTCCCGTTTGTGGTTACGCTTATCATTGCTGTTGCACTATTTTTTGCAGTGCGTTATCGAAAGGCACGTTGGATTGAAACTGCCATGATGATTCTTGCCCTTGGTTCGCTGGCAAGTGGATTGCTTCAATGTGTTACCATCCAGAGGGAGTATCGTGAGTACACCGAGAATCTTGCTTTGGCTGACGCTGGGGATGCGGATTCTGGCAGTATCAAGCCAGTGTTTCAATTTTCCAAGACGGGTAAGAATGTTGTATTCATATTCCTCGACCGTGCAATGAACTCGTTCTTTCCAACAATTCTTGAAGACCTTCCCCAACTACAAGAGCAGCTGAAAGGATTTGTCTATTACCCTAATACGGTCTCGTTTGGAAACAATACGTTGCATGGATCACCTGCCATGATGGGAGGATATGAATACACTCCCGATGCAATGAATACCCGTACGAATGAGAAGCTGGTGGACAAGCACAATGAAGCGTTGTTGGTCATGCCCCGACTCTTTTTGGATGAAGGCTACTCGGTCACCATCACCAATCCTCCCTACAGCAACTACAAGTGGGAAGCAGACTATACTCCCTTCCGTCCCTATCCTGAAATGAAGGTCATGCATCATCATGGGAAATTTGCTGTTCAGTACAAGAAGGAACATGCCGATGTGCTTGATTGGGATCCTTCGTATGAGAGTGATCTCATCAAGAAACGTCTCCCTCTCTTTGCCATCTTCAAAACGAGTTTTCCTATGATCAGAAGAACGCTCTATGAGGAAGGCCGTTATTTCCAGAAAGAAGAGAAACCACAATCAACTGATGGGTTTATTGATGCATATGCCCAACTCTATTACCTGAATGATTTGACAACAATAAGGCCGGAGGGAGATGCATTCATCAGCATTTCCAACGATACCCCGCACCAACCAGTGTTCCTTCAATCACCAGAGTATGAACCACGGTCTGTGGTAACTGATACCACTACGCCCTTGGATGGAATTGAAGGGATCAGACCGCTTGACCGTTCCTCATACCAGATCAATGCTGCGTCGCTGAAGCGTCTTGGTCTGTGGTTCGCCTATCTGCAAGAGTTGGGTGTATATGACAATACTCGTATCATCATTGTGTCGGACCATGGCTATGAGCTGTACTCAGAAGGAATGAAAGATTTTGGTCCTGACAGATACAACTACAATGGGTATGTTCCTCTCTTCCTGGTAAAAGACTTTGGATCAACGGGGCCGATCAGCATTGACAAGCGTTTCATGACCAATGCTGATGCTCCTCTCTTTGCTGTCAAGGATGTAGTTCAGAATCCCCTCAATCCAGCAACACAAAAGAATTTGTATGATCAAGTGAACAAGAAACTAGTGAATGCTTACTATGGCCCATGGGATCCCCGCGAGAATACCGGTGCGGTGTTCAAACACGATCCCTCGCATAGTTTTTCTGTACACGATGATATTTTTGTTGAGTCCAACTGGGCTCCAATCCAGCACTGATTACGAAAGGAAGGAATTATCATGATGCTTTTCTATATAGATCCGGGAACAGGGAGTATGCTTTTCTCCATTGTCATTGGCTTGGTGACTATGCTCTATTTTTTGGGAAAGGCTGCCATCATCAAACTGAAGTTTATTCTTTCAGGGGGAAAGGCAATCAGTTCCAAGAACAGATACCCTTTGGTCATCTATTCGGAAGGCAAACGCTATTGGAATGTGTTCAAACCCATCCTTGAAGCTTTGGAGAGGAGGGGAGTGGAAACGGTGTTTTATACTTCCTCTGAGGATGATCCTGTTTTTTCCTCCCAATTTACACATATCAAGAGTGAATTCATTGGGGAAGGAAACAAAGCATTTACAAGATTGAATTTTCTGGAAGCGGATGTATGCCTGATGACCACCCCAGGCCTTGATGTATACCAGCTCAAGCGTTCCAGGGGAGTGAAACATTATGCACATATCCTGCACGCAGTGGATGATGCGACAAGTTACCGGCTGTTTGGTTTGGACTACTATGATTCTGTCTTGCTCTCAGGTGAGTACCAGAAAGCTCATGTAAGGCAATTGGAGAAGCAACGGGGGATCAAGGAAAAAGATTTGGTGGTGGTAGGCTGCCCGTATCTGGATATACTGCAGGAAAAAGTTGCAGCACTACAACCAGACCCAAAGCAGAATTTCACCGTCTTGGTTGCTCCCTCCTGGGGCAAGAGTGGCATTCTTTCCCGCTATGGGGCCTCGTTGCTTGATCCTTTGGTAGAAACTGGTTTTACCATCATCGTTCGGCCTCATCCACAGTCCAAACAATCTGAACAGGATGTGTTGTCAAGTCTGGAAGCACGATATAAGAGTAAGCAGAATCTTGAATGGGATTTCACCAATGAGAATCTTTGCTCTCTATCCCGAGCTGATATCATGATCAGTGACTTCTCCGGAGTCATCTTTGATTATACCTTCCTCTTTGACCGCCCTTTCCTCTATGTGAACAGTTCCTTCGATGCCAAGCCTTATGATTCTTACGATATCGAGGAACAACCATGGAAGTTTCGTGTGCTTCCTGAGATAGGAATTGAGCTTCAGGAGACGGATTTTACCGATATCGGAAACGTGCTTATTGAAACAACCAAGAGTCAGACATTGGAGGAGAACAGAAAGCGTGCGAAGGAAACTGCGTGGCAGCATCGTGGGAAGAGTGGGGAACAAGTGGCTGATTTCATTATTTCCCAGTTACAAGCAAAACATAGTAGTATAGGGCACAAGGGAATTGAATCATGATTTTCTATAATCTTTGTATTTACCCTCTCGAATTGCTTGTAGACTTCTTTTTTGTATTCTTTCACGAGAGTTTTGAGAATATTGGGGTTTCCATTCTTGGAATCAGCATTGTCATCAACATGCTTTCACTGCCTTTATACAATGAAGCAGAGCTCCTTCAACGAAAAGAGCGTGACCTGCGTATGCAAATGGCACCTGGAATCAATCGCATAAAGCAAGCATTCAAGGGTGATGAACAGTATATGATTCTGTCTACTTATTACCGGCAGAACCATTACCATCCAGTGTATGCCCTTCGAAGCTCTGTGAGTTTGATGATTCAGGTTCCATTTTTCATCGCTGCCTATCATTACCTGTCTAATCTTCCCCAACTACAGGGAGTTCGGTTTCTTGGCATTCCTGATTTGGGTCAGCCCGATGCAATGCTTGCAATTGGTGGACTGAAGGTAAACTTGCTTCCAATTCTCATGACACTGATCAATGTAATTGCAGGTGCTGTATATACTAAAGGGTTGCCATTGCGTGATAAGCTGCAATTATATGGAATGGCACTTCTTTTCATGGTACTTCTGTATACATCGCCGTCAGGTTTGGTTCTCTACTGGACCTGCAACAACCTTTTTTCACTGGCAAAGAATCTCTTTTATCGCCTTAAGCATCCACTGAAAGTTCTCTATGTGATTTGTGCTTCAAGTGTGAGTATTTTGGCTATTACCATTCTCATTTTGCATCCATGGGCTCCTCTCATCAAGCGATTGTTGGTATTGGTAGCAGCTTTGGGCGTATGTCTGATTCCGACAATACTAGGGATTTTCAGCAAGGTGTATCATCATTATCTTGCGGGGGCCTTTCGTAACAATACTGAACGGAACCAAATTTTCTTGCTTTCAATAGTACTGCTTTGGGTCTTGCAAGGGCTGGTAGTGCCTGCATTGCTTATACAATCCTCTCCCACGGAGTTTTCCTATCTCGGAGTTGTCAATCATCCCTTGGCTTTTCTGATTGATACTGCAACCAAATATGCAGGCTTGTACTTGGTTTGGGTATTGCTGTTGTATGTCATTTCTCATGAGGCCATCAGGGATGTCTTGGCTTTGGTGTTTCCTCCCTTAACCATTATTGCACTGATGAATATGCTGGTTTTTTCTGGGCACTATGGGTATATCAGTCCAATTCTCTTATTCGACAATCCTGGACTGCTTAATCCTTCGATGGTTCTTAACCTCAGTTCCATCGCCTGTGCTGTCTGTATTTTAATTATATATTTCTTCATAGCCATCACGCACCGTGCAGGAGTTGTGCGGCACATTCTTTCGATACTCATACTTGGAACAATTCTGACTTCAGGAGTGTTTGCTGCCAAAATTCACAATGAATACATAAGGCATACAGAGACACTGAAAGAACTGGAACAGCAGGAAATGCTTCGCAAAGGAACGGCAGATTATTCATTGTCGAAGCAAGGCAAAAATGTAGTATTTGTATTTCTAGATCGAGCTATCGGCTCTTATGCGGAACTTTTTTTCCAAGAGTTCCCAGAAATGAGAGAAACCTTTAGAGGCTTCATATATTATCCAAATACTGTTTCCTATGGTACCAATACTGCCAACGGTAGTCCTGCTTTGTTTGCAGGGTATGAGTATACTCCGGAAAATCTCAATGCCCGAGAAAACGAAAAGATGGTTGATAAGCATAATGAAGCACTCTTGGTGCTTCCCCGAATGTTTTCTCAATCCGGATATGCAGTAACGGTAACAGACCCTCCTTACTCAAACTATCGTCTGGTGGGCGACTATCGTCCTTTCCAACCGTATCCGGAGATTTCCGTCAAGCAATTGATTGGCAAACAAACAGTTCGGTACAAGCAGGAACATGCCGATGTGTTGAAATGGGAGCCTTCGGCAACGAGCGATTTGCTGAAGGCAAGATTGCCTGTTTTCAGTCTGCTTCGGACTGCACTGCCAATCATGCGGGAAGCAATCTATGATAACGGTGGGTATCTGCACATGCGAGAGACTGCGCAGGATACGGATGATTTCTTGAACTCATACTCACAACTATACTATCTACATGATCTTACCGATTATGATGCGCCAACCAATACGTTTACGGTACTCAGTAATGAAACACCCCATGAACCGGTGCTCTTGGAGGCCCCTCTCTACGAACCCCGGGATGAACTTTCCCATATACACAATCCATTACAGAGCATATTGCATACTGTTTCTCAGACTGATCTTGGTACCTATCATGCAAATGTTGCTACCTTGCTGCAATTAGCGAAATGGTTTGAACATCTCAAAGAAGAAGGTGTGTATGACAATACTCGCATCATCCTTGTCTCTGATCATGGACATCCTGTCCAAACCCACATCTTCCAGGATTTTTCAGAGAATGCCTTGCGTTACGCTCTCTTTAATCCATTGCTGATGGTGAAGGATTTTAATGCTTCTGGTGTTTTGCAAGAGAAGGGTTGTTTCATGACCAATGCAGATGCAGCCATAATTGCATTGGAAGGTTTAGGCATTCCTATGATTAATCCCTTCAGTGGTGAAGATATGAAGTCATGGATTAAGAAAGATGTGGTCTCCGTGGTTCAAGGTGGTGGAGCCAACTATACGGGGAATCAAATTCGGATCAACTTCGAAGAGAGTTATACAATCAAAGATGATATCCGAGTGGAATCAAATTGGGGACCCCTGAATCCCTAACGGTTTTTGGTTGCAAGTATTCCTTTGTCATTGGACAACCAATTGGCTTTGGGGTAGAGTTACTTGATGTTACAAAACAGGAGAAAATGTTTACATGGCTAGTGTATACCTAGGAATCACCGGGGATATCATCCATCCGGGAATCATCAATATCATCAATGAGGGAGCCAAATATGGGGAGCTCATCGTAGGGCTTCTCACCGATTCGGCTATTGCTCCCCACAAGAGACTTCCCTATCTCTCCTATGAACAGCGGAGAGTGGTGGTGGAGAACATCAAGGGCGTAAGCAGGATTGTCCCCCAACAAGAGTGGAGCTATGTTCCCAATCTATTGAAGTACAAGCCCGACTACATCATCCATGGCGATGATTGGGTTACCGGTCCCTTGAGCAAGATCCGGGATGAAGTGTATGCAGTCATGCATGAGCTTGGTGGGAAAGTCATTGAGATTCCCTACACCAAGGGCATCAACTCATCGGCATTGGCCGAGCAACAAAAAGCCATCGGAACCACCCCGGAAGTTCGCTTGAAGACACTCAGGCGTTTGCTGGCTGCCAAACCGATTGTGAGGATCCTTGAAGTCCATGATGGGCTATCCGGTCTTATCGCAGAGCATGTCTCTGTATGCAAGGATGGTGAGTTCCATACCTTCGATGGCATGTGGTCATCCAGCCTTACCGATTCCACCTCCAAAGGGAAACCAGATATCGAAGCAGTCGACCTGACAACCCGGCTCCAGGGAGTCACTGACATTCTGGAATGCACTACCAAACCCATCATCTATGATGGAGACACCGGTGGCCTTGCTGAGCATTTTGTGTACACCGTTCGAACGCTGGAGCGCAATGGCATCTCGGCCATCATCATTGAAGACAAAATGGGGCTGAAGAAGAACTCACTCTTCGGAACCGATGTGAAGCAACATCTTGCTCCCATCGAGGATTTCTCCTTGAAAATCAGCATGGGTAAGCAAGCCCAGGTGACCAAGGATTTCATGATCATTGCAAGGCTTGAATCCCTCATTGCCGGTGGTACTGTCGCCGAAGCCCTGGAACGAGCATATGCCTACGTGAAAGCAGGAGCAGACGGCATCATGATCCACAGCAAGGACAAGATCGGTGAGGATGTGAAGGAGTTCTGTCTTGCTTTCAGGAGCGAGTACAGCCATGTCCCTCTCATCCTGGTTCCTACTACCTACAACCAGTTTACTGAAGCGGAGTTCCAGCAGTGGGGTGCCAACATCATCATCTATGCAAACCACATGCTGCGGGCTGCCTATCCAGCAATGGTTGACGTTGCCAAATCGATTCTTGAGAACGGCCGTTCCTTGGAAGCCGATCCTCTCTGCATGCCGATCAAACAGATCCTGGAACTGATTCCAGGAACAAAATAGGGGAGGCTTTGCATGATCGATCCCTCTTCCTTTGTCCAGGAGCTCCAGAAACAGGGAACCGGATTCTTCACCGGTGTCCCTGACTCACTCTTGAGGAACCTTTGTGCGTTCATCACCGATTCTTTTGATGCTGAGCATCACATCATCGCAGCCAACGAAGGCAATGCAGTTGCCTTGGCAGCAGGACACTATCTTGCGACAGGCACCATTCCGATGGTGTACATGCAGAACTCTGGAGAAGGGAATGCAGTGAACCCACTGCTCTCCCTTGCTGATACCGATGTGTATCAGATCCCGTTGCTGCTCTGCATTGGTTGGAGAGGAGAGCCCGGGGTGCACGATGAACCCCAGCACGTCAAGCAAGGAAAGGTTACCTTGAGCCTGCTTGAAACCATGGGAATACCGTATCAGGTACTCTCTTCTGACGAAGCATCGATGAAAGTCCAGGTTGAGCAAGCGTATGCCACCATGAAGACTGAGCAGGCCCCCGTTGCTCTTATTGTCAAGAAAGGTCTGTTTGCTGAGTACGCACTTCAGCAACCCAATCGGGTGGAAGGCAAGCTTACCCGCGAAGAGGCCTTGGAAATCATTGTAAGCCATACTGATCCCCGTGCCATCTTCGTGTCTACCACAGGCATGGCCTCTCGTGAGCTCTATGAGATTCGTGAGAGAAACGGAGAAGGGCACGAGAAGGATTTTCTTACGGTCGGCTCCATGGGACACGCTTCCCAGATAGCGTTGGGGATTGCCCTGAGCAAGAAGACCCGACAGGTGTATTGCCTTGATGGTGATGGGGCTGTCCTCATGCACCTTGGTGGAATGGCCATCATCGGAAAAACGAAACCAGAGAACTACTTCCACATCATCCTGAACAACGGTTCTCATGACTCAGTAGGCGGCCAGCCGACGGTTGGACGTGACGTTGATCTGGTTGGTGTAGCCAAAAGTCTTGGCTATGCAACGGCCGTCAAGGTATCGGATGAAAGTGCTTTGGTTGAAGCTTTGGCAACTAAGCAGGCTGGACCACACTGTATTGAGGTGTTGGTGAAGAAGGGAAATCGCAAGGACCTTGGACGTCCGAAGAGTACACCTGTGGAGAACAAGCAGGCGTTCATGCACTATATAGCAGAGGAAACCACATGATTCGAGAAGCGGTGATTGTTGGAGCGGGATTGGGCAGTCGTCTCAAGGATATGACCAAGGACAGGCCGAAAGGCTTTCTTGAGCTGGATGGTTCATACTTGGTGGAAATGTCCATCAAGAAACTGTTGGAACATGGTATCGAACGTATCATCATCGGTACCGGGTACTGCAGTGAGTGGTATGAGAAGCTTGCAAAGAAGTACCCTGCCATCGAGACGGTGCATAATGCAAACTATGCCGGAACAGGCAGTATGGGAACGCTTGAAGTCTGTGCTGCCAAAGTAACAAGTGACATCCTTCTGCTGGAATCAGATCTCATCTATGATTCTGTGGCTCTGTTCACCTTACTCAACGACCATCATCGGAATGTGGTGCTCGGTTCTGGTGCAACCAATTCAGGGGATGAGGTGTACATCGCCGTTGATGAGAATATTGAGGTTGCTGCAATTTCGAAGAAACTCGAGATGGTAGGGAAGTCCTATGCCGAATTGGTGGGCATTTCCAAACTCTCTTACAAGACGTTGCAAGCCATGTGCAACTTTGCCGCTTCCCACCATCAGGACATGCCCAAAATGGAGTATGAGACTGCTTTGGTCGGAGCCCAGAAGATGGGAGAGCATCTGTTTGTGCGAAAGGTGAATTATCTGGCATGGCGCGAGATTGACGATGCCTCGCACCTTGAGATGGCAACCAAGGAGATTCTTCCCAGGATTCAGGAGAATGAGAGCATTCGCCAGGTCCGTCGTGAGGTGCTGCTCAATCCTGGTCCTGCAACCACCACTGATTCGGTGAAGTATGCCCAGGTGTGTGCCGACATCTGTCCTCGTGAGGAAGAGTTTGGGCAGATGATGCGCTGGATTTGTGATGAACTCACCCTGTTCATTGGAAAGAAAGAAGACTACGAGACAGTCCTCTTTGCAGGCTCCGGAACCTTGGCTGACGAAGTCATGGTCTCCTCCTGTGTGCCTCAGGATGGGAAGCTGCTCATCATCAACAACGGTTCGTATGGACAGCGCTTAGCCAAGATTGCCTCAGTGTACAAGATGGACTATGAAGTCTATGAAAGCAGCACGTATGAAGCGATTGATCTGGATGCCTTGGGAAAGAAGCTTGATGAAGGTTCCTATACCCATCTTGCGGCAGTCTATCACGAGACAACCACTGGGTTGTTGAATCCCATTCCCCAGATAGGACGTATGTGCCATGACCGGGGCATTGTCACCATCATCGACACGGTGAGTGCGTTTTCAGCAATCCCCATCGATATGGAACGTGATTGCATCGACTTTATGGCATCCACTTCCAATAAGTGCATCCAGGGGATGGCTGGTGTATGTTTCGTATTCTGCAACCGAAAGGAGCTGGAAAAGCTCAAGAGTGAGCCGATGCGCAACTACTACATGAACCTGTATGACCAGTACCAGTATTTCTCCAAGACGTTGCAAACACGGTTCACACCTCCTGTTCAGATATTGAACGCATTGCGCCAAGCCATTATTGAGACCAAGCAAGAGACCATAGAAGCTCGTTATGCGCGCTATACGGCTTGCTGGAACATACTGGTGGATGTGGTGAAGGAGTTGGGCCTGGAGATGCTGGTGAAAGAGGAGGAACAATCCCACCTGATCACAGCAATTCTGGAGCCACAGGATGGCAAGTACTCATTTGAGGAGTTCCATGACCTGGCACGGGAGCAGAATTTTACCATCTATCCGGGAAAGCTGGGGAACATCAATACGTTCAGGATAGCCAACATCGGGGATATCCAACCCCATGAGATGGAGCAATTCGCTCAGTTCATGCGTGAGTATTTCAGAAAGTAGAAGCTACAATCCACTATGAACTGTCCTTACCAAGGGGAATCTGCTCAGGCAGGTTCCCCTTCGCTGTCTCTGGAGGTTATCCCTTGCTGCTCTGCCTGGGAATAAGCTTGGACTGCAGCACATGCTTTTGCTTGGAGTAGGATCCTGTGTTGATCACCTGCTTGAGCAGGCTTACCCCCAGCATACCCATTTCTTGGAGCGGAAGCTCGAACGTAGTGATGGGCACATTCCAGAACTCAGAGAAATCACGATTGTCGAAGCCCACCACCCGAACCTGCCGGGGAACCTGGTAGCCTCGCTTCTGCAGAGCCGAGATAGCCCCTGCAGCAATATAGTCATTTGCACAGAATATTCCATCTGTCTCAGGATGTGCATCCATGATGCTGTTGGCAGCCTCAAAACCGTGGGAGAAATCGTACGTACCGAAGTATGAGTGGGTAGGCATACTCAGATTCAGCTCACCAACCCGCTCAGAGAACCCCTTCAGGCGATCCTGCACTGAAAGACGATCCTCGGGGCCGCATATCATTGCAGGATTGCGCATCCCGCATCCATACAAGTGCTCTGCCGCCTGATACCCCCCTGTCCGGTTGTCAGGAATCACGCTGATCATATCCGGGGTGTCCATATTCACCGAAACAATCGGGATGTCGGAGTTCTGGATATCCAGGTTGAACTCCTTCCAGATCGGCAGGTGGTGGCAAAACAGGATTCCCTCCACCTTGTGGCTCTTCAGGAATTGGTAGGCCTTCTTCAGGTCATTGCCGAACTCAATACCGGAGACGAAGAACAGTGAGTGTTGTCCCCCCGAAAGCCCGTGCTCAATACCACGTACAATCTGGTTGACGAACGTCTCGGTGATATCGGCGGCAAGACAGCCGATGATCCCCGAAGAACCGCGTTTCATCCGTGAAGCACTCCAGGAGGGCACATAGCCCAGCTGTTCGATGGCCTCAAGCACCTTCTTCCTGGTAGCTTCCCCCACCGGGCGTTTGCCGTTCAGTGCATGCGTAACCGTGGCAGGGGAAACCCCTGCAGCTTTCGCTACATCCACGATGGTCACCGGTTCTCGCATAGCACCTCCCTTGCGTCAGTGTAAGGCCTCTTGTCTGCTTTGTCACCCTCAGAATGCAAAGCTGATGCTCTCTCCCCGTTTCAGGGAAGCAGGATTGAACTCGAACTTCCTCGTTCCGACTTTCAGGGTGAACAACCGTCCTGCAGGCTCACTTTGTGCAACTATGGTCCTGGTAACTACCACCTGGTTTTCGGATACCTTCAACGACCAGAGATTGCAATTCTGCTTGTGCAGTTCCGTCTTCCCATCATCCTCAAAGTACGTGGAGATCACTTCTTTTCCGGTTGTTCTGACAGGGAATACGAGGAACTCCACCTGCTCGAAAAATGCCGTTCCAAGATGGGTCAGATGGGGAGCTGTGGGAATGGAAGACCCTTCCCTGGCAAACCAGACCACTTCCCCGTTGCACGGGTAGGGGACCGTGAGGTCGCACCCACCCTCAATAGCCATCCCCGCCTTGTCATACCACCACAGACCTTTTGGTAGATGTACCCTTGCCTCATGGCAGCCCTTCTCGGTTACCAACACCTTCAGCAAGGAAGGCCCGAAGAGGGAGTGGACGGTGTCACTCTTGAGTGCTTGGTCTTCAGGGAACTCCAGATGGAGCGAACGCTCGATCGGCTTTCCTTCCACCGCTGCCTCATACGCACAGCTGTACAGGTAGGGCATGAAACGGTAGTGCTCCAGGATGAGGGAGCGGATGGGCTCAAGTGCAGTAGGGTACGACCACGGCTCGGTCGGAGTCCCCTCTTCCCGCCAGGAGTGCATCACAAACCTGCCCTGCAACACTGCAGACTGGCAGGAACGGATGAGCAGCTCCTCCTCGGGGAAAGGCCCGAAGAATCCTCCCAGGTCGTGGCCGAAGTAGGGAAGGCCCGAGAGACCGAACCCGATGCCCATCAGCTGGTTGTAGTGCAGCGTCTTCCAGTCGCTGACATTATCTCCCGACCAAGTCCTTGCGAAGCGCTGGAGGCCCGCATAGCCGCTTCTGGAGTAGATCCAGGGCCGCTCATCAGGCCGTTCTTCCTTGAACGCCTCATAGCTTGCCTGGGCCATCCTGATCGGATAGAGGGCCTTGGTCTTGAACGCCTCAAGCCCCACATCCTCAAGCTCCAGCTCATTGTTGTCGTTCCAGATGCCGGTGCACCCATGGTCGAGATACTGCGCCTTGAGCTGGCTCTTCCACCACTCTTTGGCCTGGGGGTTGTTGAAGTCGATGAACGAGGCTTCCCCGCCCCAGAAGAACTCCTGGTAGGGCTTGCCCTCCTGGTCCTTGATCAAAAATCCCTTCTCTTTCAGCTCACCATACCAGGGGTGTGAAACCAGGATGCCGGGCTTGATGTTCATGCACAGGTTGTACCCACGCTCGGAGAGCGAGGTGAGAAAGCTCTTGTGGTCGGGAAACTTCTGCTTGTTCCAGAGGAAGGCATACCGCTTTCCCTCTGCACTCTTCAGGTAGCCCGAGGAGACATACATCCCCTCACAAGGTATCTGGTGCTCCTCCACCGTGGCGAAGTACTCCAGAATCCTCTCCTTGGCATCGTCAGGCTCGGCATAGTTCATCGAGGAACCGAAGAATCCGAAGCTGAACAGCGGGGGAAAGGCCGGGAAGCCGGTCACCTGGCAGTAGTTTTTCAGCACCTCATGGTAGGAGTTGCCCAACAGTACCACATAGCCGTACGGCCCTCCTTCCACCTCAACCGAGAAAAAGTAGGGGCTCTCCCTGCCCAGGTCGAAGAGCTTGATCATGCTCTGGTCAAAGAGCAGGCCGCTGGTCACTCCTTGATCCGGATTCACTTTCAGGAGGAAGGGTATGGACTTGTACAGCGGATCGGAATTGGATGCATCGTAGCCAAGCGAGTCACGGTTGAACATGGAGAACCGCCGTCCCCGTCTGTTGGGACTGCCGCTCTTGTCCCCCAGCCCATAGAACTCATCCTCAGGATCCAAGGGGAAGTTGAACCGGCTGAATGAATCCTTGGACCCCTCCTTGGTGAAGCAGCGGACCTGGTAGGAGGGCAGGACCGTATCGGCTGTGCCGACACGTCCCCCATGGGCAAGCCTGCCCTGGTGCCAGACGCTTACCAAGGCATGCTCCTTCTCCAGCACCACCCGGCTTTGGCCGCAGGTGAGGATGTATGCTTCCTTCTCTTCTTTGATCAGGACAGGATCACTGGTATCCAGATGCGTTGCCGGTTTGGTTATGAAGTCACTTGCCTTCTCCAAGGTCTTGTCGATCGTGATACCGGCAAAATCGTAGGAGACCTTGATGATCTCAGAGGAGAGAAAGGCAAGGGTGACCGAGCCTCCCTCTCCGATGGCGACTACGGTAGAGGATGATGCAAGGGTGCAGGTCCTGAGATTGCGGATGACATGTTTCATAACTTATCCTTTGACTGAGCCGGCTGCGATGCCGGAGAAGAAGAATCGTTGGAAGGCGAGGAAGACGACGATCACGGGGATGATGGCGATGGTTGTCATTGCCAGCAAGTCCGACCAGTTGATCTGCAGCTGGCCGACGAAGTTCGCCAACGCCTGCTGGATTGTCTGCTTGCGATTGTCTGTGATGACGATCAAGGGCCAGAGGTAGTCGTTCCAACGCCACATGAAACTGAAGATGGCAATGGTTGCCACAATGGGCTTGCTCATCGGCACGATGAGGCGGAAGAAGATGGTGTGCTCACGTGCACCATCGATGCGTGCCGCCTCGATCAGTGAATTTGGCAGGGTGACCAGGTACTGGCGGGCAAGGAAGACCCCGGTGGGAGTTGCTGCGGGAGGAATGATGATTCCCCACAGTGAGTTGAGCATCCCCAGGTTCTTCAGCTGCAAAAAGATCGGGATCATGATGACCTGCAAGGGGATCATGAGGGTGGCAATCATGATGGTGAAGATCACATCCCGTCCCTTGAAGATGTACTTGGCCAAGGCGTACCCTGCCATGAGGTTGATCAGCACTGTCAGTGCTGTCGAGACCACCGCCACGAACACCGTATTGGAGAAGTAGACGGGGAAGTTCCCTGCCCTGAGGGATGATTGGTAGTTCTGTATGGTCCAGTCCTTGGGGATGAAGGTCAGCGGGACGCGGAAGAGCTCGCTCTGCGGCTTGAACGAGGAGAGGACAACCCAGAGTACCGGTAGCAGGGTGGCAAGCGCCAGAAGCACGAGCAGTGCATACTGGAGGATGGAGAGGGTTTTCTTCTTATTCATAGCTCTTCTCCTTCCCGCTCACCTTGAACTGTACGACGGTGAAGAGGCTGATGATGATCATCAATACGATGGACATGGCACTGGCGTAGCCCAACCGGTCCTCCAGGAAGGCTACTTGGTAGACCTGCTGGACGATGAACTTTGTCGCGTAGCCAGGGCCTCCCTTGGTCATGACTGCTATCAGCTCATAGGCCTTGAAGGAGGCGATGGTGGCAAGCACCAATACCACCAGCAGGGTGCTTCTGAGCAGCGGCAGGGTGATGGAGACGAAGGTGCGTGGGGCTGAGGAGCCGTCGATGGTGGCTGCCTCGTAGAGCTCGGTGGGGATGGCCTGCAACCCTGCGATGAGGATGACCATGTAGTACCCGGCCTGGGCCCAGATGGAGACGGTGATGATGGAGACCATCGCAAGCTTGCTGTCGGTAAGCCAGCGCACTCCATCCCCGCCCATGGTGCGCAAGAGGTAGTTGATGATGCCCATCTCATCGCCGAGGATGAACCGCCATGCGATACCGACGGTGATCATGCTCAAGAGGCTGGGAATGTAGAAGAGCGATCGGAAGAGCTTTTCTCCCTTCAGGGAGTTCTTATGCAGCAGCATGGCAAGCATCAGTGCATAGACCATGATCAGACTGACGGTGAACAGCGAATACACCAGGGTATTGCTGAAGGTTTTCCAGAAGACTTCGTCGCCGAGCAGTTCGGAAAAGTTTGCAAAGCCGATGAACCGAGGTTCGGTGAAGACCCCCCATTCGGTGAAGGACATACGCAGCCCCTGGATGGCGGGGATGATGATGAAGGTGGCGAAGATCAGGATGTTGGGAAGCAGGAAGAGCAGCGGGGCTGCTGTCTGGTGAAAGTTTCCCTTGGTGTGTGCTTTCATACGATGCCTATGGGACAGGCCAAGGCCTGCTTTGTGTGATGATCGGCATCCCCCTCCTGATGGAGGAGGAGCCGATATCCGATTCACTGTTACTTGAAGTAGGTTGCACCCCTGCTGTCAACGTTGGCCACTGCCTGTTCGGCGGTGATGTTGCCCAACAATACTTCCACGATCTGCTCGCGGATGTAGGTGGTGACCTTGCTCAGGTTGGTATTCTTCCACTCGTTGGCGGTGTAGGCCGGGGTGACCTTCAGCTCTTCAAGGAAGACCTCGAAGTCAGCGCTGTTGGAAGGATAGGAGACCTTTGCATCGTTGCGGGAAGGAATGTTGAAGGTGTCACGGCTGTACAACTCGTTGTGCTGCTTGTCAGCAAACGCTGCCATCAGGCGGAACGCCTCATCCTTGTTCTTGCTCTCCTTGAAGGAGGCAACGAACTTGCCGCCGGGCACCGACGAGTTGATCTCGCCCTTGGGCATTCTCACGGCCTTCCATGCAAAGTCCTTCACGTTCTTGTTGTACGTGTTGATGTTCCAGCTTCCGCCGATGTGACCGGCAACCAAACCGGCTTGGAAAAGCTCGGCAGGGTTCTCTGAACCAAGCCAGACACTCTTGGGAAGCAGGTTCTTGTCATGCAGGCTCTTGAACCACTTCAGCGTGGCAACGGTGCCGGGGTTGTTGAATCCGATGTTCGACTGGTCTTCCTTCAGGAAGCGGCCGTTCCACTGGTACATGAGGGTGGAGAAGCGGTGCGGGGTGAAGTCTACGGCAAGACCGTACTTCATCGACGGGTTCGCAGCCAACACCTTGGCGATGATGGTTTCCCACTCTGCCCAGGTCCAGGTCTTGCTGACCTCATCCACATTGATGCCTGCTTTGTCGAAAGCAGTCTTGTTCACCAGCATGCCGTTGGCCGTGGCTTCGGTGGGGTAGGCGATGAACTTACCGTCCTTGTTGGTTGCGAAGGCAACCATCGAGGGCAGGTACTCTTTCTTCACCGCTTCCACATCCTGGACGTGGTTTTCGATCGGCTCAAGGCTGTCCACCACGACCGATAGGGTGTTGGTGGTGATTCGGGCGATGTCAGGCGGGTTGCCGCCGCTGATCATCAGCTTCAGCTTCTGGTCGTACTCACTGTAGGCAACGATCTGCAGATCGAGCTTGACGTGCGGGTTGGACTTCAGGTAGTCGTCGATGGTCTTGAGAAAGACATCCGACTCATTGGCGTCATTGAACCACAGTACGGAGAGTGTGACCTCTTTCTTGGTTCCCTCTTCCTTCGTTCCGGCAGCAAAGACCATGCTGGCAGCAACGAGCAGGATCATCAGGGTTACGATTGCTTTTTTCATGCGCATCCTCCTTTTTGGACTGGCAATATGCAGTTTGCAAATTTACGCAAAACGTTTTTACTCGTCCAGTATAGGAACACGTTTTTCATTCTGTCAAGCGTGTTGTCTAGATGCCGCTGATGATTTCCACGGTGATGGTGGTGGTGTAGTGGCCTTCCATTGCAGCCTCAAGATCCTGTTGGTTCACCCTCAGGCTGATTTGTCTGGAGTTGGTGGCTTGCATGGGGGCAGGCCACGGGCTGAAGGGAGTGTTGTAGGGGATTTCGGTCTGGTTGACCCAAAGCGTATAGGGCAGTTGTACGGTGGGATCATTTTCATGAAGGAAGCGGAAGGATGGGTAGCCTGCCTGAAAGAAGCGGACATTCACCCGGCTCTGTCCCAAATAGGTGTTCTGGTAGTTCTCCACATTCAGGGTGACATTGGTCAGCGGTACAGGAGCAAGCACTGCCTGGGTGATGTCGTCTATGTACACATTCTCATTTGCAAAGAAGATGCTGTACACCGGCTCATCCGCAATGTTGTAGTAATTGAAAAATGTTGAGGTTACCCCGGGGTCGCCGATGAAGATGGTGCGGTCGCCTGCAGGACCAGGCAAGCCGCCTCCGACGAAGGGGGTGGGAAGGGTGGTCTCCCCTTGGTTGGAGAGTACCGGATAGGTGGTGTTGGAGGAAGAGAGCAGGGTGAATGCAGGTTGGGCTCCCATTGCGACAAACCTATTTGAGGACTGCCAAATTAGCCAACCGCGTACATTGCTCAGGAATGTTGAGTAGTCGTTGGTGCGTACCAAAAGATAGAAACGAATCGGTCTGGATGCCTCCAGCGAAGTGAAAGCATAGGAAGTCTCGGCTGTCAGGGTCTTGCTTGCCAGCGCTCCATTGGTCTTGTAGTAGGTGAGATACAGTGTGCCGTACAGAGCATCATTGACAAGCGAGTTGTTTGCATTGGTGTAGTACATCCGCACATTGCGGGAGCTGCTGTTGGGGGCGATGGATGGACTGATGGTGATTCTGGCGACCGGAAGGGAAGTGTCAAGTTCCAACGTCCCGACCAATGTGCCGATCATGCCGCTCTCCAAACTTGTCTCGGTCATAGTTGCAGCTGGTTCAGAGGTGTAGATATGTGCTGCATGGATAGGTGTCCATGTGAGGACGCATAGGAGCATTAGGGCTGAGAACCATCGATGGAGTAGGTGCATGCTGTATATGATTCCTTCTGCAAGCAAATATGACTGAAGGAATTATATACTCATAACATATACGTGTGTCCAGAGTTTTCAGTGGTGCGATGTACATACTAGGATGATGTGTATGAAGCTGCCGTCTTTCGTGTTTGGGGTGTTGCAGGAAATGACAAGCTGTGGGACAATCTAGTGAGTTTGGGAGGGAGTGAGCATGCATCTTACGATAGCAGGAACTGGGTATGTAGGACTGGTGGCAGGGGTCTGTTTTGCTCATGTGGGGCACAAGGTGACCTGTGTTGATATCGACCCGAAAAAAGTGGAAATGCTGAACAAGGGTATCTGCCCCATCTATGAAACAGACCTGGAAGCCTATCTGCAGGAAGGCCTTCAGAAGGGTTTGCTTACCTTCACCACCGACTACCAGAGGGCTTACAGAAATCCCGATGTCATCTTCATCGGCGTAGGAACTCCCGAACTGCCCGATGGTTCTGCAAACCTCAGTTATGTAGCCTCTGTGGCCCGTCAGATTGCCGAGCACGTTGAGCGTGACTGCCTCGTGGTGGTCAAGTCGACCGTGCCGGTCGGCACCAATGACAAGGTGGAGCAGTTCATCAAGGACTCCTTGGTCCATCCGGTACGTGTCGAAGTGGCTTCTAATCCTGAGTTCCTTGCACAAGGTACTGCAGTGCACGACATGATGCATGCCCAGAGGATTGTCATCGGGGTGGAGGACAAGCATGCTGAGGCCATCCTTCGTGAGCTCTATGCCCCTTTCGACCTTCCCATCGTGGCAGTAAGCAGAAGAAGTGCCGAGATGACCAAGTATGCGGCCAACGACTTCCTTGCCCTGAAAATCTCCTACATGAACGATCTTGCCAACCTCTGCGAGCTGGTGGGGGCGAACATCGAGGACGTGGCCTTGGGCATGTCCTACGATGAGCGCATCGGCTCACGCTTCCTGAAGGCCGGCATCGGCTACGGAGGAAGCTGCTTCCCCAAGGACACCAAGGCCTTGCAGTATCTGGCAAAACAGTATGGCTACAACCTGCGTACCGTCGGGGCTGCGGTGGACGTGAACAACGAGCAGCGCTACAAGCTCTACCGCAAGGCCTGCAACCGCATGATCACGTTCAACGGCATCAAGGTGGCGGTGCTCGGTCTGGCCTTCAAGGCAGGGACGGACGATCTGCGCGAGTCACCCGCCATCTACAACATTCCCCTCCTGCTCGAGCAGGGGGCAAACATCACCGCCTTTGACCCTGTGGCCCAGGAGAACTGCAAGCGCCAGTACGGCTTTGCCATGGAGTATGCTGCTACGGTGGAAGAGGCCCTGACAGGGGCACAGGTCTGTTTCATCTTCACCGATTGGCAGGAGATTCGCGCCCTTGAGCCTGCGCTCTTCAAGAAGCTGATGAGGACCGCCCTTGTCTATGATGGGCGCAATCTCTTCCAGCCCCGCACCATGCTTGAGGCAGGGGTGGAGTACTACAGCATCGGGAGGTGAGTATGGCGGAGGGAACGTGTCAGTTCGAAGGGGTTCTGACTTCCATACAGCCGCGCATCAGACTCAACCGGTCGTTTGATGAGTCCTGGCACAGCTATCTTGGCTATGCCCTGACCATCGCCTCATCGGACGGCAGTTCGGTGAGCGTAGGCATCAGTGAGAAGTTGCACGAAAAGCATCGGCTGCACAGCGGCATGGTGGTATCCCTCTCATGCAGGGCTGTGGAAGACCCCAGGCAGGAGAGCGTGGACTTCTACCGGGTGACAGGTTTCAAGGTTCTTGGTCAGGGAGAAGCCGAACTTGCTTCCCCTCTTCCCCCGTCTCTTGCAGTGTATCGGGAACGCGGTCCACGCAGGCTTTCGGCAAAGACCTATGAAGGTGTCTGCGCCTCCTGCATTTGGGGCTGCAAAATGGCAGTGGAGATTACCGTCGACCAGTGGAAGCCCTGGATCCGGAAGTATCGGGTGGAGACGTTCTGCTATGGTCCTAAGTCCTGCAAACACTACCGTCCGGGTCCCAACCGCAAGGTGAGTGGGAGAAACGGCATGGTGTATGTGGAGGAGGATTGGGTTGATGAGATGCTGACCCAGAATCGTGGGGACGACGAATGAAAGAGAACGGGCCTTTCGCAGTGCGAAAGACCCGGGGATGATCAGGTTGTCTTGTTTCTCTTTCAGCGCAGGGCGAACTCCACCATATGTTGCTTTGCTGTCGAAATGTTTCCTTTTTCCATCGCGCGCTTTACCTTGGAGAGCAGGACTTTTCCTTCCTCCTCGGTGAGGGTGTTGCCCTCCAGCGTCTGGGCCAGGTTGACGCTCAGATCGAGCATCCCATAGGCAGCTTCTATATTCCCGCTCTGGATGCTTTCGATCAAGGCTGAGTCGAGCACATCAAGCAGGAAGGGTGTGGTTACCACGGTGTGTTCCGGATCGAGAACCATCGGATCGTGTGGTGTATATCGTGTCATGATTGTATATCCTTATCAGGTACGGTCCTCCTGCCGATTGCAGAAGCAACTTCCCTCATCCCTAATATCTGCATAAATGATTAAATTTTCAAGTAGTACATCCTCCCATTGCTCTCCTCTCCGACAAGTGTCAGGGTTTCGGTATTTCCGTCCCTGCTTACATCGTAGACCACTTGGATCGGGAGCAGATCCCCTTCAAAGAGGAAGCCGAAGCCCTCCTCCGGGACAAAGAGCAGGGTTCCCGAGGCGCTGGGCTCATCGCGCAGCGTCAGATCCATGTCGAGCTGCTGGAGCCCTGCATCCCGGCCACTGAATGAGATGGAGGAGAGCACCAGGTCGTAGAGCTCACTCAAGGTAGGGGTTCCCTCCGTCTCATCCAGTTGCCAGCTGGTGTTCGCAAGGCGGGCAACCACATCGATGGCTTCCTCCTCCTGGGGTGGGTTGATGGGTTGGTAGCTGCACCCATAACAACTGAATGCCAACAGGAAGAGCATCACCAGGGAAAAGACGGTCAGGATGGCGATCTTGGTCTTTGATAATTTTTCCGGCACTTCTTGCTGCGGATCCGTTTGCTGGTTCTCTTGCATGAAAACCTCCTTTTGTTTTTGCCCAGTATCGGGGAGAGCAGCGCAGGAAACCAGTTACATTCGAAATCCTCTGCATCGTTGCCTTTCCCATGCGTGCATGGTAGGCTTTTTCCAACAAGACCGATGGGGAGAATCACAACCATGTATGAGTTCAGTACCTCAACCTTGCTTCTGGCATTCGGGCTTACGGTGTTTGCAGGTTTGGGCACCGGAGTAGGGTCCTTGATGAGTTTCTTCCACAAGAAGTTCAACCCCAAGTTCCTTGCTGCCGCCCTGGGGTTTTCCGCCGGCGTCATGATCTATGTCGCCTTGATCGAGATCTTCATGAAGGCCAAGGATTCATTGGAAGGTGCACTCGGAGCGAAGAACGGCTACTGGGTCACCACCGCAGCCTTTTTTGCCGGTATTGCCCTCATCGCCATCATCGACAAGCTCATTCCCGAGTATGAGAACCCGCATGAGATGCATAGCAAACCCTGTGACCCCAAACCAGCACTCGACCCCAACGATCCTCGTCTGATGCGCATGGGCTTTTTCAGTGCCCTGGCCATCGCCATCCATAATTTTCCCGAAGGCCTGGCTACCTTCATGGCCGCACTCTCCGACCCAAGCCTGGGTATCAGCATCGCGGTTGCCATTGCCATCCACAACATCCCTGAGGGTGTTGCGGTCTCTGCTCCCGTTTACTTTGCCACCAAGAGCCGCAAGAAGGCGTTCTGGCTGAGCCTCCTCTCCGGTATGGCAGAACCGGTGGGTGCCTTCATCGGCTATTTCCTGTTGCGACGTTGGTTCAACGACATCACCTTCGGCTTTGTCTTTGCAGCCGTTGCAGGCATCATGGTCTACATCTCTCTCGATGAACTGCTACCCACCGCAGAGGAGTATGGCGAGCACCATGTGGCCATCACCGGGGTTATTGCGGGTATGGCAGTCATGGCCTTGAGTCTGGTCTTGCTCAGCTAGTGAGCGTTGTCTTCGCCAGTGCCTCCTTCGGGAGGCATTATTTTTATTGACGGGAGCAAGAAGGGGTTGTACGATGTGTTCGTGATTAAATGATTAATCAAACACTTAAGGAGGATTGTATGTCTACACACCACACCAAGGGGTCAGTCCGTGCCCTTGCCTTGTTGCTTGTTCTCTTGCTCTCCATTTCTGCACTCTTTGCCCAAGGTTCTCCCGAACCTTCCAAGCCTCAGGGCCCGGTAGCCCTGAAGATCGCCACCTGGACCAGCAACCCTGACCAGATTGCTCTGCTCAACTCATTTGTCGAAGGCTTTGCCAAGGAGAAGGGACTTCCCATCACCGCTACCTTCGAGTCGATTCCCTTTGCCGAATACAACACCAAGCTCTCCCTCGAGCTGCAAGGCTCCAATGGCCCCGATCTCTTCTGGGTCCTCGAAACTGCAGCCCCCGCCTTCATCGAAAGCGGCTTGCTGGCAAAGCTCAATGATGGCATGAAAGCTTATGATCCTGAGGATATCTCAGCCGATGCACTGGAGCTCTGGAGCAAGGGCGGCAACGTCTATGCCATCCCGTTCTCCACCTCTCCGTTCTTCATCCTCTACAACAAGGACCTCTTTGCCAAGGCAGGACTGAAGACTGTCGAGCAGTATGTTGCAGAAGGCGTCTGGAACTGGGAAACCTTCCGCATGGCAGCGAAGGCCATCAAGGACAAGACCGGCATCTGGGGCTTCCAGACTGTTGACGGCCAGGGATTTGACGCCCGTATCCTGCACAACCTTGCCCCGATGGTACGCTCCTACGGCGGTGACTTCTGGACCGATGATGGACAGGTGCTCATCAACAATGATGCTTCGGTAGCTGCAGTGAAGCTCTTCCACTCCATGGTCTACCAGGATGCCTCAGTGGTTCCCCCGGGCAACCAGAGTGACTTCTTTGCCGGCAATGCAGCCATGACGGTCGGGCAGATCTCCCGCGTCTCCAAGCTCAACGATGCTTCCTTTGTTTGGGGTCTTGCCCCCATGCCTGCAGGTCCGAAGGGTGAGTCCCCGGTTATCGGCCAGGCAGCAATCGGTGCACACTCCAAGAGCAAGAACGTCGCTCTTGCCAGCGAGCTGGTAGCATACATGACCAACAAGAGCTCGGTTGCTGCCATGGCAGGAATCTGGCCCCCTGCACGCAAGTCTGTGCTTGAGTCCGATGCGTTCCTTACTTCCAACAAGAGCGTGACCGCCGAGCAGATGAAGCTTGCCGTCGCCACGTCCATCAAGAGCGGCAGGGTACTGCCCAGCCATGTGAAGTATCCTCAGATCGAGGTCGAATCGAAGATGGTCTTTGACAAGCTCTGGCAGCCCAATGCCAATGTGAAAGCCATCCTTGACGAAGTGGCCGCCATCTATACCAAGTACACCAAGTAAATTTGCAAGGAGTCAGGACGAATGAGACAACAGACGCTGCGCATGCGGACAAGAAAGGATACGATCATAGGGTGGGCTTTCATAGCCCCCCAGATGGCCGGATTCATCCTCTTCGTCCTGCTCCCACTCTTCTCGGTCTTTCTGTACAGCATGCAGGAGAAGAACCTGCTTTTCGGAACCAGTGTGTTTTCCGGTTTTGACAATTTCGTTTCCCTGGCAAAGGATCCTCTCTTTGCCAAGTCGTTGGTCAACACCCTCATTTTCAGTGCCGGGGTGGTGCCTTTGAACCTTGTTTTCAGTCTGCTGCTTGCCCTCTACCTCGGTGGGGGCAAGGGAGGCACCCGTTTTGTCCGCAGCATCATCTTCCTGCCGGTGGTGACCTCAGGGGTGGCCTGGGCCATCGTCTGGAAGTATTTGCTGCAGGGCGGTACGGCTGGTCCGGTGAACTGGTTCCTGGACCTGATCGGCATAGCCGGGCCGAACTGGCTCTTTGAGAAAGGGTGGGCGATGGGCAGTGTCATCGTCACCCGTGTCATGAAGAACCTGGGCATGAACGTGCTCATCTTTATGGGAGCGGTGCTGAATATGCCGGGCGATGTCATCGAGGCGGCCCGCATCGATGGGGCCAAGCGCTTTACCCTCTTCTTCAGGATCAAGCTTCCGCTTCTGATGCCCACCGTGATGATGGTCTCCATCGTGACGATCATCGGTTCCATGCGTGTCTTCGACACCATCAAGCTGATGACCGATGGCGGACCGGAAGGATCGACGATGGTCATGGTCTATTACATCTATCACCAGGCTTTCAGGATGTTCGACACCGGCTTTGCTTCTGCTTTGGCTGTAGTACTCTTTCTGATCGTGCTTGCCCTTACCGCAATCCAGTGGCTGGGACGCAAAAGGATCTCCTATTATGAATCCTAAGACACTGCTCAAGCAGACCCCCTCCTGGGCACTGATGCTGGTGCTCACCATCCTCTTTGTCTATCCGTTCTGGTGGATGCTGGTCAATTCGCTCAATGTGAGTGCCGAGATTTTCGGAGCACCCAAGTTGCTTCCCACCAGCTGGGCGTTCTCCAACTATCGCGACATCTTCACCGTCCAACCGTTTGCCCGCCACTATCTCAACACCCTGCTGGTGGCAGGGGTGGGGACGATAGGGAATGTACTCCTTGCCGCCCTTGCCGGCTATGCCTTTGCCAGGATGCGATTCCCCGGCCGCAACGCAGCCTTCCTGTTGTTGCTCACCGCCCTGATGATGCCCATCGAGGTCACCATCATCCCCCTCTTCTTCCAGATGCGGGGCTGGGGCTTTGACGACAGTCTGGTTCCGCTCATGCTGCTTCCCATCTTCGGCAGCCAAGGGGCTTTTTCCACCTTCATGCTGCGCCAGTTCTATGTAACCGTCCCGCAGGAACTGGAGGAGGCTGCACGCATCGATGGCCTGCATCCGCTGGGCATCTTTGTCAAGATCATGCTGCCCATCGCCATCCCCGTGCTCAGTTCGGTGGCCATTCTTGCGTTCATCGCTGTCTGGAACACCTATCTTGAGCCGTTGGTGTTCATCAGCAGCCTGGAGAAATTCACCTTGCCGCTCTCCCTCACCAATTTCAACGACACCTATGGACTTCCCCAGTGGCATCTGCAGCTGGCGGCAACCACCCTTTCGATACTACCCATCATGGCCGTCTATCTCTTCTTCCAACAGAAGGTCACCGATGCCATGGTGAATTCCGGTCTGAAATAAAGGAACCAATGATGCATACTCTCTTTGATGCAACCCATGATCTTATTGTTGTAGGCGGCGGCATTGCAGGCAGCATGGCTGCCATTGCTGCTGCACGTCTTGGTCTGGATGTGCTCCTGATCGAGGAGGAGGGCTACCTCGGCGGCAGCCTGACTGCCTGCGGGACAGGGCCGATGATGACCTTTCACGCAGGAGAGACGCAGGTGGTCCAGGGCCTGCCCGATGAACTGATCAAGCGGATGGCTGAAAAGGGCTTGAGTCCCGGGCACATCACTGATTCCACCGGGTACACCTACACCGTGACCCCCTTCGACAGTGAGGGTATGAAGCGCGAGCTTGAGCTGATGTGCCTGGAGGCTGGGGTGAAGATCCTCTATCACACCACGGTGGTCGATGTGGTAGTGGATGAGGGTACGCTCCACGGCATCTCCTGCCTCTGTGCAGCACAGCGCTTCTCCGTGCAGGCCAAGTTCTTCATCGATGCCTCCGGTGATGCCGACCTGATAGCGCTTGTCGGCATACCCTTCGAGCAGGGCAGGGAGACAGATGGCAAGGACCAGCCGATGACGATGAACTTCAAGCTCGTCGATGTCGAAATCCAGGCGGTACGGGACCTGATGGACAGCAATGTCGAACTCTTTCCGTTCCTTGCCCCCAAGGCAGGTTTGCAGCACCAGGCGTGTCGACTCTCCTTCTCCGGCTTCCAGGAGATCATGCAGGAGGGAATCAAGGCAGGAGAGATTACCTTTGACCGGGACATTGTCCTTGCCTTCGAGACGAATGCTCTGGGTGAGGTCATCGTGAATATGACCCGGGTGCTGGAGAAGAATCCTGTGGATCCCATCCAGCTCAGTGAGGCTGAGACTGAAGGGAGGCGTCAGGTATGGGAGCTCTACCGCTTCCTCAAGACCCACATTCCCGGCTTCGGGAAGGCTCGGATGACCTTCAGTGGACCGCGTATCGGAATCCGCAGCTCCCGCCGCCTCAAGGGTGCCTATCGCATCAGTGTGGCCGACCTGCTTGCCGAGACAAGGTTCGAGGATGCCATTTCTGCGTGTGGTTATCCCATCGACATCCACTCCCCCGATGGTGCGGCTACCGACTCCACCTTCCTGCGCGAAGGGGGGTACTATACCATACCGCTGAGGAGCCTGCTTAATGAGCAGGTGAGCAATGTGCTGGCAGCAGGAAGGAACATCAGCTGTGAGTTTGCAGCACATGCCAGTCTCAGGGTCAGTCCTTCCGCTGGTGCAATCGGGCAGGGAGCAGGAACAGCGGTTGCAGTGGCCTTACAGGCCAAAACCGATCTTTTCCATCTACCGATGCCCCTGTTGCATGCTACACTGAAGGGTGCAGGAGTATTTCTGGGATGAAGGATTTCAAACGGGTGACCTTGCAGGATGTGGCACGTGAGGCAAAGGTCTCCTACGCTTCGGTTTCTGCAGTACTGAATGGCAAGGATGGGAAGAGCATTCGTGTGGGTGCTCAGACCAAGGAGAAAATCCTTGAGTCTGCGGCACGTCTGGGGTATGTGCCCAACATGGCTGCGCGCAAGCTCAAGAACGGCTCCAACTCCCTGATAGCCGTCTTCACCTACGAGCAGATCTTTCCGGTTGAGTCGGAGAATGAGTACTACCGCTTCTTCGTGGGGATCCAGGAGACAGCGGAAAAGTACGGATACGACATTCTGATCCTCAACAACCGGCCTACCGAGGAGAACTCTTCACGCATCGTTCTTGCAGACGGGGCGGTAATGATGGGTGTCAATCGTGATGACAAGGGTATCGAGCGTTTGGTGAAGGCCAACTATCCCTTGGTCTTCGTCGGTCGCCGTGAGGTGGCCGAGGTAAATACCCACTGGGTTACGTTCGACTACCGCAAGGTGATCGAGCAGATGGTCGACCATCTTGCCCCACTGTGCGGCAATCGTTCTTTTGTCTATGTGGAGTCGCAGGAGGAGGAGCGTGAGCCGCGCAAGGATAAGCGTAGGTACCTGCTTGATGCGGCCCAGGAGCACGGTCTTGAGGTGACGATTGTACAAGCCGATGACAGAAACCGCCTCGAGGAAGAAGCGCTCAATCAGGTATTGGAACAGGGGATGGTAGTCTTTGACCGCCTCTACAGCCTCGACTCCTTCGAGCGCTCCTTGGAGCGCTTGGGGAAGCGGGTGGGACAGGATGTGCGCGGTGCAGTGCTTGAGGATGACTGGATGGGGGGACATGAGCACTGGACCCGTTGGTCCAACCAACGCCTGGAACTGGGCAGTCTTGCTGTGGAGTATCTATCCCTGCTGTTGCAGAAGAAAAGCCTGGAAGGGGTGAGCAAGTTCACCCCTTTGCATCTGGTGATCAGCGAAAGTTCAGCGTTCTGAGAAGAGGGTGGGATCCTTGTCCAGCATCCGGGTAAGCTCATCAGCAAAGGCTTTTGCTGAATGGTAGAGTACCCGGGCGTCACCCAGCCTTCCTTCCTCGAGAATCCCGACCGAGCGCATGTGCTCCTCAACGCGTGGAAAGTTCTCTCCCACATGGCCAAGATGACCTGCCATCGGGGAGGGAAGGAGCTTGCCGTCAGAGAGGCGGGTGAAGAGCATTTTCTTCACCGTGTTGATACGGTTCGGTACGTCGATCCACTCCTCGATTCCATGGATGTAGGTGTCTCGGTTGAGGCCAACGCCAACCAGCAGAATGGTGGCATCACGGTCATACAGTTTTCCGTACACGCCCTCTCTTGGGCAAGGAGTGGTATACAAGTGTTCCCCTGATACAAAGGATGCTGCGTCAGTTCCGAAGGCGACGACCGAGTGCGACGGATGTGCCGATCGCACTCCCTTTGCTGTCTTTCGCGCAGTTTCGGGAATGAGGCCGATGCAGCTCTCAGTTTCGGCGACACTATAGTAGGGATCCTCTTCAGTGACATTCGCCCAGGTATGGGTCGGAAAGACCATCAGACCTTCTGCCATGTAGGAGATGAGGGTGTCGACCACGGTTTGTGGTCCCCCGTCAACCGGGCCTAAACTCTTGTAGGAGAAGTGAGCGAGGGTTGTACCCTTCCTGTCCAGGCCCAAGGCCTCAAGATCTTTGGTCAGTGAGTGGCGTGTATGCATGCGCATATCATGCCATGGGAGGCTGGGATGTGGCAAGGTACATAATTTTCAAGAATCCCGATGACGAGCTTTCTCTCTTGGAGTATGATGGGTTTCAGTGAGGGTGCGTATGAAACAGAAATTTGACTTGCTCTACCTGCAGTATGAGGCAACGCTTGCTTTGGATATCCTGCCGTTTTGGCTTCGCTATGGAATCGACCAGATTCATGGAGGCATGTATACCGGTTTGGATCGTGACGGCTCATTGCTGGAGACCGATAAGTCTGTATGGTTCCAGGGCCGTGCCCTCTGGGTCTTCGCTACTGCGTACCGCGAGGTGGAAGCAAAGAGCGAGTATCGCAAGGCGTGCGACTCGCTGGTCTCCTTCATCGAGAACCACTGTTTCGACCCCTCTGATGGACGGATGTACTTCCGCGTCAGCAAGGAAGGAAAGCCGGTCATCAAGCGCCTTCGCTATGTTTTCTCAGAGACCTTCGCCATCCTCGGCTTTGCCGCCTACAGCAGGGCGTTCAACCGCCCGGATTATGCCATGAAGGCCTATGACCTCTTCAAGAAGGTTGAAGGCTATCTTGCAACCGATGGCGTTCTGATTCCCAAGTTCTCCACCCCCTCTCGTGGGTTCGGGCTTCCCATGATCCTGCTCAATACCGCCGATGAGCTGCGCAGTGCTCTTCCTGAAAAGGAAGCGGAGCTTACGCAGGCGATCGATGGTTACATCAAGGAGATACGGACGTATTTTGTGCGGCCCGAACTCCAGATCGTGGTGGAACAGTGCAATGTCGACGGCTCCTTGCAGCTTGAGCATTTCGAAGGAAGGTTGCTTAATCCCGGTCATGCCATTGAGGGTGCTTGGTTCATCCTCAAGGAAGCGAGAAGAAGGGGCAATGATGCGGATCTGATGCAGTTGGGGCTTTCCATGCTGGACTGGATGTGGAACAAGGGTTGGGATGCCGAGCATGGGGGCATCATCTACTTCAGGGATGCCCTGGGCAAGAGTGCAACCGAGTACTGGCATGACATGAAGTTCTGGTGGCCCCAGTGCGAAGCCGCCATTGCAAATCTGATGGCCTACACCATGTCTGGTCAGGATACCTATCTGGAGCGGTTCGAGATGGTCCACAAGTACATCCAGGACCACTTCGTTGATCCTGAGTTTGGCGAGTGGTATGGCTATCTGCACAAGGATGGCTCCCTTTCCACCCCGCTGAAGGGCAACATGTACAAGGGGCCGTTCCATATTCCCAGGATGTATCTGGTGTGCTGTCAGCTGCTTGATGAGTTGAGAAAATAGGGAAAAGAGTCGGGGTCTTTATTCTTATGAAGGCCCCGAATTTCCTTGTGCAAGCTTCAATTCTTTCCTTTGCCTGCTCCCGGACTGTTTCCGCTGCCCGAAGGTGTTTCGTTCTGTCCGCCTTGTTCGGTTTGCACTTGCATTTTCTGTTGCTCTTGTTGGTAGGTTCGTACTTGATTCTGTTCCTCGGTGGAGAGCTGGACAGGGTCTTGGATGTTCACACGCTCCTTGTTTCGTACCATCATCCGTGCAAAGAGTTTCTCCTGGGTTGCAGTACCCAGGTATACTCCCTCGATCTGGACACGTTCCCTGTTCTGAGGCTGGAGCTGGATCATGGCAGTTTCGCTGATCATGAGTTCCGTCTTTGTTCCATCCTCAAGTATGAGATACACCGTAGGTTTGTCACCAGGGACCTGGATGATCTCGATGGTACCTTCCAGTGAGGTGAGTTTCTCTGTGACTTCCACCTGTCCTTGGGCGAACACCACGAAGCCGAGCAAGCACAAGATGATCAGAAGGCCAATAAACTTTTTCATGGAAGAGCTCCTTGTACGTAGAGTTTAGTGTTTCCTCCTCTACTAAGGAAAACAGTTGGGTTGGAGATCTGTTACACTACGTTGTTATATAAGGGTTTGAGTACTATTCCCTTTAAGTATCACTGTGTATGCCTATTTTCACAGGTGCTCTTGATGCGCGATCTCATCCCACTTCCGATCCAAATCCTGCATCAAGGCTATCTGGGTTCTTGCCCTGTCGAGGTTGTGGGTGGGATGCTCTGTATGGTAGTACACATCCCCGTTGAGGTAGTCGGTGAGAAAGCGTACCGCCATGATCTGGGTGGTGGCCCTTCCTGATTCGGCAAGGAGCAGTGTTTCGGTTTGCGTGAGAAAGCTACCGGCCTTTGCCCGGTATCCTTCCAGCATGGCAGTGAAGAGCGCTGCATCGCAGTGGACTTTCCCCAGGTCCTGCTCGTCCTCGCTGGCGGTGATGCTCCCGGTTCTCAGCATATCGCCGGTATCGAAGAGGATGGTGCCGCCCATTACGGTATCCAGATCAATCATGCAGATGCCTTCCTTCGTCTTCTTGTCAAAGAGGATGTTGCTGATCTTGGTGTCATTGTGAGTTACCCGAAGGGGTACTTCACCCGACTCCAAGGCATTGGTCAGTGCCATTCCCCGCTTTTCTTCTCCGAGTAGGTACGAGACTTCAGCTTCCACTGCATTGAGGCGGTTTACCCGGTTGTTAAGCATCGCTTCCCTGAGTTGGGCGTACCGGTGGCCCATGTGGTGGAACTTCTCAATGGTGGTGGAGAGCTGTTCTGCAGGAAAGTCCGCTAGGTACGCCTGGAAGGTCCCCACCGCCTCACCAAAGCGGTAGGCGAGCTGTGCATCATCAAGGAAGGGGAAGACATCCACCTCATCGATATAGCAATAGGCCCGCCAGAGCTCTCCGTCCTCATCCAGGGTGAAGTGCTCTCCGGTCTTGGAAGGGACCAGTGAGAGACATCTCTTGGTTGCATCCGGCAAGTGATCCACTTTCTGCTGGATGTGGTTGGTGATGAGGTGGATGTTCTGCATGACAGCTTTCGGTCTGGGGAATACTGCACGGTTCACCCGCTGGATGGTGTACTTGCGTCCATCGGAGAAGGTTGCGATATAGGTGCTGTTGATGTGCCCGCTTTTGTTGGCTTGTACAGAGAACAACTCACCTTCGATGGCGAAGCTGTTGATGATCGGGTGGATGTCCTGCATGCAATCTCTCCTCTCAGGCAATGGTAGAACAAAGCATGGTGTTCGTCCATGCACAAAATTGAAGCCAGTAATGTTTCCCGCATTACTGGCTTCGGTATGTTTGCAAGCTTGTCTGTCCGGACGCGCTTAAGTCAAATCTCAGTTGGCAACCACGAACAAAGTCCTGTTCAATCCCTCTTCGGCAACGCTGTAGGAGAAGTTGCTTGCGTTGGAGGCTACGGAGAAGCCGAACTCGTCGGCGGTGAAGGTGGTTCTCTCAGGGACATAGGCATGGAGGCGGAGCACTGCGGTGTCGTTCATGCCTGCTGCGAACAGGGCAGAAGAGAGGAAGAGTGCTGTAAGAACTAGGGTGACTAACTTTTTCATCTTCTTCTCTCCTTTTCTGATCTTGTACCCGAATGATAGGGAAGATGTGAGAAGAAGTCAATACGTGAAACAAAATAATTCTATATATAATAAGAACTTAGCGAATGTCATATGTACGAAGAAGTGACCTATAACATCTACCTATAACTTCTCACATTGCATAAGTCTAAACGGGTTTATCCGACGGAAAACCCCACCTGTGACAGGGGGTAAACCAAGCTGGTGAGCGACAAATGCAGAAAAGGAAGGAAACACACCTATGGCACAGCTGGTGATGTGACAAAAGACATGAACGAAGTCGGCCTTCACTTCTGACGTAAGGGCCGTGGGAGAAGTGCTTCAAACTTCTTCCATCAAGGATAAGAAGTTGGTGACCTCTATCTTGCCGGATGGGGCAGGCAGCTCAATTGTCAGAACAGCGCTTTCTCCGTACACTGAATAGGACAGATTGTGATTTTCGCCTGGATGATGCCGCTGACAGATGCCTGTCGCAAAGGATCCTTCTATGAAACGGATACAAATGCTGTTTGGTGTGCTTTGCATACTCATTGTCCTGCTTGGCTGTACCACTCCAATTCGGACAGTGGAAGTGCTTCCTCCCGCCCCAGTAACGGAAGAGGCCCCGGAACCACTCGTTGTTGAGCCGGAGTTGGTGGTGGTCCAGATGCCCCAGCGCTATCTGAAAGCTCCTCCGGTCAAACGATATGGACCGGTAGTGGGGGTACTGAACTCCACCGGATATGATCTCACCAGCTTTGACCTGTTCAGTGATGCCATGTACCTGGGCCAGGATAGGCAGGTGAATGTGCTGGACGAGGAGTTGGAGGATGGCAAGCAGGCCTTGATACCCCTTGCTCAGTATCCTGAGCTTGAAGCTGCTCTCTCTGCGCGGGATGGGTCGCTCTTCACCTTCAATGCCTATGATTGGGAAGGAGACTTCTACTACGGCAGTTGGGACCCGGGGACAGAAAACTGGAATATTGAGATAACGCTGGACAATCTGCAGGAGCGGACTTATGCCAATCTTGTCCCCTCATTTGGAGACTTTCTTGTGGTTCTGAATCATACCGGCTATCCCCTGCAGGCGCTCTACCTGGAAGAGAAACACTTTCTCCAGTTGGATGGGAGTGAGACCAACCTGCTTGAGGGGACGGTGCTGGATACTCTGATGCAGGTGCGCATCTCCACCGACGCGCTTGCCTATGCACTGGATTTCAACTCCTATGCCACCCTCTACCTTACTGCCATCGACACCGATGGCGATCGGTACCAGACGCTGTGGTACCCAACCACCGATCCTTGGGCGATAGAATTGACCGCTGCCGATCTCGACTTTCCTGACGATGCATCGTTCTGGTTGACGGCATCGAATGGGACGGAGCAAACCTTCTGGTACCTGCATGCTGTTTCTGATGAGATGTACCAGGCTGGTGACCTGGGAAATGACTTGCTGGGCCTTGATCTCCTGGATGGCGGGGAAGAAATTGATGTCGATCTCGCTTCGCTGGAGTATCTGCATGATGAGCTTGGGGGAGTGGGGGAAGGCCTGATCCATCTTGTCGCCATCACCAACGATGGGGTGCAGTACCATACGACACTCATCCCCTATGCAGGTAGTCTTTCAGTACATTTTGAGGAGTCGGACAGGGATAAGGAAGGGGAACAAGGTCCTTTTGTCACCCTGTACAATGAAACCCTCTCCGATCTCTGGTTCCTCTATCTCGCCACCGATGAAATGGCGGCTGAGCAGGATTGGGGAAGGGACTTGCTTGGTGACGAGATTTGGGAAGTGGGGGATCCCTTTTCCTTCAGTCTCAGCCTTGTCCAGGATGAAGAGGAGTTGCATCTCTATGCCTACGATGTGGATGACCAGCTCTACCACAAGCAATGGCATAGGTTTTCCGATGGGCTTGAATTGACCTTCACTGTCGAAGACTTGGTGGACCAAAGCGTTGTGTAAGCTGGGGGTACTTGCAGAGATGGCCTTCCGGCGATAGTCTGAGGGGCAGGGGGAAGGCATGAAACACGGGTTGGTCAGGGAGAAGAAAGAGAAACCGCAGAGAACTGTGCGATTTCATCTGCAGCTCTTCTGGACCACGTTCAGCCTCAGCCTGTTCACCTTCGGCGGAGGCTTTGTCATCATCAGCCTGATGCGCAAGAAGATGGTGGTGAAGCTTGGCTGGATTGACGATGAGCAGATGCTCGACTTTGTCACCATCGCCCAGTCATCCCCGGGTCCCATTGCCGTGAACGGATCGCTGATGGTGGGCTACCATCTGGCCGGACTCAGCGGAGCCTTGGTGGCGGTGCTGGGAACGGTGCTTCCTCCCATGATCATCCTCACCCTGGTGAGTCTCGGCTATCAGGCAGTGGCAGACAACCAGTGGATAGCCGCAGCATTCCATGGCATGAGGGCGGTGGTGGCGGCCATCGTCATGCAGGTGACCTGGGCACTCTTCAAGCCACTGCTGGAAAAGCGGGAGGTCTTGCCGCTTGTTCTGTTTGGCGTGAGCCTGGTTCTCCTCTTTGTCCTGAAGGTCAACATCATGCTGGTCATGGTTGCCATGATTCTCTTTTCGGTGGTCCAGAGCCTGATCCAGCTTAAGAAAGGGGGGAAGGCATGACTACGCTGGTCTCCCTCTTCATCAGCTTCTTCCAGGTAGGCTTGTTCAGCATAGGCGGCGGCTACGCTGCCATGCCCCTGATCAAGGCGCAGACCGTCGACATCCATCACTGGCTTACCGCCACCGAGTTTGCCGACCTGGTCACCATCGCAGAGATGACCCCCGGTCCCATCGCCATCAATGCAGCGACGTTTGTGGGGATGCGGGTCTCCGGCCTTGCAGGGGTGGTGGTTGCCACGCTGGGCAATATCCTTCCCTCCTGCATCATCATGCTGATTCTTGCCAGGCTGTACGAGAAGTACAGCAAGCAGACCCTGCTCAAGCAGATACTCGGGGGAGTGCGGCCCGTCGTGGTCGCCGCCATCTTCAGTGCAGGCCTGGTGCTGCTGCAGCTCGCCCTCACATCCTTTGCACAACCTGACCTGTTTGCCTTGGTGGTGTTTGTGGTGGCGTTTGTCTTGCTCAACAGCAAGAGGATCCCCCTTGGTCCCATTGCCCTGCTGCTGCTGGGAGCAGGGGCGGGCATCCTACAAGCTGTGCTGGCCTAGTTTGCTCCCATCCTCCTGAAGTGAGGGAGCAGCAGCGCAAGGAAAACCATCCAGGGGATGAGAGAGAGCAGGGAAAAGACCACACCGATTACGCCGAATGTCGAGGGAATGCTCATCAACAGGCCGCTTATCATGCCGATGATCCCGATCTTCCTGGGATAGGGGCTCTTCAGGAGGGCGTAGCTGATCATGATCAGGCAGATTCCATTCAGAATGTAGTAGGTATTGAAAGCAGTCCCTCTCCACTGCAGGATCAGGGAATCAGCGATGACCAGCCAGCCTTGCTGTGCTTCTGCAGTATGTGCCGCAGCGTACTGCTTCTGTACTTCCCACAGCTCAAAAGAGGGGTTGCTGGAGTAGTAGGCGGCAATGCCCAAAAAACCCAAAAGCAGTGCAATCTGCATGAGCGCACGTTTCTGCTCCTTCAAGAGCTGATAGAGTGCGAGGTAGATGAGCGCTACCAAGCTGTTGTCGATGATGTAGAGGAGATCCATCTCGATCAGGCCAAGAAACCAGCTTTTCTCAAAGAGGGCGAGCCAGAGCTCGGCTGTCTGGGGTGGTTGCTCGATGGCAAAGATGACAATCTGAAGTGGTATGAGGATGAGCATGGCCAATGAGCTGAAAAAAGCGGTTTTTCCCATGAGCCCGGCATCGCGGTGAGTATCCATACAAAATCTCCCCTGTGTTGAGAAAACGATACTTCCCCACAGTGAGCATTGTCCAGCGGTACAGGGGATGGTTCTTGCATAATCTTTCCCTTTTCTCAGGTGTCCCTCTTGTTGGATTGGTGTTTTGGGAATACCGTAATCTATTGGAGGCTAAGAAACTATGGACGAACAGATATGTTGCCCTCCGTTTGATCCCAAGAAGTGGGTACGGACGATGGTTTCCTTTGACAACCAACGGTTTGTCAAGGTAAAGGTACGCACATTCAATCACATCCCCCTGAACTTCGGTTCGGTCATGACAAAGGCTCAGCGCCGGATTGAGGGTGCAGGTGCACAGGTAGTGGACAATATCGCACTCTCCAACCATCTTTCGAGGTGGACGATGGAGGTGCTCATTGCCGTGGACAAGGAAGTGCCCGGCATGGAGATGGCAGCTCTTCACGGCAAACTGCTCTCCAATGTGTATGAGGGCCCTTTCAAGGACACCGGGATTTGGTGCGAGGACTTTGGGAAACTGGCCAAGGAGAAGGGGTTTGCATTCTCCACGTGGTACATGTGGTACACCACCTGCCCGAAGTGTGCCAAGAAGTACGGAAAGAACTATGTGGTGATCTTGGGTCAGTAAGCAAAACCGCTTGCAAGATGTGCTCTTTCCGGTATCCTGTAGGTGAGCAGGAGGAAGGCTATGCGTCTTGGGGTGATCGCTGATGATTTTACCGGTGCTGTCGATATTGCAGGGTTTCTTGTCCAGGGTGGGATGCGGACGGTCATGTGCAGCAAACCGATCGAAGCAGGCTTGCCAGGCGAGTTTGACGCGGTTGTCATGAGCCTGAAGATTCGCTCGATTCCCCCAGAGGAGGCAGTGGAGCAGGCTCTCACTGCTCTTGCCTTTCTCAAGGCATCAGGATGCGACCGCTTCTACTACAAGTACTGTTCCACCTTCGATTCTACGGAGAAGGGGAATATCGCTCCGGTGACCGATGCGCTTTGCAAGGCCCTAGGGCAGCAGTCGACACTGATCTGCCCGGCTCTTCCGGTCAATGGCAGGACAGTCTTCCATGGGTACTTGTTTGTGCAGGACCTGTTGCTCAGTGACTCTCCGATGCGCCATCACCCGATCAACCCGATGCGTGATTCCAAGCTGGAGCGTTTGCTTGCCCAGCAAAGCCCTTCCAAGTGTGACCATGTGTTCTATTCGGTGGTTGCCAAGGGGCCGAACGCAATCAAAGAAAGAATTGAAAATCTTAAAACTGATGGTGTTCAGAATATCATCGTTGATGTGATCAATGATGAGGATCTGGCAACCATTGCTGAGGCTACCAAGGAGTTTGTATTGGTTACCGGAGGTTCGGGGCTTGCCCAAGGGATTGCACAGGTGAGGGCGAGGGAATTGGGTGTGGAAGCAAAACCGCTTCCGGCTTTTGTTCCTACACAAGGCAAGGGTGTGGTCATTGCGGGTTCCTGCTCTGCGATGATGCAGAAACAGGTAGCTTGGTATCGTGAGCTCGCTCCTTCGTTGAGCCTTGATGAGGCTTCCTGTCTTGATGATCCAAACTATGCTCAGACGCTTGCAAAGTGGGTGCTGGAACACCAAGGGCCAACGTACGCCCCTTTGGTCTATGCAACCAGGTCACCGGAGCAGCTTGAAGAGAACAGAAAGAGGTTTGCTGGGAGAGACGTCTCTTCAGCAATCGAGGCAGTGTTCGGTCGGATGAGTGCTTTGCTTGCCAAGGAAGGGGCCACCAATTTTGTGGTGGGCGGTGGGGAGACCAGCGGTGTGGTTGCTACCACCTTGGCCCTCGATGCCTATATGATCGGGCCTGAGATCGATCCGGGAGTCTCCTGGGCTCGTTCTCTTGATGGTCGTTACCAATTGGTGCTCAAGAGCGGCAATTTCGGTTCGGTGGAGTTTCTTCAGAAAGCACAGGAGATGTACGATGGAAGAACTTGAGATGAAGCAAGAATTGGTACGGTTTGCCCACAGTCTGTATGAGCGGGGGTTTGTGGTGGGCAGTGCCGGCAATATGTCGGTGTTGTTGGAGGATGGGTCCTTTCTGGCGACTCCCACTGGTTCTTCGTTCGGCAACCTGACTGAGTCGGAAGTTTCCCACTTCACCAAGGATGGGAAGCTGCTTGGGGGGAAGGCTCCTACCAAGGAGGTTTCCTTTCATCTTGCTTGCTATGAGAGCCACCCAAATTGCAGGGCGGTGGTGCATCTGCACTCCACCTATGCAACCCTGCTTGCCAGTTGTGAGGGCCTTGTTGATGGACAGCCGTTTGTGCCGTTTACGCCGTATTTCGTGATGAAGGTGAACAAGGTGGGCATTCTTCCCTACCGGAAGCCTGGTTCTCCTCTCATTGCCGAGGATATCATCAAGAAACCAGCTTTTTCCACCTATCTGATGCAGAACCATGGGCTCATTGTGTGTGGTTCCTCACTCAAGGAGGCTGTGTACAGCGCTGAGGAGTTCGAGGAGAGTGCAAAGCTCTGGTATCTGGGAAGGGGTCTTCCGATCCAGAAGCTTACAGAGGAGCAGTTGGAAGAGCTGAGGGGGTGAGTGCTAAGAGTGCTGCGGCAAAGCTTGCAATAGCATAGTTTCTTGAGATTTGTGAAATTAGATATATTTGGCCATGGAGCATTCTATTCTCTGGTCTAATATAAAACTATACAAAACAAACAATTGATTGTATATCTGTTATGGAGTCAAGGTGACAGTGACTTGTTCTGTTTCATCTCGCTCAAGCGTTACTTGAATATTGAGATGGCTTCGAAGAATTATAGTTGAATCTGGAGGATCATCACCAGAGTACGCTTGGTTTAACTCATACAAATCGCAATCCCATTCACCGACATTCAGCAATGGGGAGACCAGATAACCTGAATTTCTGTTTTTAATATCAATACCTGTTCTGGTCGCCATGCGAAAATACGTACTATCAGTAGTATTATTTCCCATAAAGAAATAGTTATTTGCTTCCACGATGCCATTGATATTGAAGTTAAGTTCGATGTAGCCGCCTTGTGCTCCAGGATCTACACCTTCTTCACAACCAATGAATACTCCCAGCAACAACAGCATTATGCCGATAAGCCCAAACAGACGGATTCTCTTCATGGATGTCCTCCACAGCGTCTCGGTCTCGAAGTGCCCTACTTGAATGGTAGGGGTGAAATGAGACCTGCACAAGAGAAGGACTAAGCAGATTTAAAAAAATGTATACTAATAGAGGGAGCTGTGGGCTCCCTCAGGGGTAGCAATTGCTAATTATGTGAAGGTGAAGTTAACGGCTGCATTTTCTCCCTCTGCAATAACTATATTAGTTGTTCTGGAGGTTGATAGATCAGGACCTTCGTCCTGTGGAGTATTCTTGGTAACAGTAATTTCGTACGTTCCGACATTGAGAGTTTCCAGCACAAAACTCCAGCTGTTACTGGAAAAATAGGCAGTATTGAGTGTTTGTTCTGGTGTAGTGTCATTACCGTCATGGTCAGTAGCTTCTATGAAGTTTTCGAAAGCCTCTGGGTCTTCTTGATTGACCCATGATATTTTGTAAGTATGCGGATTATTGTCGACTGATATCTGTATTGGGATACTGCCCGAAGGTGTAGGCTCTACACCTTCCTCACATCCAACCAAGAACAATCCAAGTACCAAGAGAGTGCCGAGTAGCACTAACAGGCGGGTTTTTTTCATGAAAATCCTCCAGGTGTTGACGGTAAGTCTTCTATGCTTGTAGTAACATCTTAGGGGAGGGTTATGGACAAAACAAGGTTTTTGTTGATGTGTATTCTGAAATTATGCAGAATTGTTGAACAAATATGCAGAAAGGGACTGCAGCCAGAGTTCTGGTTGCAGCAGAAGGTTATGTGATTGATGGTTTCGACTGCTCCTTGCCTAGATAAACCCAAACTCCTGGTAGCTATAGAGATTCAGGCCGAACATCTCGGTGCAGAAGCGCTTGCCGGTTCTTGTCTTGAAGATGGTGTTCATGGTGTTCTGAATTGATTCTCTTGGCACACTCTTCTCCTGGAGGTTGACCAGGAAGTCGCTCTCCACCAGGATCTGGTAGTCTTGGCCCTGGATGTTGGAGTAGGTGTGATGGTGTCCCACCAGATACTCAACCCTTTGGATGACTTCTTCCTCGAAGCCAAGGTGCTTGAGCATCTTTCTGGCTTCTGGAGGTCCTTCTTTCTCCTGCAGGTCTCCCGAGCTCTTGCCCTCATATTTAGCTTCACAAATCTTGATGCCGATGTCATGGGCAATGGCAGCGGCCTCAAGGATGAACTGGGTCTTTTCGTCCAAGCCTTCAAGCAAACCGATGGCCTGGGCATAGCCGTGTACTTTGACCAAATGGGCAATTCTTCGTGCATCAGGTGCGTCGAAGGCAATCATGGCATCCAATAGTGAGGCGAGCATACGGTTTGGCTGCATAGGGGTGGTCTCCTTATCTCCAATCAACCATGGAATGGAGAATAACGCAAGCCAAACTGTGGTGATCTGGTTGTGTTTCAAGCATTACAGGTCTCGAAGAACTTGTTCAAGACAACGGTTTGTTTCAAGTATTATGTTTGCACTTTGCTGACCATGGTTATCACCTTTGTAATCATTGAAATTTGAAAATGTGAAGAGAATGAAGATACATTGAGGAAACTCTCTATGCGTGGTAAGCAATGATAGAAGCATTGTAATCCATATTTTTATGATTAATTCTTGCATAGATCACGCAAGAGACATAAAATGGTTAACATATGATGTTTACTGAAATATTGACATGGTGGGATGAATGATTATATATTTCAAAACGAAGAAATTGCAGAAACAATGCTCTGAATCAAAGAGTATGAGTAAGGAATTTGGAGCGTTCCTCAGTGCAAAGTTAAAGCAGCGTCTTATGGAATTGCAGGCAGCCAACACACTGAGGGATGTTTCTCATCTCCCTCCGCCGAGGTGTCATGAACTTGTAAATCAAGGTGGAGTATTCTCGGTTGATCTCATATATCCAATGCGTTTGCTCTTCATCCCTGCACATGATCCGTTTCCTACGCTGAGTGATGGTGGCATCGACCAATCCCTCGTAACGGAAATAACGATACTTGCAATCGAAGATACCCATGATAAGAAAAACCAAAGGAGAAGCATGCAATGAACGGCAATAAGAATGCAGATCGTACGTACGCCTATACCCCAGACTATGCTGTGGCTCCTGGTGAAACGTTGGCTGAAGTTCTTGAACGCCTGTCCATGACACAGAAAGAGTGTGCAAAACGCTGTGGCCTGACTGAACAGACGATCGTGCGGATCATCAAAGGAGATCAACCGATCAGCTATGAAACGGCTGATAGGCTGGAAATGGTTACAGGGGTTCCAGCAAGCATGTGGAACGCGCTCGAACTTCAATACCAGACGCAGAACAGGAAGATTCAACAGAAACAAGCGTATGAAGCGAGCCTTTCTTGGTTGGATGGTATTCCTACCAAAGACCTCATCAAGCGGGGAGTTTTGGACGCTTCGCAGTCAAAGGCAGACATGGTTGGCGAAGCCTTGCGTTTCTATGGTGTTGCCAACGTCGATGCGTGGAAGGATGTCTGGGAAGCTCCAAACGTAGCAGCGCGGCGTTCAGATTGCTTTGAAACGAACATCGGCGCTGCTTCAGCATGGATCAGATTAGGGGAGGTGCAGGCTCAAGACATTGCGTGCGCTCCCTATCAGGCTGGCCGTTTCAAGGCAGCATTGATGGAGATTCGTCGCTTGACCGTCAGAGATCCTGCTTCGTTCCTGCCCAAGATGAGAAGTATCTGTGCTTCGTGTGGCGTTGCACTCGTCATGGTTCCGGAACTCAAGAACGTGCCATGGAATGGTGCCTCCAAATGGTTATCCCCTTCCAAGGCAATGATTCTGGTGAGCCTGCGGGGAAAAGCAGAAGACATTTTCTGGTTTTCATTCTTTCATGAGGCATACCACATACTCCATGGAGAGAAGAAACGACTCTATATAGCCGAAGAGAGAAGTAGTGACGAAGAGGAGCAGAAAGCAGATGCCTTTGCTGCCCAGATTCTGATTCCGAAAGAATTGAATGAAGCAATTTCCCTTATAGTTACAAAAGAGGAGGTTGTGTCGATAGCGAAACAGCTCTCCATCAGCCCGGGGATTGTCGCCGGCAGATACCGCCATCTTACCGGTAGATGGTCCTATTTCAAGGATCTCACCAGATCCTATTGCTGGGATGAGAGCATTGGGAAAACAAAGGCGGAGTCATAAGCCTAGGTATGCTGCATACGATGGTATCCAATCAATTGTGTTTGCTGCCTTGGGCGAGTATCTGGTATTAGTTGTATATTTATACCGAAAAAGGAATGTAAAGAAAGGATAGAATAATTTTATGACAAAAAGAAAGGAGAGAAGTCTTCTGACCTCTCTCCCTTTCTTGTCTGGCTAGATTACCCTTGGATCAACATCCTGTGAGTAGTCGATATCAGCAAACCCAAAACCATGGATCTGCTCGTACTCCTCCTGGACGCCTGCCAGGTCTCCACCCTTGAGGATTTCTCCCTCCCGTTGGAGAGCCCAGCGCTTCTCTACCTCGCTCTGGACCTCTTCAAGCATCTCCCAGTCATCCACACGGATCCTACCTTGTTCGTCAGTAAGTATCTGTTCGTTGTTGGCGTAGAGCAGGGTGGTGAAGAGGCGGTAGATCTGCTGGGTACAGTGCTCGTGCAGACCCCGTTCCTTCATGACTTCATAGAGAAGAGCCATGTAGAGGGGGACTACAGGAATCACTGCACTGGCTCTGGTGACCAGCGCCTTGTTCACCGACACAAAGGCCTTGCCTTTGATGGATTCGAGTTTTTGCGTTAAGTTTGCTGCCGTTCGCTCGAGATCTTCCTTCGCCTTGCCGATCGTGCCTTCCCGGTAGACCGGGTAGGTGATCTTCGGACCAATGTAGGAGTAGGCAACCGTCATGGCATTGGGCGCAAGCAAGTTTCTTTCCATGAGGTAGTCAACCCACAGCGACCAGTCTTCGCCTCCCATTACTTTTACCGTTTCCTGGACCTGCTCATTAGTTGCAGGCTCGATCGTGGCCGTCTTGACCACATCACTGTCGAGATCCACCGAAAGGGCAGTGAAAGCAGGACCTATCGGCTTGAGGACCGAGCGGTACGTCTGGCCTGTCACCGGATCGTTGCGCAGCGGGCTCGCAAGACTGTAGACAACCAAGTCCACCTGACCAAGCTCCTTGGCGATGAGATCGGCTGTCTTTTCTTTGACCTCATTGCTGAACGCATCCCCGAATACGGAAAAGGCCTTCAGTCCCGCTTCCGTGGCTTTCTTTTCGAAGGCCATCGTGTTGTACCAGCCGGGGGTGGCTGTCTTGTTCTCGGTCGGCTCGCGCTCAAAGGAGACGTTGATCGTTGCCGCCTTGGCCGCGAAGGCCGCAAAGATACGTGAAGAGAGCCCATACCCGGTGCTGCCGCCGAGTACCAGCACGCGTTTGGGCAGACTCAGGTTGCCAGCAGCAGGGTAGGCCGGGTTTGACGCATCATGTGCATGCTTTTGCACCCAAGCGATCTGGTCCTCGACATACCTCCTGCACCCAATGGGGTGGGCGGTGAGGGAAACATTGCGCAGCACCTTTTTCGTAATAATCACACTAGGCCTCTTTCTTGTTGTTGCTGACGATGCACATCCAGCTTGCCTCGGCAGCCTTCTGTCCATCGATGAGAATGGTGCCGCTCTGGCGGACCATCGTCTGTGATACCCTCACATTGTGCACCTCAATGCGTGCGGTGTCACCAGGGCGCACCTGGGTCCTGAACTTGGCTTTCTCAATGGTTGCCAGGACGAAGAAGGCACCGTGGGGCAGGATGCCTGCCTGTACCAGGCCGGCTCCTCCGCACTGCGCCATGGTCTCGACCAGGATGACGCCCGGGACAACCGGGTAGTCGGGAAAGTGGCCGGCAAAGAAGAAATGATCGGAAGTGAAGACCCGGCTGGCGACCGTATGTTGGTCGTCAACTTCAAGCAGTTCATCAAGGAAGAGGAACGGATCACGGTGGGGAATGAGTTCACAGGGTTTTTCAAACATCAGAACGCTCCTTACGCTGGATTATAGGCTTTGAAAACAAGCACACCGTTATGCCCACCAAAGCCGAGGGAATTACTCATGGCATAGCGAATTGTACCCCCCTTGCCCTGGTTGGGTACATAGTCAAGATCACACTCGCTGTCTGGATTTGTCAGATTCAGCGTGCAAGGGAAGTACTGGTCGCGAATGGCCAGCAGGCAGACGATCGCTTCCACAGCACCTGCTGCGGCGATGAGGTGGCTGGTCATCGACTTGGTGGAGGAGACCTTCAGTTTGTAGGCATGGTCGCCGAACACGCGCTTGATGGCCTTCGTCTCCATCGAATCGTTGGCTGCGGTACTGGTACCGTGTGCATTGATGTAGTCGACTTCCTCAAGCTTGGCTCCTGCCATGGCAAGAGCTCCTTGCATGGCGCGGGCTGCTCCCTCGCCGTCAGGATTCGGGGCAGTGAGGTGGTAGGCATCACAGGTCATGCTGTAGCCCGCAATCTCCCCGAGGATGGTTGCCCCTCGCTTCTTGGCATGGGAGAGAGACTCAAGTACCAGCATGCCCGCTCCCTCGCCCATGATGAATCCATCGCGTTCCTTGTCGAAGGGACGGCTGGCGATCTGGGGGGTATCGTTGTAGCGCGTGGCAAGGGCCTGGAGGCGGCAGAAACCTGCTACGCTGAGCTTGGTGATGGCAGCCTCGGTACCGCCGCTGAGGGCGACATCGACCTGTCCGAAGCGGATTGCATTGAAGGCATCGCCGATGGCATCCGTGCCGGAAGCACAGGCCGTGACGGTGGTGTGGCAGGGGCCTTGCATCCCGAAGTGGATGGCAATGTTTCCTGCAGCCTCATTGCTGATGAGCTTGGGGATGGTGAGCGGGGCCACAGCGTGCGGACCGCGTTCATAGAGTTTGTAGAGATTCTCCTCCACCACCTCAAAGCCGCCGATCCCGTTGCCCAGATAGACACCGCTGCGGTAGGGATCGAATGAGCCTGCCTCAAGCTTAGCCTGGTTCATCGCCTGCACCGCTGCATGTACTGCAAACTTGGTGAAGTCGGCCATACCGCGGGTTTCCTTGCGGTCCAAAAGGTCGGAAGGATCGAAATCCCTCACTTCACCGGCAATCTTGGCAGGGTAGTCGGTCGTGTCGAATTTGGTGATGGGCCCGATTCCCGAAACACCTTCCTTGATATGGTTCCAGAACTGCTCGACGCTGGTTCCCAAGGGGTTCACCGTCCCCATTCCTGTTACTACGACGCGTTCAAGTTCACTCATCTCTCTCTCCCTTACATGGACATCCCGCCATCAACAGCCAGAACCTGGCCGGTGATGTAGGAAGCATTCTCTGATGCGAGGAAGGCCACACTTCTGGCCACCTCTTCTGCGTTGCCGATGCGACCAAGGGGAATCTGGGTCTTGATCTGCTCCTTGGTCTGCTCTCCCAGCACATCGGTCATGGACGTGCTGATGAAGCCGGGGGCAACCACATTCACCCGTACCGAACGGGACGCAAGCTCACGGGCAAGACTCTTGGAGAAGCCGATGATGCCGGCCTTGCTGGCCGCATAGTTGGTCTGCCCCCCGTTGCCCATGATGCCCACCACACTGCTGATATTGATGATCGAGCCCTTTCTCTGGTTCGCCATCAGGCGGCTGAGACGGCGGCAGGTGAGGAAGACCGACGTAAGGTTGACTGCCAACACCTCATCCCACGCCTCATCCTTCATGCGCATGATCAGGCCGTCGCGGGTGATGCCGGCATTGTTTACCAGGACATCAATATGCTTCGCTTCAGCGATCACAGCCTCGAGTGCGGCTTCGACCTGACCTCGGTCGGCCATATCACAGCTTACGTGGTGAGCCACATCACGTTCCAGTTCCTCTGCCTTGCTTCTGGAGAGGTACCAGACTTCCATCCCTTGGCTGAGCAGTTCCCGGATGATCGCAAGGCCGATTCCTCTCGAACCGCCGGTAACCAATGCATGCATACGTTCACTCATAGTATCATTTCCTTTGCAAACTCTTGTATTGCTGATTCGGTGCCCAAACTCCTGCAAACAAGGTCAAGGCCACTGTTCTTGCACAGTCCAGTCAGGACTGTCCCGTATCCCACCTCTGCAATGGAGAGTGGGTTTGAAGCTGAGAGCTTCTTTACGTTTGCGAGCACTGCTGTCCATCGGACCGGACAGGCCAGCTGGCGGGCAAGGTGCCCGCGGGCATCCTCTTTCGTGGTGATGACGGACCCGTCCACACTGCTGATCACCAGCTCCTTCGGATCGGAAAAGGTCTGCGTCTCAAGGAAGGCCAGGAATGATTCGGTCGCCTCCTCCATGAAAGGGGTGTGGAAGGGACCGCTGACCTTCAGGGGAATGACACGCTTGGCACCCATTTCCATCAGAACCGGCTTGAGAAGGGCGATGGAAGCGGCAAGGCCAGCGACCACAACTTGGGCCGGGCCGTTGTCATTGGAAGGGTAGACCCCCTTAAGCTTGGATGCATGTATAGCCTCATTCACCTGGGAAAATCCAAGGCCGATGATGGCCGCCATACCCAATTCACCCTGCGTTTTCGTAGCCTTCTCTGACATTTCGTCCATCAAGGCGGCGCGTTTCTCTATGATGGAGAAGAGGGTGAAGTCATCAAGGATGCCTCCTCCTGCATATGCAGCGAGTTCGCCGAGGCTGAAGCCGCTGTGAGCCTTGAAGGTACAGTTTGCTTCCCTGAGCCGGTAGTAGGCACTGCGGCTTGCCAGGGTGATGGCAAGCTGGGCATTGCGTGTCTGTTTCAGATCGTCTTCACCTGCGGTGCTGAGCAGCGCATACAGGTCTGTGTGCGCTGCCTCGCTTGCCAGGGAGAAAAGCTCCTTGACCTGCTTGCTTGCCTGATGAAGATCGAGGGCCATGCCAGGGCTCTGGGAGCCTTGGCCGGGATAAAGCGCTAGGATTGGTGCCATGTCAATAATGTTCCTCCGTAGGTGAGCCCAGCGCCAAAGCCGACGAGCAGAACGCTCTGTCCCTCTTTGAGCAGGCCCTTGTGCTGCATCTCCGAAAGGGCGAGCGGTATGGATGCAGCGCTTGTGTTTGCATACCGTTCGATGTTCAGGTAGAACCGATCCTGGTCAATGCCATAGCGTTTGGCACAGGCAGCGATGATACGCTGGTTTGCCTGGTGCGGGACGATCCAGTCGAGTTCTGTGAGCTTGAGGTTGTTGCGTTCTGCCAGGGTGATGATCGTCTCCCCTATGGTCCGTACGGCAAAGGAGTAGACAGACCTTCCGTCCATCGTGATGTGTTTTTCCTTGGGATCGATGGTCAGGGAAGCGGAGCCTGCCGCCTCAGCCTTGAGCAGGCTGTCCTGGATACCGATACCTTCCTCGTTTGCCTCAAGCAGGACACACCCAGCCCCATCCCCGAAGAGGACACAGGTATTGCGGTCTTCCCAGTTGATGACATCGCTGAGTTTCTCTGCACCCACGACGAGGGCATTTTTCATGGTGCCGACAGCTATCAGGGCACGGGCTGTTTCCAGGGCGTAGATGAAGCCGGTGCAACCGGCGCTGACATCCAGGGCCGGTCCCTTGCTTCCGAGCCGTTCTGCAAGCAGGCAGGCAGTGGAGGGGAAACCGGGGAAATCGGGAGTTGCCGTGGCAACGACGATGCCATCGATCTCTCCGGCATTTCTTCCGCTTCGTTTGAAAAGGTCTTCAATGGCCTTGTAGGCGAGGTCGCTGGTAAGCTCCCCCTTCTCTGCGATGTGACGTTCGGCAATGCCAGTGTGGCTTTTGATCCACTCGTCACTGGTATCGACAAGTTCTGCCAACTCGTCATTGGTGATCACCTTGGAAGGGGCATAGGAGCCCACTGCGGTGATCTGTATGGAATGTGGAGGCTTCACAGTCTCCCTCCTTGGGTTCTTCAGATAGGTATACTATTATTACAATTTAGAAATATTTGTCAATATTGACACGAAAAGACCATACTGTTATTATTAAAACCAATTTGGATGCTACGTATTTGCATCCCATCCCCATTGCATGAGGAACACTATGGACACCTTGAACCTTGAACAGGTACTTTCCCTTTTTGACAACAGTACACTCAGCGAGCTGGAACTATCCTGCCCCACCTATACGATCAAACTCAAGAGATCTTCTGCAGAACAGAGCCAAGCCAGGCCTTCGGCTCCCGTTGCCAAGGTTGCTGCAGCACCTGAGAAGGCAGCGAAGGCTGAAGACAAGACAGAAATCATCACCAGTCCCATCGTCGGTACATTCTACCTCACCCCGGCCCCGGATGCTCCTCCCTATGTACGGGTAGGCAGCACCGTCCAGGCAAAGGATGTGCTGTGCACCATCGAGGCCATGAAGCTGATGAATCAGCTGGAAGCGGACTATGCCTGCGAGATCGTCGAGATCCTGGCCAAGCCGGAGTCGATGGTTGAGTTCGGCCAGCCGCTCTTCAAGGTAAGACGCATATGATAGGATCAATTCTCATTGCCAACCGCGGCGAGATAGCGGTACGTGTGGTCAGGGCCTGCAGGGACCTTGGCATCAGGGCGGTGGTTGCCTACTCCCAGGCAGACGCCGACACCCTGGCGGTCAAACTGGCTGACGAAGCGGTCTGCATTGGACCCGCTCCCACCCAGGAGAGTTACCTCAACAGCAAGAACATCATTGTGGCAGCCTGCCTCAAGCGCTGTGATGCCATCCACCCAGGTGTTGGCTTTCTCAGTGAGAACGCTGCCTTTGCCAAGGCAGTGGAGGATGCCGGCCTCATCTTCATCGGTCCGAAGAGCGAGACCATCGCCCTGCTGGGCAACAAGGTGGAGGCGCGCAAGGCAGCCTTGGCCGCCGGTCTTCCCATCACTCCGGGCAGCAAGGAAGCGATAACCGATCTTGCCGATGCCAAGCAGAGTGCAAGCCAGATCGGCTACCCGATCATCCTCAAGGCCTCCAGCGGAGGCGGGGGAAGGGGCATGCGCATCGTACGCAAGGAGAGCGAGCTGGAAGCAGCACTCGCCCTTGCCCGCAAGGAAGCCCTGCTCTTTTTCGGGGATGACTCGGTGCACATGGAGCGCTTTCTCGAACAGCCCAGGCATCTGGAAATCCAGTTGCTCAGCGACGGGAAAGGAACGGTAGTGCATCTTGGTGAACGGGACTGTTCGGTCCAGAAGAACCATCAGAAGCTGCTCGAAGAGAGCCCATCCCCCATCCTCAGTGAAAGCCTGAGAAAAGCAATGTGTGACGATTCTGTACGGCTCTTTCAGGAATTGGGTTATCGTGGGGCAGGAACTGTGGAGTATCTGGTGGAGGATTCGGCCTACTACTTCATGGAAGTGAATGCACGGTTGCAGGTTGAGCACCCGGTCAGCGAGCTGGTCAGCAGCTTTGACCTGGTCCGTGCCCAGATTGAGGTGGCGCAAGGAAAAAGCCTTCTGCTCAGCCAAAAGGATGTACAGCTCTCCGGCTATGCGCTGGAGTGCCGCATCAACGGCCTGAGTGCCGGCAGGATCGAGAAGTTCATCATGCCCAGCGGGCCTCATGTACGCGTGGATACCTACCTTGAGACCGGCTCGGTCCTCAGCCCCTATTACGACTCGTTGATCGCCAAGATCATTGTACATGCTCCCTCTCGCGAGCAAGGGCTTGCCATCATGCAACGCGCCCTCTCGGAGGTGGAGATCGTCGGGGTGAAGACCAACCTCGAGGAGCAGAAGCTTCTGATCTCGAGCAGGCCGTTCACCAGCGGACGCTTTGGTACCGACCTGTATGCAAAGGTCTGCGACCAGGAGAAGAAACATGCCTGATCTCTGTCCCCATTGCCAGAAAGAGGTGGAGTTGGATGCCTATCGCATCTGCCCCGCCTGCAACCACTATTTTCCCTTGACCATTGCCCAGCGCTTGGCGCTGACGGTCGACAAGGACTCCTTTGTCGAGATGTCTGCAGAGATGCGGTCGCGAAACCCCATTTCGCTTGCCGGCTATGAGGATAAGCTCAAGGAGAACGAGAAGAAGTCCTCCCTCAACGACGCAGTGACCATCGGAAGCTGTACGATCGAGGGTGACAACGCCATCATCGCCATCATGTCCTTTGCCTTCATGGGCGGAAGCATGGGCTCGGTGGTAGGGGAGAAGATCACCCAGGCGATGATCGAGGGTGCCCTGCGCGGATGGCCGGTGGTCATCTTCACCGCAAGCGGTGGAGCCAGGATGCAGGAGGGGATTTTCTCTCTCATGCAGATGGCCAAGACCGCCAGTGCCGCCGCACTGCTTGAGGAAACGAAGACCCCGCTCTTCTTGGTGCTGACCAATCCCACCACCGGTGGGGTGACTGCCTCCTTTGCCATGCTTGGGGATGTCATCCTTGCCGAGCCCGGAGCGATCATCGGATTTGCCGGACCCCGTGTCATCGAGGGCACCATCCGCGAGAAGCTGCCTGAAGGCTTCCAGCGCTCCGAGTTCCAGCAGTCCAAGGGTTTTGTCGACGCCTTGGTCAGTCGGGACAAGCTGAAGCAGACCCTCTCCTTTTTGATCAAGACCCATACCAGAAAGGAGGCCGTCCATGCCTGATCTGAAACAATCCCTCGATACCATTGAGACGGTGGTAAAAACCTCCTACACCTGTGAAGGCACTTCCAGTTGGGACTGCGTACTGCGCAGCCGCCAGCAGGGCAGGCCGGGTGCCAAGACCTTCATCGATCTGATCTGTGACTCCTTCATGGAACTCCATGGCGACCGCCTCTATGGTGATGACCCGGCAATGATCGGGGGCATCGGTATGGTGGGGGGGAGAGCCATCACCTTCATCGGCAACCGCAAGGGTGCGAACTTCAAGGAGAATGTGCTGTGCAACTATGGCATGAGCAATCCCGAGGGGTATCGCAAGGCTTTGCGTCTTGCCAAGCAGGCCGAGAAGTTCGGCCGTCCGGTTGTCTGTTTCATCGACACCCCGGGCGCCTATCCAGGCCTTGGGGCTGAGGAGCGTGGCATCGGGCAGGCGATTGCTGAGAACCTGAAAGTCTTCTCCACCCTCAAGACCCCTGTGCTTTGCTTCATCATCGGTGAAGGCGGCAGCGGAGGAGCCTTGGGCATCGGGGTGGGGGATAAGCTGTACATGCTCGAGCATGCCGTGTATTCGGTCATCACCCCCGAAGGCTTTGCCTCCATTTTGCTGCGTGATCCGAGCAAGGCGAAGGAAGCTGCCGAGGCGATGAAAATGACCAGCCACCACCTCAAGGAGTTCTCGGTCATCCACGACATCATCCCCGAACGCAGCACCGAGCAGACCGCCCAGGCGATCAAGGAGACAATCATCCGCGACCTTGATGTGCTGTGCAACAAGCCGCTGGACAACCTGGTACGCTATCGTCTGAAGAAGATACGCGGCATCGGGGAGGTCTCGGGAGGCAAGGAGTGGTGGCAACCGCTTCTGGAAGTCTTTACCAAGACACAGAGCCTTCGCTAGATGTGGGCAGCCTTCTTCTCCAGGTCACGCATTCCTCGGAAGAAGAAGACGCTGGTAAGTACCGTTGAGAGTGCATCGGCTACCGGGGCTGACCACAGGATGCCCTGCATGCCGAAGAAGTGTGCAAAGAGCAGGATTGCCGGAATCAGAAAGAGCCCTTGCCTGGACAGGGTAAGGGTCAAGGCAATCTTGCTTTTGCCGATTGCCTGGAAGAAGTTTCCGGCGATCACCTGGTACCCCACCAAGGGAGTGAGCAGGAACCAGCGCCTGAGGGCGTACACCCCGAGATTGAGCAGCGCTGGATCCTGGTTGAACAT